>NZ_JBFAZA010000109.1:0-1001 GCF_040681595.1 Amycolatopsis sp. NPDC051716 | reverse complement strand
GTTTGGCCAATACCCAAACATCGAAAGTTGATAGGGAAGAAATTTGAATGAACCATCGCCGGCGCAAGGCCGTGCGATTCGAGAAGTTATCATGAATCACCAAAGAGCCCAGAGGGCATTGGTTTTTAATCTAATAAATACATCCCTTCCGAAGTCGGGATTTTTAGCATGTATTAGCTCTAGAATTACCACGGTTATCCAAGTAGTAAGGTACTATCAAATAAACGATAACTTATATAATGAGCCATTCGCAGTTTCGCTGTATAATTGCTTATACTTAGACATGCATGGCTTAATCTTTGAGACAAGCATATGACTACTGGCAGAATCAACCAGATAACTATCGTCCGCCGCGGAAAAACGGCAACCGGTGCTGCGAGCAGCGCCGGAGAGATGTCAAGTTCACTGGGTGGCGTCCGGAGACGCGCCGGGCAAAGCACCTGCGGCAGGAGCCGTGGGCGCCGTGCGAGCCGGCAATCCGCTTTCCCACTCATGTGTTCCCCAGCGAAGCCGTCGACCACACTGAGCCCGAACGGGCGGCGTGTGGCCTGGGGCACGCCAGGAGAAGGACTCAGCGCCCGACTTCAGCCATTGCGGCGTCCGGCGGGCGTGGTTGCCTTCCGTTGCTCGATGGTAGAACTCGCCAGAGGCCAGTAATCCACAGAACCCATCCCTACAGCGGCGATTGCCGGGGCATTCGTCGCCTTCAGGGCATCCCCAGTACGCCGTGAAGCCTGAGCGACCGGTTTCGTGGGGGCCGACCAACACTATGAATCCCTCGCTAGCGAGACCGGAGCCTGCAAGCCTGTTCAAGGGACCACGCAATGAAAGTCTTCAAGATATGGTACAGTTGTTTGATTGCGGTTGTGTTGTGGCCGGCCGATTGCTCGACTGGCCACCCGCTCTCACATACCCTCCGAGCTCTCTGGTGGGGCGCCCCCGCCACCCGGCACTCGTTGGCCACTTTTGATTTCCCGCAAAATTCATTTGTATGGCAAATC
>NZ_JBFAZA010000108.1:0-1024 GCF_040681595.1 Amycolatopsis sp. NPDC051716 | reverse complement strand
GCTGTATACCAATAATTGTCTGCAAGATACTTATCCCATGCTACTGGGCCCTTACCATCTGTGTGAGTTGCACCTTCTGCTTGATAAGCAGCTGTAGCACCACCAAAAATAAAATCTTTAGGAAGTGTTTTAGTCATAAGTGTAAGTCCTTTCAAAAAAAGCATTTGAGACGAGATTCTGTGTTCTGAAAACCAAGGAAATGGAATGAGTGATCTCGTCTCAAATAACTTTTACAAATTTATTAATCAAACTGTTGTTGAACAAATGCAAGAGCACCTTTTCCGTCACGTGTCAATTTGATATATTGAGCTCCTTCAGTTTTTACAAGTTTAATGCCCAATTTATCTGTTTCAGCCTTCATATCATCGAAGTTTGAAGCGACCTGTGGAGCCAAGATTACCAAGTCAAACTCTGGCAACATTTCACGGTGAGCACCGTAACCACCCGCTGCCGCCTTGACTGGAACATTGTATTCTGCTGCTGCTTTGTTCAAGGCATTGGCAAGCAAGCCACTTGTACCTCCACCTGCACAAAGAACAAGGACATTAGTTTCTTTTGTGATATTATTGTTTGCTGCTACATCTTCTTTAGCAACGCCTGCTTTTCCAAGAACGGCATCTGCTTTAGCAGTATTGAAGTTTGCAGCTACTTTTTCTTTAAGAGCATCGTTTGTTTTACCAGAACGTTCTTCTTCAAGAATTTGTTCATCGTATACCTTAACAAATGGGTAATAAATGATAGTATCAACAACTACCAAGAGTCCGGCTAAGATAAATGATAGAACTTGGAAGTTAGTACCGAGTACAATTCCCAACGGACCAGGAGTAACCCATGGAAGGTTGGCAGAGAATGAGTTCATGTTCAATGTGTCAACAAAGAATTTAAAGATCCAAACGTTGACAATCGGAGTGAAAATGAACGGTACAAAGAAAATCGGATTCAATACGATTGGTGCACCAAATAAGATTGGCTCATTAACCCCAAAGAATGTTGGAACAACTGAGGCACGTCCGATGGCACGGTT
>NZ_JBFAZA010000107.1:0-1050 GCF_040681595.1 Amycolatopsis sp. NPDC051716 | reverse complement strand
CTAGAGCCTGTTTCAATGTCGTAGCCACTCGTTGATCGCCGCGATGTGCACGGTTGCCTCGTAACGAACCGCGAGTTTGTCGAACCGTGTGGCGACGCCTCGGTTGCGTTTGAGCCGGTTGATGCCGCACTCGACCGCATGACGCTGCTTGTAGACCTCCGGGTCGAACGCCGGTGGCCGCCCGCCGGCCCGGCCGCGGTTGCGGCGATGCCGGACCTGATCAGCGGGCTGGGGAATCGTGCACGCGATCCCCCGCCGCCGCAGATAAGCCCGGTTGGCCCGGGAACTGTAAGCCTTGTCCGCCAGGACCCGATCCGGCCGGGTCCGGGCTCGCCCACCACCAATCCGGGCGACCCGGACCTTGGCCAGCACCGCCTCGAACTGCGGGGAATCACCACGCTGACCGGCGGTCACCAGCAACGACAGTGGTTTCTGGCCTTGCTCGGTGGCCAAATGCAGCTTGGTCGTGAAGCCTCCCCGGGACCGGCCCAGCGCGTGGTCGGCCGGTTCGGGCTCGCCGATACCGCCGGGCGGTTCTTTCTGCAGGTCACCCTCGATGCGGGCGCCTGCTGCGTGCTGGTGCGCCCGGTTGATCGTGGAATCCACGCTCACCTCCCAGGTGATCAGCCCGGCGGCATCGGCCCGGGTCTGCAACCCGGCCAGGATCAACGCCCACACACCGGCGCGCTGCCAGCGTCGGAACAAGCCATAGACGGTTTGCCAGCAGCCATACACGGGTGGGACGTCACGCCACGGCGAACCGACACGGACCCGCCAGCGAATGCCGTCCAGGAGTTGACGTTTACTCCACAGAGGTGGGCGGCCTGGCTTCTTGCCGACGGGCAGCAGTGGTTCCAGGATCGCCCACTGCGCGTCGGTCAGGTCGGCTCGCCCCGTCGCCGCTAGGCTGGGCACGAGGTCTCCGGTGTTCTTGATCAGCTTGGTCGTTGATCGGTCTACCGGAGACCTCGTCTATTTGATCCAGGACACGCCGCACCGACCATGTCGGCCAGAAGCTCCGCTGGTCAGCACATCGAAACAGGCTCTAGC
>NZ_JBFAZA010000106.1:0-1059 GCF_040681595.1 Amycolatopsis sp. NPDC051716 | reverse complement strand
GAGCGCGAGCCCGAGCTGGCCGGGCTTCATGCGGATCTGCACGCCCGCTTGATGGCTCCCTTCGGTGTGGTGACCGAACGCGCGCGAACTCGCGGCGAGCTCGCCGCGGATCGTGGGGCGGCCGACGTCACCGCCGCCGTGGCCGGCCCGCTGTTCTACCGTCGCTGGTTCTCCCGCGAGCCGCTCGACGCCACGTTCGTCGCGCGCGTGGTCGAAGACGCCCTCGACCATCTCGACGTCTGAACCCGTTCGACCTCATGGGCGTGCCCTTGCTGGTCGACGGGCACTACGCCTGGACGTCACCGCTGGAACTGACCGGTCCCGGCGTCACGGTGCTCGCCGTCCACGGCAGGGCCGACGAAGCCGTGTCCGCCGAGTGGAGCCGCCGCTACACCGAGAAGGACATGGTTTGGGCGGAGATCACCAAATGGATCCGCGAGACGCCCGCTGGGGCCGACGCCTCCAGTGCCTCGCCCTCGCCCCACCAACCGCACCCCAAGCGAAGCGTCCAGCCCACGGCGGCCGGACTCGCCGGTTCGCCCTCGCTGGGCTGATCCACCGCGGTGTCTGCGATCGACTGCTGGACTCGCACTGGAAACCACGGGCGCTCGACTTACCGCTGCCGCCACGGCCCCACCAGCACACAACGCGCAGGCCAGCCGCGACCGAAAACGCCCTACATCGGCGAAGACCATCCCGTCGACGAGATCAGCCTCCGACTCAGATATGAAGGCATCGAGGACCACACCAGGCCGGAGCTTGGCCGACCACAACACGGAGAGGTGGCAGCAGCGCTGCGCGACTCAGGGAAGATCATCGTCTACGACGGCGCCGGATGGCGACCGCAAGAGATCGATTCGAGCTGAGCTGCGATCATCCCAGCGTCAAGATCGCGTTTCGCGATCCGTGGGGTAATACTATGTCCGAGAGAGGGGGACTCGAACACATGTTGGTGGCATCCCTGCGGTGACTGTTCAGGTCGTTTCTGGGCTGTGAACGGGACTGTGGGATGATCTTGTTGTGGGGGAAGGTGTTCGTCCGTCGTATGATGAGCTGGCC
>NZ_JBFAZA010000105.1:0-1139 GCF_040681595.1 Amycolatopsis sp. NPDC051716 | reverse complement strand
CTAGTGTCCTGCGCCTGAAGTTCGCTATCTAATTGTAGGATGCGGTGATGGCGGGTCGTGGACGGTCCAAGGTCGAGCTGATCCTCAGTGATGACGAGCGTGCGACGTTGCTGCGGTGGGAGCGGCGGGCGAAGTCGGCGCAGGCGCTGGCGTTGCGATGCCGGATCGTGCTGGCGTGCGCGGAGGGCTTGTCCAATATGGAGGTGGCGGAGCGGCTCGGGATCAATCGGATGACGGTGGGCAAGTGGCGATCCCGGTTCGTCGCGCAGCGATTGGACGGGCTGGTCGACGAGGACCGGCCGGGCCGGCCGCCGTCGATCACGCTCGAGAAGGTCGAGGACGTGATCGTGACGACCCTGGAGCAGACGCCCCGCAACGCCACGCATTGGTCACGCGCGTCGATGGCCGAACGGTCCGGGCTGTCGAAGTCGACGATCGGACGGATCTGGCGGGACTTCGGGCTCAAGCCCCACCAGACCGACACCTTCAAGTTGTCCACCGACCCGTTGTTCGTGGACAAGGTCATCGATGTCGTCGGGCTCTATCACAACCCGCCGGAACGGGCGGTGGTGCTGTGCGCCGACGAAAAAAGCCAGGTTCAAGCACTGGACCGCTCCCAGCCGGTACTGCCGATGATGCCGGGCATGCCCGAGCGACGCAGCCACGACTACGTCCGCCACGGCATCACCAGCCTGTTCGCCGCGTTTAACATCGCCGACGGCACCGTGATCGGCGAACTGCACCGCAAGCATCGAGCCGCCGAGTTCAGGAACTTCCTGACCACGATCGACAAGACCGTCCCCGCGCAACTCGACATCCATCTGATCTGCGACAACTACGGCACCCACAAGACCCCGGCGATCAAGGCATGGCTGGCCAAGCACCCCCGGTTCCACATGCACTTCACCCCCACCGGATCGAGCTGGATCAACCAGGTCGAGCGCTGGTTCGGGTTCCTCACCGATCAGCTGATCCGCCGTGGAGTCCACAAGAGCGTTGCGGCGCTGGAGAAAGACATCCGCGAGTGGATCAAGAACTGGAACCAGAACCCCAAGCCGTTCGTGTGGACCAAGACCGCCGAAGAGATCATCGACTCACTCGCACGATATTGCCGACGAATTTCAGGTGCGGGTCACTAG
>NZ_JBFAZA010000104.1:0-1210 GCF_040681595.1 Amycolatopsis sp. NPDC051716 | reverse complement strand
AGCAGCTTCAGCGTGTTCCTCGGCCTGGACGTCGGTAAGGAAGCCCACCACGCAGTCGGTCTGGACCCGGACGGGAAGCGGCTGCATGACGGGCCGCTGCCCAACACCGAACCCAAGCTGAAAGCCCTCTTCGACAAGCTCGCCGCCTACGGCCCAGTGCTGGTCGTGGTCGACCAGCCCGCCACGATCGGGGCGTTGCCGGTCGCGGTCGCCCGCGCCGCCGGGCATCAGGTCGCCTACCTGCCCGGCCTGGCCATGCGCCGCATCGCCGACCTCTACCCCGGCCGAGCCAAAACCGACGCCCGCGACGCGTTCGTCATCGCCGACGCGGCTCGCTCGCTGCCCCACACATTGCGCCCGGTCGACGTCGGCGACGAGGCTCTGGCCGAGCTGGAGGTACTCGTCGGGTTCGACGACGACCTGGCCGGCGAAGCCACCCGCATCGCCAACCGGATCCGCGGACTGCTCACCGGCATCCACCCCACCCTCGAACACGCCATCGGCCCCAGGATCAGCCACCCTGCGGTGCTGGAAATCCTCTCGCGTTGCGGTGGCCCGGCCGGGATCGCCAAGGCCGGCCGCCGCAAACTCACCGCGATCGCCAAGGTCCACGCGCCCCGACTCGGCGAAAAACTGGTCGAGGCGATCATGACTGCCCTCGGCGAGCAGACCGTCACCGTCCCGGGCACCGCCGCCGCGGACACGGTGCTCCCGCGACTGGCCGACAGCCTGAAGACTGTTCTGCAGCAACGGAAACAGGTTGCTGAGCAGGTCGAGGGGATACTTGATGCGCACCCTCTTGCCGGGGTCCTGACTTCGATGCCCGGCATCGGAGTCAGGACCGCAGCCCGCATCCTCCTCGAAGTCGGCGACGCCTCCCACTTCGCCAGCTCGGGGCACCTGGCCGCCTACGCGGGCATCGCCCCCGTGACCCGCAGCTCCGGCACCAGCATCAAGGGCGAGCATCCGGCCCGAACCGGCAACCGCCAGCTCAAACGCGCCTTCTTCCTCGCCGCCTTCGCCGCCCTGTCGGATCCGACCAGCCGGACCTACTACGACCGCAAGCGAGCTGAGGGCAAGAAACACAACGCCGCCCTCATCTGCCTGGCCAGACGCCGCTGCGACGTCCTCTACGCCATGCTCCGCAACGGCACCCACTACCGCCACCCCGCTGCCGCTGCGGCTTGACAACCAGATAGGGACACCCCCC
>NZ_JBFAZA010000103.1:0-1268 GCF_040681595.1 Amycolatopsis sp. NPDC051716 | reverse complement strand
GTGGAGTTGCCCCGGTGGGGCGGACACGGGGTTGTTAGGCAGCCGGGGCCTGACGATAGTTGGTTCGGGTTTCGGCTGGGGTGTTCTGGCCGATGGTGGAGTGCAGCCTCTTGTGGTTGTAGTAGCGCAGCCAGGTGAACACGTCTCGGCGGGCCTCGCTGCGGGTGGGCCAGATCGAGGCACCGATCTCGGTTTTCAGCGTGGCGAAGAAGGCTTCGGCGACCGCGTTGTCGTAGCAGGACCCGACCCGCCCCACTGACGGGCGGATCTTGTGTTCGGCGAGGGCGGCGCGGAACTGGCCCGAGGTGTATTGGACGCCGCGGTCGGAGTGAAACACCGCCTCGGGCTGGATGAGGCCGCGGGCGGTGGCCAGGTCGATCGCCTGGCAGACCAGGTCAGTCCGCATGTGCTCAGCCATGGCGTGGCCGACGACTTCGCGGGTGTGCAGGTCGATGACGGTGGCCAGGTAGAGCCAGCCTTGGAAGGTGGGCAGGCAGGTGATATCCCCGACCAACCGGGTGCCGGGAGCGGAGGCGGTGAAGTCGCGGCGGATCAGGTCGGCCACCGGGGTGACCGGACCGGCCGCAGGCCGGGTGGTGGTGCGGCGTTTGCGGCGGGTGATCCCGGTCAGCCCGAGTTCGCGCATCAGCCGCTCGACCCGTTTGTGGTTCACCGGGTGGCCGCGGCGGTGCAGTTCGGCGGTGATCCGCGGGACCCCGTAGGCCCCGCGGTGCTCGGCATGAATCCGGCCGATAAGGATGACCAGTTCGGCCTCGGCCTCCGCCCGCGCAGCCCGGACCTGCTCGGCGGCGACCCACTCATGGAAGCCTTGCCGGCGCAGCCCGAGGACTTGGCACAACCGCTTGACGCCGTAGGTGGTGCGGTGTTCGGAGATGAACCGGTAGCGGTAGCTCATCGATCCATCTCGCGCGCAAAATAGGCGGCTGCTTTCCGCAGGATCTCCTTCTCTTTCTGCAGCTCAGCGACCTGTTTGCGCAACCGTGTCACCTCATCGGCCACCGCCTGGTCCTCCGCCGATGGGCCGGCTTCGGCGGCCTGTTTGGCGACGTTGACCCAGGACCGCAGGGTCTCGTGGTTGACCCCCAACTCCCGGGCGATCTGCCGCAACGGACGATCACTCGAGTTCACCAGCTCGACCGCGTCGCGACGGAACTGCTCCGGATACTTCGACCTGCGAGACACCAGGACATCCTCCCTCCAGACCACTGTCTGGAATCAAGGTGTCCGGCTCCACGGGGCAACTCCAC
>NZ_JBFAZA010000102.1:0-1414 GCF_040681595.1 Amycolatopsis sp. NPDC051716 | reverse complement strand
GGGCGATTAGTTGCAAGGTATAGACCCGAAACCCGGTGATCTAGCCATGGGCAGGTTGAAGGTTGGGTAACACTAACTGGAGGACCGAACCGACTAATGTTGAAAAATTAGCGGATGACTTGTGGCTGGGGGTGAAAGGCCAATCAAACCGGGAGATAGCTGGTTCTCCCCGAAAGCTATTTAGGTAGCGCCTCGTGAACTCATCTTCGGGGGTAGAGCACTGTTTCGGCTAGGGGGCCATCCCGGCTTACCAAACCGATGCAAACTCCGAATACCGAAGAATGTTATCACGGGAGACACACGGCGGGTGCTAACGTCCGTCGTGAAGAGGGAAACAACCCAGACCGCCAGCTAAGGTCCCAAAGTCATGGTTAAGTGGGAAACGATGTGGGAAGGCATAGACAGCCAGGATGTTGGCTTAGAAGCAGCCATCATTTAAAGAAAGCGTAATAGCTCACTGGTCGAGTCGGCCTGCGCGGAAGATGTAACGGGGCTAAACCATGCACCGAAGCTGCGGCAGCGACGCTTAGGCGTTGTTGGGTAGGGGAGCGTTCTGTAAGCCGTTGAAGGTGGCCTGTGAGGGTTGCTGGAGGTATCAGAAGTGCGAATGCTGACATGAGTAACGATAAAGCGGGTGAAAAGCCCGCTCGCCGGAAGACCAAGGGTTCCTGTCCAACGTTAATCGGGGCAGGGTGAGTCGACCCCTAAGGCGAGGCTGAAAAGCGTAGTCGATGGGAAACAGGTTAATATTCCTGTACTTGGTGTTACTGCGAAGGGGGGACGGAGAAGGCTAGGCTAGCCGGGCGACGGTTGTCCCGGTTTAAGCGTGTAGGGGGTGTGACCTGGTAAATCCGGTTGCATACTAACCCTGAGGCGTGATGACGATGCACTACGGTGCAGAAGTAGTTGATGCCCTGCTTCCAGGAAAATCCTCTAAGCATCAGGTAACATTAAATCGTACCCCAAACCGACACAGGTGGTCAGGTAGAGAATACCAAGGCGCTTGAGAGAACTCGGGTGAAGGAACTAGGCAAAATGGTGCCGTAACTTCGGGAGAAGGCACGCTGGCATGTAGGTGAAGTCCCTTGCGGATGGAGCTGAAGCCAGTCGAAGATACCAGCTGGCTGCAACTGTTTAATAAAAACACAGCACTGTGCAAACACGAAAGTGGACGTATACGGTGTGACGCCTGCCCGGTGCTGGAAGGTTAATTGATGGGGTCAGCCGCAAGGCGAAGCTCTTGATCGAAGCCCCAGTAAACGGCGGCCGTAACTATAACGGTCCTAAGGTAGCGAAATTCCTTGTCGGGTAAGTTCCGACCTGCACGAATGGCGTAATGATGGCCAGGCTGTCTCCACCCGAGACTCAGTGAAATTGAACTCGCTGTGAAGATGCAGTGTACCCGCGGCAAGAC
>NZ_JBFAZA010000101.1:0-1480 GCF_040681595.1 Amycolatopsis sp. NPDC051716 | reverse complement strand
CAATGCCGGAAAGTTAAGGCTCAGGGGCGTGTGTCAACTCGGTGATGATCGTGATGGTGATGGTTGCTGGGTAGTTGGTGCGGTCGGTCTGGCCTTTGGCTCGATGTTTGGAGATGGCGCGTTTGACCACTCGCGGGCAGACGCGGGTGCGGCGGCGGGGAAGCAGACCGGCTTGGACTGCTTTCCCGATCGCGCCGATGAGGTCTATAGCCGTGTCCGCGATGACGCCCGCAGCCTGGATCAGCTGGTCACGTGCTGTGTTGAGCGCGATGCTGAACCCGGCCCGGTCGGGTGCGGCCTCGTGTCCGAGCAGCGCATCGGCCATCGCCAGCCGTAGTGCTTGATAGCCCGAGAGCAGGGCGTAGATCTCCTGCTCGATCCCCGCCGGGGTCTGTGCGCGCAGGACCCGGCCGCCCAGCAGGGTGGATTTCATTTCCAGGAACGCGGTCTCGATCTCCCAGCGCTGGTGGTAGAGGGCGACGACCTCGTTGGCGGGGTAGCGGTGATGGTCGGTGAGTGTGGTGAGCAGCCGGTAGCGGCCGGTGTGCTGCTTGCGGCCGCCGAGAGTGGCGGTGACCTCGGCGTCGATCACCCGGACGTCGGTGCCGCCGAGCCGGGAGAGCCAGGATCCGTCGGGCAGGCGGGTGATCGCGGGCAGGACCCGGTTGTTCTTGGCGCGGATGAGCAGGTCCGCTCCGGTGGAGGCGATGCGGGTGATCAGGTCGGCGGCGGCGAAGTTGCGGTCGGCCAGCAACAGCATTCCCGGACGCAGGCAGCCGGACAGGCGTGGTGCCATGCTGGTCTCGCCGATCCGCCATGATCCGAACGCGATGTCAATGACGGTGCGAGTGCCACAGGCCACCACGGTCATCAGCCGCAGCATGGGATATCCCGAGGGGCCGTTTCCGCCGCCCTGGTAGGGGAACTGGGTCAGGTTGGCGGGGCTGTCGGGGACGAACAGGGTGGTGCTGTCGATGGCGCAGACCAGCAGCGTCCGCCAGCGGATCGTGCCGGGGGCGGGGCCGGCGAGCAGCCGGAACACCGCGGCCAGCGGAGCGGCTCCGATCCGGCGGCGGGCCTGGGCCAGTGCCGAGGAACTCGGGGTCGCGACCGGGATGCCGTCCAGTCCGGCGACCAGCCGTGCCCACACCTGGCAGTAGCCCAGCTCGGCGAACAAGCCGGCCGCGATGAGCAGATAGACGACCACACGGGAGGGCAAGTCTCGCAGCCGCTGCTGGGTTGTTCGGGTCGAGGCGAGCGCGTCGTCGACCAACTCGAACGGGATGAGGCGGGTTAGTTCGCCGAGGTGGCCGGGCGCGAAACGGCCCTGGGCCACACGGATACAACGGGTAATGACAGACTCGTGTTTCAACGGGGTTCCTGCTGTTCATCGATCTTGGTCGACGCTGTTCTAGCAGGGACCCCGTTACCCATCTCACCGGGTTGACAGCTCCGCCCACTCCCTAACTTCCCGGCATTG
>NZ_JBFAZA010000100.1:0-1490 GCF_040681595.1 Amycolatopsis sp. NPDC051716 | reverse complement strand
GTAACTGTTCAGGCCATTTCGGTGTTCGTTGGCAGCCAAGGGTTTCCGGTGATGGCGTCACGCAGCGCGGTAATGATATGCAGGCCGTTTTTGCGGGCGGTGGAGATGTAGCCGCGGACTCGTAGCCAGGCGTGGGCGCCGTGTGGGGTGCGCCAGCCGCCGGAGATTTTCAGTTGTGCCTTGATCATTCGCAGGTCACGTTCGGCTTGGTTGTTGGTGAACGGGACGGTGAGGTCGCGGGCGAAGAGCAGCACTTGGTGCTGGTAGTCGCGTAGGCGCACCAGCAGGTTGCGGGTCTTGCTTTGCTTGCGGCTTCGGTCCGGTGGGTGCAGGAGCAGGCCGAGGTGGACGGTGCGGACGAACCGGGAGATCAGCGGATCGAGAATATGCGCGGGGATCGCGTTCCGGCCGGCGTCTCTCGCGGCATGGGCGGCGGTGTTGAGTGCTTCGAGAGCCTTGATGGCGATCCTGGGCCAGGTGTGTTCGGGGTGGGCTTCGCCGGCTGCGACCAGTTCGCGTAGGTGGTGGGCGTTGCAGCGGGCGTGGTTGCGCCCGAAGTCTTGGTAGGACATGAGGCCGTCGTGGACGGCGACACCGCGGAAGTAGTTGAGGATCCCGAACGCGTCCATGGCCTCACCGCCGCGCTGGCGGTGCGGCAGATATGCGGTCAGGTGTGGGGTGCAGGCGACGTGCAGCCACCAGTTCTTCCCTGCGACGCGGATGCCAGTCTCGTCGAAATGCGCCACCGGCGCTGCCCGCAGCGCCTGTTCGACCTGCGCGGCGAATCCCTCGAGGTGGGTGGCTACCGGGGTGAGGACACCGGCGACCCAGCCGGTCGACACCGGCAACCCCAGCACATCAGCCAGCAGCTGCGCAGTCCTGGCGACTGGGATGTGCTGGTAGGTCAGCAGATATGCCGCGAGCGCGGTCACGTTCGGCCCGTAACAGGCGGGTGCGGTCGCCTCAGCCGGGGCAGGCGCGGTGGTGACCTGACGGCAGCCGTGGCACCGCAGCCGGTGCAGGCGGTGCTCGGTCACTGCCGGGCGCACCTCGGGCAGGTCCACCACCTGCCGGCGGGTCACTCCGACCTCGTCGCGGCGGCGCAGCCCGGCCCCGCAGCCCGAACACGACGACGGCACATGATCCACGACCTGGTCGGGGTCCTCGACCAGCGCCAGGCTCGCCCCCGGCGCTCCCGGCTGCTTTCCCTGCTTGCGGCTGGTCTTGCCGCGCAACGACTTCGGTGCCGGTTTGCTGAACCGGTCCGACGACGGCGGCATCGACGAGTTACCCGAATTCATCCCGAGACGGCGTTTCAGCTGCGCGACCTCGCCTCGCAACGCGGTGATCTCCTCCCGCGCACGCGCGAGCTCCACCGCCTGCGCTGCGACCAGCGCGGCCAGCTCATCATACGACGGACGAACACCTTCCCCCACAACAAGATCATCCCACAGTCCCGTTCACAGCCCAGAAACGACCTGAACAGTCAC
>NZ_JBFAZA010000099.1:0-1622 GCF_040681595.1 Amycolatopsis sp. NPDC051716 | reverse complement strand
ACCGAGAAATCTATGGTGCTCCTAAAATTCATCATCTTCTACTTAAACAAGGGGAAAAAGTCGGGTTAAAACTGGTACAGAAGCTAATGAAACAACTTCAACTCAAGTCTGTAGTCATTAAGAAATTTAAGCCTGGATACTCACTAAGTGATCACATCAATCGAAAAAATCTCATACAGACTGAACCTACAAAGAAAAATAAGGTTTGGTCAACCGACATTACTTATATTCCTACTCAACAAGGATGGGGTTATCTCTCAACCATTATGGATCGTTATACTAAAAAAGTCATTGCTTGGGATTTGGGCAAGCGAATGACTGTAGAATTAGTGCAAAGAACTTTAAATAAGGCCATTAAATCACAAGACTATCCAGAAGCTGTTATTCTTCATTCTGACCAAGGAAGCCAGTATACGAGTCTAGAGTATGAAGAGTTGCTTAAGTATTATGGGATGACTCACTCTTTCAGTCGAAGGGGATACCCTTATCATAATGCCAGTCTTGAATCTTGGCATGGACATTTAAAAAGAGAGTGGGTGTATCAATTTAAATATAAGAACTTTGAAGAAGCCTATCAGAGTATTTTCTGGTACATCGAAGCCTTTTATAATTCAAAACGAATCCATCAAAGTTTAGGGTATCTTACACCTAATCAATTTGAAAAGGTAAGTGCTTAAAATAAATAGATTAAAATTCTACGTTTGTTACTCTAAAAACTTGACTTAACGTCAAATGCCATAAAAGATAATAAAGTCCGTTTAATTATTTTCATTGTTTTTGTCCTTATCTTTTTTTCTTGCCATAGAAGTAAAACCAAAACATGACCATGCAAAAAACATAATTAACCAAAAATTATTATCCATATCTTTCTTAGTAAAATAAGCAATTAAACTTAATATCGCCACAACAAAATATAAATAATTACTATATTTAAAAAATTTTTTCATTGAAATATCCTCCATATACCCGAATTGCTAGTTGATTATTCAGCCATGACCTGATATCCGGTAGAGTATCTTAAAGTCTTTGAATTCACGGTTTTAGCTGATTTCAACATTAGAGAATAAGTTAAAATCGTCATCTCTAATTTGACTTGAAAACCATAAGAATAACGACTTTTACAGCGTTCAGCTCCGAGGTTTGTCAGAAAAGAGAATACGCGTTCAATGACTTTTCGACGTTTTGAAAAATTAGGAAAAGTTATGTCCTTTTTCTTCATGTTCATTCTGACGGGTGTAATAAGTTCAATTTCCTTGAGTTCAAGCCTATCTTGAAGCACTTGACCTAAATAGCCCATATCTCCAAGGACTATGGGTGTGCCAAATTGAGACAATACTTCCTCGGCCATTGTACTGTCGCCTATTGAAGCAGGACTAATCACGTAGTCGATGACATAGCCTGATTCACTGACTAAAGCATGACATTTACAGCCATAAAAGTACTGACCTTTGGTAGCATTGTAGCCAATATTTGCATAGTCGCCCAAAACTTTGCTTCTAAAATTACGAATCGGCTGACACAAAGGAATGGGAAAGCTGTCAATAATAGACACATCAATCCCTTCAACTTCTTTAAAGACGAGAGCTTGGCGAATGAGTTGAATACTCAGTAGGAGTGCATTA
>NZ_JBFAZA010000098.1:0-1748 GCF_040681595.1 Amycolatopsis sp. NPDC051716 | reverse complement strand
CTTTTCTATCAGTAGGCCTTCTTGTCTTAATTTTTACTAGAACAGACAATAATAAAAAATAAAACGCAAATTGTAAAATGAAGTTAGCCACCTTGAGTCAAGCAAAAAACATCTGAATCTCTTATACTAGAAGTTCGACCAAATAGTATAAAAAGGAAATTCAGATGCAAGACTATTCTATCACAAGCCAGAGCAAAGGGAAACACCTGACCAATCAAGACCGTTTAAACATTGAACGTTGGCACAATAAAGAAGGACTGAGCAACCGTGAGATTGCGCGCTTATTGAATAAAGCTCATGGGACGATTGACAGAGAGATGAAGCGAGGGGAAATCCAGCTCAAGCGGAAGGTAAAATACTCTGCTAAAAAGGCTCAAGAAAATTATGAAGGATTGAGGGCTCACAGTGTTCGTCCGAGTAAACTCACGACTGAGATTGATTGTTATGTGAGTACACGTCTTAAAGAAGACAAGGACTCTTTGGAAGTCATTCATCAGGCTCTAAAAGGAGTTTCTCTGAGCAGCCTCTACAATTGGGTCAACTGGGGCTGGTTAGAAGCCAAGCGTCATCATCTTTTCTATCCGCAGTATAAGGCGGCAAAGAAAATCAAACCTCGTGCGCCAAAGCATCCTTTTGGCAAGTCTATTGAAGAACGGCCTGAGTTCATTAACAATCGCTTAGAAGTGGGGCATTACGAGATTGACACGGTCATTCTTACGAGAGCTAAGAACAAGGTGCTTTTGACGCTCACAGAGCGAAAATACCGCACGGAGATCATTCGCTTGATTGATGGGAAAACAGCACAGGCGGTCAATGATGAGCTGGTGGAACTTCAAAAAAGTTATGACTTCAAATCCATTACCCCTGACAATGGCCATGAATTTGCAAGGCTCTCTGAGGTCGTAAGCTGTCCAGTTTACTATGCACACGCCTACGCGAGCTTTGAGCGAGGGACGAATGAAAACCATAACCGAATGATTCGTAGGCATCTGCCAAAAGGCACAACAAAGACGACCCCTGAAGAAGTCGCCGCTATCGAGTATTGGATGAACCATTATCCAAGAAAAATGTTCAACTATAAGAGTTCATATGAGATGAGCTTGGCTGGCTAACTTGGACTTGCAATTTGCGATAATAAAATACTTATAACTTTTTTAATATAAATCAAGAAAAAAGCTTTCCCTAAGCGATTTTTTATGGTATAATGTTTTGTAAGGCTGTGTACCAGCCAAATTGTTGGAGGAATTTTTTTTACAAATGAACGAATTTGAAACATTATTAAACAGCGTTGAAGACGTTAAAGTACGTGACGTCGTTAAGGGTGAAATCCTTTCAGTTGAAAACGGGCAAGCAACTGTTGCCATCGTAGGAACTGGTGTTGAGGGTGTCCTTACACTTCGCGAAATCACTAACGATAAAGATGCTGATATCAATACATTCGTTAAACCTGGAGATGTTCTTGATTTGCTTGTTATCAAACAAATCGTTGGTAAAGAAGCCGAAGGTGCAAACGTATATCTCCTTTCATTGAAACGTCTTGAAGCTCGTAAAGCTTGGACTCAATTGGAAGGCAAAGAAGGCGAAATCGTAACAGTTAAAGTTACTAAAGACGTTAAAGGCGGACTTTCAGTAGACTATAACGGTGTTCGTGGATTTATCCCTGCATCTATGATTGACACTTACTTTGTTAAAGATACTAAGAAATTTGTTGGCGAAGAAATCGAAGCTAAAATTATCGAAGTTAACGC
>NZ_JBFAZA010000097.1:0-2196 GCF_040681595.1 Amycolatopsis sp. NPDC051716 | reverse complement strand
GCCGGATCCGCGCGCCGACCAGCGGCAGACCGGCCCGTCTCGTTCGTCCGATTTGCCGGAAAAATCCGGACCCCCCTCCCGGCTGACCCCCGTCTCTTAGTCGGGATTTTTATTGACCGGGCGAAAAACGGTGCATGCAATGGCCTCTGAGCTCGGGGAAGTCGGCGAAAAGCTGCGTGCCGCACTCGAATCGCCCACGGATTCGTTCGAAATCACCGTGTTGATCCTCGAAGCGGCGCGAGTGGGGGATCGGCTAGAGCAACTGAACAGCATTCTTACTGGTGAGGGCGAAATCTGGGCCCGATTGACGAACGGACGTGAGGGCGACCTCGAAATCCGTGTCGACAATGTACTACAGGAGGCGCGCCAGCAGGCGGGCACGCTGCGGCAGCTGATCGGGACGATTCGGCGTCTGCGCGACGAGCCCGAGGCACCCGACGACGATGGGCTCGCCGATCTCTGACCTCGCTGTCATGAAGCGCGAGCTATTCCCAGCGCCGGATCCGGCTGTCTTCCCGACGCTCACCGGTCGGCAGACGCCGCATCACTTCTGGGCGTCGCCGGGCGATGACACCGACGGCCACAAGGCGATCAAGCTCGCCGGGCGGCTGCCGATTCCGCCGGTCATGCCGTGGCAGTCGGGCAATCTGCGGTGTCTGCTGCGGCGCAACCCTGATGGCACGTGGACGCACTCGGACGCCGTGCTCATCGTGCCGCGTCAAAACGGAAAGAGCGAAATCCTTTTGCTCCGTTGCCTTTTCGGCCTCGCGGTGCTGGGCGAGAAGATCCTCTACACGGTGCAGCGTTGGGACACCGGCAAGGATCTGCACGACCGACTCGTGCAGATGATCAACTCGCGGCCGTGGCTGAAACGGCGGCTCGCGAAAAAGCCGACGCTGTCGCAGGGGCGCGGTGAGGTCAAGTTCACCAACGGCGGGCACCTGATTTTCTCGACGCGCTCGGCCGACATGGGCCGCGGCGTAACGAAACTCGATCTGCTGATCTATGACGAGTCCTACAACCTGGACGAGTCCGCCTCGGCGGCCGTCGGTTGGGCGCAGATGGCTGCGCACGATCCGCAGACCATCTACACCAGCTCGGCCGTGAACGCGCACATCCATCCCAAGGGGTTCCTGCTCACCGATATGCGCGCCGCCGGTCTGCGGCAGTCACCGGGCCTCTATCTGGCCGAATACATGGCACCCGAGCCGATGCCGTACGACGCCGAGGAGACTTGGAAGGCCGGTAATCCGTCGTACGGTGTCATCCAGACCGCGGCGAAGATGCGCAAGGAACTGCGCAAGGCCACGACCAAGGCCGGCATCGCGATTTTCGGCGTCGAAGGCCTCGGCCGCGGTATCTGGCCGGTGCGCGACGAGGACCGACCCGCATTGATTCCCGCGGACGTGTGGAACCGGATGAAGAATCCGGCCGCGACGCTGGTCGGACCGAAGGCGATGGCGGTCGATATGACACCGGATCGCAAGACGGTCTCGATCACCGCCTCGCAGTGGACCACCGAGGGCCGCATCCACATCGATCTGGGCTACCACGGGCCGCGCTCGGCGCAGACCGTGCCCTACATCGTGAGCACGGTGTCGCGGCTGGATCCGTGCGTGCTGGTGATCGACGACCAGAGTCCGGCGGCGTCGATGGTCGCCGATCTCGAGGCCGCGGGGCTGACGGTCTACACGACCAACACCAGCGAGATGGCGAAGGCGACCGGCGATTTCTACGACCGATCGGACGGCGCGCTGCTCAACCACACCGGCGATCCCGAGCTCGCCGACGCTGTCGAGGGCGCGGTCAAACGCGATCTGCCGGGCGGCGGCTGGGCATGGGACCGCAAACGCGCACTCGACGACATTTCCCCGCTCGTCGCCGGATCGCTGTCGACCTGGGGGCTGGTGACCTTCGGCGCGCAGACCGCGCCGGTTCAGTCGATCGTGCACCGGGCGACGACTGCGGCGACGCCGTCGCGCCGATTCCGCGGCGAAACATCCGATCTCGCGGCAGTGGGGTTCTAAGTGGGCACAATTTCGGGTTCGATGCGCCGGCGCACGCCGCCGGGTGGGGGCGCCGGCGGGGCCCCCGGGGGGGGGCGGAAGCGCCGCAACCCGGCGGCCGCGCGGGGGGGGCGCGGGGGGGCGCGGGGGGTTGGGTTAGGCGGGTAGGTATCGCGGGGGGAGATGTTAT
>NZ_JBFAZA010000096.1:0-2256 GCF_040681595.1 Amycolatopsis sp. NPDC051716 | reverse complement strand
TCGCCATCCCGATCGACCGCGTGCCGCCCGTGACCAGCGAACGCGCGATGGCGTCACCGGTGTAGCCGGTCGTCTCGATGATTTATCTACGAATAATATCACTATTTATCGAATTAACAATCCGGAAGTCTTAAAAACAGTTACCGATCGTACGGATCAACGGATGAAAATGTCAGAAGTTATAGCTAAGTATCCTAATACTTTGATTATGAATGCTTCCGCTTTTGATATGCAGACAGGACAAGTAGCTGGATTTCAAATTAATAATGGAAAGTTGATTCAAGACTGGAGCCCAGGTACAACGACTCAATATGCTTTTGTTATTAACAAAGATGGTTCGTGCAAAATTTATGATTCAAATACACCTGCTTCAACTATTATTAAAAACGGAGGGCAACAAGCCTATGATTTTGGTACTGCAATTATCCGTGATGGTAAAATTCAACCAAGTGATGGCTCAGTAGATTGGAAGATCCATATTTTTATTGCGAATGATAAAGATAATAATCTCTATGCTATTTTGAGTGATACAAATGCAGGTTATGATAATATAATGAAATCAGTGTCAAATTTGAAGCTCCAAAATATGTTATTACTTGATAGTGGTGGTTCAAGTCAACTATCTGTCAATGGTAAAACGATTGTTCCTAGTCAAGATGATCGAGCCGTACCGGATTATATTGTGATGAAATAAAAATAAAAGAACCTCTTGGTTCTTTTATTTTAGAGATTTATCAAAAAGGGTTTTGACTGAGTCTAATTCTGTTTGAGAAACGACCTTAGCTCCATTTTCATCTGTTGTATGTAGATTGAGCTTGCTGGTATTCTTTAGAGCCTTATTGTAGCTCATAACGATCGTTTTAGCATCATTGAAACTTATATTGGTTTTAACAGTGTTTGAAAAAGCATAGAGAATTTCTCGATAGTAATTGAAACTTTCAAGTTTTTTCATATGAGCAATTTTTTGAATATTTCCGTAGAGTTCCATTGAGACATTTTGAATCCGAGTGATTGAAGCATCCAAATCAGTATCGTCAATTTGTGTCATATAGGCTTGGACTTGATCAGCAGTTTGTAAATTAACAGTTCCTTGTTTAAACTCATAACCTTCAGCATTGAATGCCTTTGGATTTTGCATGGTGATTCCACCAGTGGCCTGTACAAGTGATCCCATTTTATTAACATCGATCTGAATTACTTTGTTAATGGACACATTCAATAGGTCTTTAACCATCTGGAAAATTCCATCATCTCCATTCGTATTGTAAACTTCAGTGATTGTTTTTTGATTAGGCATTGTCGCAAAAACTGGGAAGTTCATGAAAGTAGTTTGATTTGTCTTTATATTCGTTGAAGCTAAAACAGTAGCATAAGCTGTATTTTTAGAATTATTTTTACCAATTACAATGATAAGTGTGGTGAATGTTTTAGACTTTTTTAAGTCGATACTTGTTGTTTTAGGGAAATTTTCATATGATGTTGAAAAGGTTGATTCAACATTTCTATAAGCTACGTAGGCTATAGAAGCAACAGCGATAATTACTAATACAAAAATAATTGAAATAACTTTTAGTACTGTGTGTTTTTTCTTACGATAATGACGCCTCTTTTTTTGATTCATGGTATCTCCACATACATATTATATACCTTAAATTATACCATATTTAATGATGTTATCCTTAAATCTTAGAGTCACTATTGTATAATTTAGACAAAGGACAAAAACATGAAAAAACGCTACTCAAAAGAATTTAAAGAAACCCTTATCGCCTTCTATCATTCTGGTCAATCCGTCACCCAGCTGTCTAAAGAATACGACGTGGCCCCTGCAACAATTTATAAATGGATAGACCTCTACTCTAAATCTAATGAAAGCTCCGTCTCTAAAGCTGATTTTCTAGAATTAAAAAGACAACTGGCTAAAGTTAAGGAAGAACGAGACATCTTAAAAAAAGTATTGACCATATTCGCCGAGAAAAAGAAGTGAGTGCTGCGGATATGGCTCAAACCATACAAACTTTAGCACTCAATGTCAGACTAAGCTGTCAACTCCTTGATGTTCCTGAATCAAGTTATTATGAACGGATTAACCGACATCCATCTAAAACTCAATTAAGGAGACAATACCTGTCACTCAAAATTTCTCAACTCTTCAATGCTAACCGAGGAATCTATGGTGCTACTAAAATTCATCATCTTCTACTTAAACAAGGGGAAAAAGTCGGGTTAAAACTGGTACAGAAGCTAATGAAGCAA
>NZ_JBFAZA010000095.1:0-2271 GCF_040681595.1 Amycolatopsis sp. NPDC051716 | reverse complement strand
CGCGAGAGGACGCACAGCATGAGGCAACTGCATTGGATACTGACATTGCGATGGTTGGCACCCGACGGCGAGCACACGCAGACGTTCGACGGCACCGGCGATTTCGAAGGCACGGGCACGCGCAGGCAGGCATTCGCCGAAATCGTCGCCATGGCGGCCGAGATGGCGGGCATTCCGGCGCATCCAATGCCGAACGTGCTGTTTTTCAGCCTGGAACGCAACGACCTGAGAGGACCGCACTCATGATCGACGTCGATCAGGTAATCAAGCTGCATTTCTTGCGCCTTGGCCCATCGAAAGCCGCGCTGCGCGAGGATGCCACGTACAGCGCGCAGATACGTTTCATGCGCAACATGGTGCACCGCCTCGGCATCGTGCTCGAGGACGAAGGCGTTCCCGACGAGACGGCCGAGCGCATCGTGCGGGGCGTGCTCTACGGCGCACCGACCGAGGAGGCCGCAGAGCTGCGCATGGCGCAGGCCGCCAATGCCCGCGAGGCCGCCATACGGCGGGCGGCGTCGGCGACAATGTCCGAGAGAGACGCACGGAAGATGTTCGGGCTGTGAGGATCGAGGAGTTCATCGAGGCGCGTCTCGTCGAGCGCGCATCCGGCGTCGAGGCCATCAGGTCCGCCTTGTTCAACGCCGAGATGGACCGGCGCGGGAACGGGCCCGGCTGCGCGAGTTTCGGCAGCGTCATGTCGCGATCGGAAGACATGGCGCGGCGGATGGTCGCCGAGCCTGTGCGCGCGAGCGAGCTCATGCCCGGCGATCGGACCGCAGTCGCCGCAGTGTGGCGCGATCATCCCGACTACCAGCAGGAATGGGCAACATAGGTCAGCGCGCCGCGCGGTAGCTGGACAAGATCGCCGCTCACTGTCAGACTTTCTTGCAGCGGGACATCTGTCCCCGAAGCCCGGTCCCGGCCCCCTGCTGGACCGGGTTTTTTCATGCCCCGCACTCGACGCGCGGTAGAGCAGCTCGGTCAGCTCGTCGGTCTCATAATCCGAAGGTCGCCGGTTCAAATCCGGCCCGCGCTACGGCCGCAACGGTCACCAGTCACCACAACCCGGATCCGCCTGCGCGGTCCGGGTTTCGCAGTTTCAGGAGAGATCCATGTTCGCAACTCTGTCCGCCGAAGCGTCACATGTTCCGTGGGCGCTGCTCGGCCGTCTCGCTCTGGCGATCCTGGGCGTGCTGGTCTGATGTCCGAGGGCATCGGCGCACCGATCGCGACCATCGGCCGAATCGTCCACTATCAGACCTACGGCACGCCGGGCGGCGAACACGAGCCCGAACCGGTCGCCGCGATCGTCACCGGGTCGCATCCCGGCAATGCGGCCGACCTGTACGTCATCTACCCGAACGGCACGTCGAACAAGTCGCTCGTGCCGTGGGCGCCCGAACCGACGCCCGGTCACTGGAACTGGCCGCCGAGAGTCTGAGCATGTCGCGCCGCCGCTTCCTGATTCGTGATTTCGTCGATTTCCTCACCGGCGGCGACGTCGCGACCGTTCACACCGGCCCGATCCCGATATGGGCCGGATTCATCATCGAGCAGAACGCTCGAATTCTCGAGATCCTGGAGAAGTTCATGCCAAACATCGAAGCGCAGCTGAAGGCCGATATTGCCTCGCTGGTCGATTCCAACACGAAGATCGTGGCGCTGTCCGCTGCGCAGGTTCAGCAGATCGGTGATCTGCAGGGCCAGGTCGCCGCGCTGAAGTCGCAGATCGACGCCGGCGGCACCATCACTGCCGAGGACGTCGCCGCACTGGACGACATCACGGCCAAGATCGCCGCCACCGCAGCCAGCACGGCGGACACCGCAGGTGCCAGCGCTACCAGCCCGGCGGCCGGTCAGAGCGTGGAACCGCAGCAGCCCATCACCTCGCAGCCCGTCGAGACCGCACCGGCCACCGATGCCGCTGCCCCGGTCGATGTGCCCGTGCAGCAGCCCATCACCAGCGACGGCAGCGATGCCGCCAAGGTGAGCGGCGCTGACGACACGGCCACCGACACCACGGCCACCGCACCGGCCGAGGACAGCGCCACCGAGCAGACCAGCGAGCCCACTGCCACCGCCGACGAGGGCGACAGCTCGGCCACTGGCACCACCGGGTTCGGACTGTAGGTCCTGCCGGTCATGCCGACCCGGGCCGCGCGGCGCACAACGACGCAGCGCGGCCTCGGTCATGTCCATCAGCAGCGCGTCGCGGGCCTACTTCGCGCGCTCGAGGACGGCTCGCCCTGCTGGTGGTGCACCGGGCCC
>NZ_JBFAZA010000094.1:0-2529 GCF_040681595.1 Amycolatopsis sp. NPDC051716 | reverse complement strand
GGGAGTGCACATGTTTGAGAGGTTCACCGACCGCGCGAGGCGGGTGGTCGTCCTGGCTCAAGAAGAGGCCAGGATGCTCAACCACAACTACATCGGCACCGAGCACATCCTTCTGGGTCTGATCCACGAGGGTGAGGGTGTCGCCGCCAAGGCGCTGGAGTCGCTGGGCATCGCCTTGGAGGGCGTGCGTCAGCAGGTCGAGGAGATCATCGGCCAGGGCCAGCAGGCGCCGAGCGGGCACATTCCGTTCACGCCGCGGGCGAAGAAGGTGCTGGAGCTGTCGCTGCGTGAGGCGCTGCAGCTGGGCCACAACTACATCGGTACCGAGCACATCCTGCTGGGCCTGATCCGTGAGGGCGAGGGCGTCGCCGCGCAGGTACTGGTCAAGCTGGGAGCGGACCTGAACCGGGTCCGTCAGCAGGTGCTGCAGCTGCTCTCGGGTTACCAGGGCAAGGAGTCCACCGAAACCGGTTCCGGCGGTCGTGGTGAGGGCACCCCGTCGTCGTCGCTGGTGCTGGACCAGTTCGGCCGCAACATGACCGTGCTCGCCCGCGAGGGCAAGCTCGACCCGGTCATCGGGCGCGGCAAGGAGATCGAGCGGGTCATGCAGGTCCTGTCGCGGCGGACCAAGAACAACCCGGTGCTCATCGGTGAGCCGGGCGTCGGCAAGACCGCCGTGGTCGAGGGGCTGGCGCAGAGCATCGTCAAGGGCGAGGTGCCCGAGACGCTCAAGGACAAGCAGCTCTACACGCTGGATCTGGGTTCCCTGGTCGCCGGTTCCCGCTACCGCGGTGACTTCGAAGAGCGTCTGAAGAAGGTGCTCAAGGAGATCAAGACCCGCGGCGACATCATCTTGTTCATCGACGAGCTGCACACGCTGGTCGGGGCGGGTGCCGCGGAGGGCGCGATCGACGCGGCGTCGATCCTGAAGCCGATGCTGGCCCGTGGTGAGTTGCAGACGATCGGTGCGACCACGCTCGAGGAGTACCGCAAGTACATCGAGAAGGACGCCGCCCTGGAGCGCCGGTTCCAGCCGATCCAGGTCGGCGAGCCGTCGCTGGAGCACACGATCGAGATCCTCAAGGGCCTGCGTGACCGGTACGAGGCGCACCACCGTGTCTCGATCACCGATTCGGCGTTGGTCGCCGCCGCGACGCTGGCGGACCGGTACATCAACGACCGGTTCCTGCCGGACAAGGCGATCGACCTGATCGACGAGGCCGGTGCCCGGATGCGGATCCGCCGGATGACCGCGCCGCCGGACCTGCGCGAGTTCGACGAGAAGATCGCGAACGTCCGCCGGGACAAGGAGTCCGCGATCGACGCGCAGGACTTCGAGCGGGCCGCTCGCCTGCGTGATGAGGAGAAGACCCTTCTCGGTCAGAAGGGTGAGCGGGAGAAGCAGTGGAAGGACGGCGACCTCGACGTCGTCGCCGAGGTCGACGACGAGCAGATCGCGGAGGTGCTGGCCAACTGGACCGGCATCCCGGTGTTCAAGCTGACCGAGGAGGAGACCACCCGGCTGCTGCGCATGGAGGACGAGCTCCACAAGCGCATCATCGGCCAGGAGGACGCGGTCAAGGCTGTTTCGCAGGCGATCCGCCGGACGCGGGCCGGGTTGAAGGACCCGAAGCGCCCGTCGGGTTCGTTCATCTTCGCCGGCCCGTCCGGTGTCGGTAAGACCGAGCTGTCGAAGGCGCTGGCGGCGTTCCTGTTCGGTGAGGACGACGCGCTGATCCAGATCGACATGGGTGAGTTCCACGACCGCTACACCGCGTCGCGGCTTTTCGGTGCCCCTCCGGGCTACGTCGGCTACGAAGAGGGCGGCCAGCTGACCGAGAAGGTGCGGCGCAAGCCGTTCTCGGTGGTGCTGTTCGACGAGATCGAGAAGGCGCACCAGGAGATCTACAACACGCTGCTGCAGGTGCTGGAGGACGGTCGCCTGACCGACGGTCAGGGTCGCACGGTCGACTTCAAGAACACGGTCCTCATCTTCACGTCCAACCTGGGGACGTCGGACATTTCGAAGTCCGTCTCGCTCGGGTTCGCCGGGTCCAACGACACCGGTACCCGGTATGAGAAGATGAAGCAGAAGGTCAACGAGGAAATGAAGAAGCATTTCCGCCCGGAGTTCCTGAACCGGATCGATGACATCATCGTGTTCCACCAGCTGACGCAGGACCAGATCATCATGATGGTCGACCTGATGATCGGCCGGGTGGAGAAGCAGCTCAAGGCCAAGGACATGGAGCTGGAGCTGACGGCGAAGGCCAAGTCGCTGCTGGCCAAGCGTGGTTTCGACCCGGTGCTGGGTGCGCGGCCGCTGCGTCGCACGATCCAGCGTGAGATCGAGGATCAGCTGTCGGAGAAGATCCTCTTCGGTGAGGTCGAGCCCGGCCAGATCATCCTGGTCGACGTCGAGGGCTGGAGCGGCAACCCCGAGGACAAGGACGACCAGGCGAAGTTCACCTTCCGCGGTGAACGCCGGCCCTCGTCCATCCCGGACGCCCCGCCGGTCAGCATCGGCGC
>NZ_JBFAZA010000093.1:0-2701 GCF_040681595.1 Amycolatopsis sp. NPDC051716 | reverse complement strand
CTGTACGCCCTCGAGCATCTTCGTCGCGACCGGCAGCAGTTTGTCGCCCGCCTCGATCGCGAACGCGCCGACCTGCGCCTTGGTTTCGGCGAGCTTCTGATTGAAATTCTCTTGGACTTCCGCCCAGCCCTTGACGTCTCCGGCGGGTCCTTCGGGTCCGGCGTTCATGACCGCGGCGCGGGTCGCGGCAACCTGCGCGGTGTTCTCCTCGCCGGTGAGGTTCGCCGCGACGCGGGCGGACTCCTGGTTGCCGGTGGCCTGGATCAGCATTTGCTGATACGTCTTGTCGCTGTTCTTCAGCGAGGTCAGCGCGGCATTCAGGCCGGTTGACTTGGCGTACATCTGCGCGAACTGGGCGACGATGTGCGCCTCTTCGAGATTGAGCCCGCCCTTTGTTTCCAGCGCGCCCACATTGGGTTTCAGCTCACCGGCCTTGACCTTGTCGGCGACCGCCTGCAGTTTCGGCGGCAGCGCCGCGTAGGCCTTCCCGACGTCGTCGGCGGCGGTCTTCGACTGGTTGAACGCGTCGATCATGACCTTTCCGGCCGGGCCCATGTGGTTCATGATCGCCAGCGAGATTTCCTCGAGCGTGCCCGAGAGACCCTTGCTCGAGAGGTGGTCGGCGAGGTCGGCGGCGTTGATACCGATGTTCGCCAGACCCTGTGTCATGTCCTGGCTGGGTTTCTGCAGGGTGGTGATCGCCCGGTTGAGGTTCTGCGCGGCCTGCTGCGCGGAGATGCCGTGCACGGTCATCTGAGCCAGCGACGCATACAGATCGTCAACCGGTATGTGCGCGTTGGCCGCCGATGCCTGCACCTGGCCGAGCGCGCCGGTGAACTCGCCGAACGTGGTTTTGCCGTGCGCTACCGCGGCGATCATCTGGCCGGTGACGAGCGCGGCCTGCTGCGCGGGAATGTGGTAGTCCTGCAACGTCGTGGTGACGGCGTCGACTACCTCTTTGAGGTCGGCGTGCTCCTGCGCCGCGCCCTGGGCGGCGGCCTTCATCACGATGAGGCCTTCGGCGCCATGGTATCCGCCGGACTCGACGGTGTACATGGCGCGCGAGAGATCCTGCGCCGAGTAGCCGACTTGCCCGGCCATCTCGAGCAGCCCGCGCGACACCTCGGCGAGCGCCTCTTTCTGCTCGCCCGCCGTCGTGACGAGCATCGTTTGCGAGGACTGGAAGTCAGCCGAGGCTTTCACGGCCTCGCCCATGGCGATCCCCATCGCGCCGACGCCGAGCACCGCGGCGCCCTTCATCGCGGCACCGAACGCACCGGCCTTGGCCGCTACCGCGTCCTGGCGTGCGCCGAGTGTCTCGGTCGCGCGCTGCTCGACCGCCAGCGCGGCAGTGACCTCGCCAGAGGCGGCGACGTTGGTGCGTTTCGCGCGTTCGAGTCGCTCCTCGGCGGCGATCACCTTCGTCGAGTCGACCGCGTATTTCTGCCGCGCCTCATTGAGTTGCGCCTCGGCGACACGGACCCGGCCCGCGGCATCGGCTTCGGCGTTCTTCGCGCGAATCACTCGCGACGACGCCGATTCCAGCGAGGATGCCGCAGCGTTGACTTGCGCGGTCATCGAAGCCGTCATGCCCGCGCTCGTGCCGAGCACCTTCGATTTGAACGCGTCGGCAAACCCGGTGCCCGCCTGATTGCCTGCCCGCACGGCTTCCGACACGACTTTCGCCGCCGCGGCTTCCATGCCGACGATGCGAGAGACGATGTCGAAATAGACCGGCGCCACGCTAGGGCCTCCTCACCGGGCTCACGCTGTCAATGCCTCCTCGATGGGTCTGGTGACGTCGATGTCGGACATGCGCAGTTCGCCGCGCAACATGCGTTCCAGCACCATTGGGCCGAGTGCGCGCTGCCGTGCCGCCTTTTCCTCGCGCGCTTCCCGCGCCGCGCGCTCGTGCGCTAGTTCGGGTGGGGTGACCGGCGCCCAGTCGTATTGAGCTCCGTGCGCGTTGCGGTAGTCGCCGCGATGCGCCTCGAGGACGTTGACGATCCGGGCGGCGAGCCGCTCGAGCACGGTCCAAGCCGTGTTTTTCGCGCGCTTGTACCGGCTCGTCTCGGGCAGCTGCGACACGAGAACGACGAGTTCGCGCGGTGTCATCTCGCCGGTCTGGCGCGGCCCGATGGTGCGCCAGAACTCGCCGACCCGGCGGCCCGGGTACTCACTCTGAATATCGGCCTCGATCTCGTTCGGCGCCGATTTCAGCAGGGCGATCGCCTCGCCTATTTTGGGACGCCGAGCCCGGCGCTCAGCCGCCGCCACGCCATCATCACGTCACCGGCGCGGCCGCCGGCCGCATGGAACCGTTCATACACGTGCGGATCCTCCGGGGTGTTGAGCAGCACCTTTGCGATCTCGACGAATCCGAGCGGCTTGGCGATCTGCTCGTTCTGCTCGTCGGTGAGCAACAGCGGATGCGGCACCGTGAACACCTCACCGCCGAGCGCGAACCGCACACCGGCGGAACCGAGCCCTTCGAGTGCCTGCTCGCGGAACGCGGTCAGGTCGGTGATCGCGTCGCCGTAGTCGACCGGTGCGGGCGCGGGCTTCGGTGCCGGTGCGGCGGCGAGTGGTGGGGGTACCGACTGACCGAATTCGGTCACGCTGGTCATCATCGGTTCGGACATTGCCGTTTTCCTCCTCGGGGCGTGGCTGTGGTGGCTGGGTCCCGACGTGGCGCCCAGCC
>NZ_JBFAZA010000092.1:0-2867 GCF_040681595.1 Amycolatopsis sp. NPDC051716 | reverse complement strand
TTGGTCGCCAGGATGTGGACGACATCGGTGCCCAGCAGCAGCGGACCGGACCGGGCGAGGTGCCGCAGCGTCGTCGAGCTCAACACCGGCGCGAACATCTACCCCCGGCTGTCGGGCCGGTTCTCGACACCGGTCGCGGCCGGGGCGGTGGTGCGGATCCCGGTAACCGTCACGGGCGCCGTCGCAGGTGTCACCTCGGCGATCAGCTCGCTCACCCCCTGGCGGCGGTGGCCTGAGTGACTGCCCCGCCGATGGACCTCACGCAGGTCCCGGACTGGCAGGCATTCACTCTCGCGAACGAGCGCGCCGCCGTGCAGGAGCAGCCCGAAGGCCGCGCGCAACTCATCGTCACATTCCATGATCCGAAAGCCGCGCCGCTGGGCGAGTGCGGCGACTACATCTCGTGCGTCGTCACCCCGAAACGCAACGGGGTGTCTCCGGCGACGATCGTGCTGAAAGGTGACGATCCCTACGTCGAGATCGCCTCCCGCTGCTATTACACGGTCGTTCCCGTGACGATCGGGCTGCCGAACGGATGGCGGTGGTCCGGGCGCGTCGACACCTGTGCCGACGATTATGTCGACGGCGTCGCCACAGTCACGCTGCAATTGTTGGGCGACTGGAATTGGTTCAACAAACTCATCGTTTTCCCGGCGTGGTGGATGCCAATCGAGGCGCAGATACCGAAAGAAGCCGTGTTCATCGGGCCCGCGGTCACCAACATCAAGGAAATGGTCGCCGAGTGCGTGCTGCGGCAATCCGGGCTGCTCGGCGCGATCCTCGAATTCGCCAACAACATCCTGAATCCGGCCGCCTACATCGGCTCACTGCTCGACCTCGGTCCATTGGCGCTGCCGATCGTCGTCGTACCGACCAATCCGATCACCGACACCTCGAAGTGGACAGCGATCGTCTGCAAGATGACGACCGTCGCCGCGGCCGTCGAGCAGACGCTAAAAGACTGCGGTCTGATGCTGACCGCGGACCTGTGGAAGCCCGGCGACCCGCAACCGCTCGGGCTCGCCGAGTGGGGCATGACGCTCACCGAGTCGTGCATCGTCGTCGACGTCAAGGACATGACGAACGTGACCGGCCTGACCGGCACGGCGCTCGATGGCCTGATCGGTCTCGCCGTCGACCTCATCGACACCATCCTCGGCGAGATCCTGCTGCTCGTCTCCGGCGCCGACGTCGCCGACAGCGACTCCACCGACGCCACCAACCCGTACGGGTCCGGGATCCTCGCGCACCTGCTCGGCCTGGACGCGAAACCGCCGTGGGTGGTGCTCGAGGACGGCCCACGCTCGGGCATCAAAGAGAGTCACGTCGTCGCGCACCATCCGCTCGCCTACCGCGTACTCACAGGCGGGAAATCGCCGGATTGGGTCAACAAAGGTATTGACCTCATGTTGGAGTGGATGCTCAGCATGCTGCTGGCGGCGTTCGGCGCATCCGGTATCGCACCGACCCTCCTCGACGGGCTACTCGACAACGTCTTTCTCGCCTACCAGCAGATCGAGGACGAGCTACGGCGGATCCGGCTCGACAAATTCGGTTACCCCGACTATTTCGCGCAAGCCGGATCGGCGGCCTACACGCTCGATGCGCTGGTGATCCTGGAATCGGCGCTGTGGGATACGCGCGGATACCACAGTTTCCAGCTCGTCATGCAGGACGGATACCCGTACAACTTCGGCGGCAATTTGTTCGGACGCATGTTCGGCGACTACGGCATCGGCCATCCCGTGAGCTGGATCCGGAAGAACCGTATCTACACCGACTATTGCACCGAGGCGACCATCACCGACGACCGGACGCATCGGATTCAGATCATCGCCAAGGTCGGCGACCAGTCCGCCCTCGAGGCACCCGCCGCGCGCATGATGCGCCGCATCTCGAGCCTGTTCGACATCGTCAAGGCCGCCAGTCTGGCGCAGAACTAGGAGTTGCATTGCCCTCGCCCACACTGGTTTTGAACCCGGACGGTTCGGCGACGTGGACCGGCACAATCTGGTTCCCGAACATCAACGACGTCATGAGCACCGGTGTCGCCACGCTGACGCTCACACCCGCCGGTGGCTGGGGCAACTTCCCCGTCCTCGCCCAGGGCGACCCGGGTCTACCCGCCGTCATCGACTCGGTCACGGTGGCGACGCTGGACCCCGGCGCCCCGGCATCGGCCACGCTGACGCTGGTCGATCCGGGCGGCCCGGGCGAGGCCGCACACTACACAATGGCACTGTCACTGCCGCAGGGACAGCCCGGCACGATCGGTGCGGCCGGCCACATTCTCGGCAGCTCCGATTTCTCGAATAGTCCTGCGGATGGACAGATCCCGGTCTACAGCGGATCCAGCGGTCTCGTCGCGTGGGTGACGTACCACCCGGTGACGCCCTACTACGTGCTTCCGGGCACGTCGTTCGCTGCGCTCAACGAATCCTCGTCGGGCGCACGCGACATCGTCGCCGCGATTACCATCCCGTCGCAGACCTATCGGTACCGCCCGCGCATCTCGGGTGATCTGGAGGTGACCGGCGCGGCTGGTATGCGCATCGACGCCGAGGTGCGGATAGGTCCGCTCACCACTCCGGACGCGACGATCTCGACTTCGGGTGTGCTGATCGGCTATGGCCGCGGCCAAGAGTCCGCAGCCAGCGTGCACCTGAACATCACACCGTATTTCGGTGGGGCGACAGCAATGTCGCCGTCGGACACCTCGCCACCCGCATCCGTCGTCGCGGGCGCGCCCGCGCAGCGCATCGTGTTGAGCGCGGTGCGGCAGTACGGGTCGGCCGCCTGGACGACAACGCAGCAGCTCGGCGAACTACGCAACACCCAGGACGCGGTCTATTTTAATAAGAAAGGCG
>NZ_JBFAZA010000091.1:0-3126 GCF_040681595.1 Amycolatopsis sp. NPDC051716 | reverse complement strand
CACGGCGCGCCGAACCGCTCCGCGACGTGCGGGATCGCCGGGCCGACCAGTATCTTTGACCTCATTTTTTTTGGATAAATCCAACTCATCAAGATAATCGACAATTGATGAAACCATTTCTTTTTCCTTGATATTCATATCCGTTTCTTGAAATTGATAGTTACTCCCATTTGTAATGGTAAAATGAATACGGTCAATATTCTCTTTCGATAATTTTTGGGAGTTCGTACCACATGCTACAAGTCCAAAAATAGCTAGAAGAACAATACTACTAAATGCGATTATTTTTTTCATTATAGTTTCTCTCTTTCTTTTATGATTGTTTATAGCCCTTTTGCGAGTAATTGGAAAAATTGTGCTAAAAAGTCCACAAACTCTTTTTCGCTCATGATAATTAAAGGCTGTCCGGATTCAATTGCTTGTTCTGCTTCTGTCAGTTTTTGAGAAGGGGAATAGCCTTTGATTAAATCAATGGGGAAATAGCCTGTCACCAGCCGTGTGGTTTTTTTCGTGACACTACTTTGATTATGACCTTCTAGCCCTGAAATAATAGCTTGCGCCTGTTTTCTCGTCATTGTGGTGAGTGTTCCAGTGAACACGAAATATTCATTTTCTAACAATTTTCCACCTCTTTTTTTGAACAAGTCTATTGAACACCTACAATACCTATTATACCACTAACTAAAAATAGTTCAATAGAGTATACTCTATTGAACCGTGATTGTTTCTAAATAAAAATAAGGACTTTAGTATGATTATTTTTAAAGTCATTTATGATTTAATATAAATTGATAGTCATTTTGATATGGAGGACCCGAATTGCTAGTTGAGGTTCTGTTGCAAAGTTTTCCAAAAAATCTATTTTAGTGTAAAATTGAGAAAAAAGACAGAGAGGACAGAGTAATGAATCATTTTAAAGGCAAACAATTCAAAAAAGACGTCATTATTGTCGCTGTTGGTTACTACCTGCGTTACAATCTAAGCTATCGTGAAGTTCAGGAATTGTTATATGATCGTGGAATAAATGTTTGTCATACTACGATTTATCGTTGGGTGCAAGAGTACAGCAAAGTCCTCTATTATCTTTGGAAGAAGAAAAATAGACAATCCTTCTATTCATGGAAAATGGACGAAACCTATATCAAAATTAAGGGACGTTGGCATTATCTTTATCGTGCAATTGATGCGGACGGCTTAACCTTAGATATCTGGTTACGAAAGAAACGGGATACGCAAGCAGCCTATGCTTTCTTAAAACGACTCCATAAACAGTTTGGTGAGCCGAAAGCAATTGTGACCGATAAAGCACCTTCTCTTGGCTCCGCCTTTAGAAAGTTACAGAGTGTGGGTTTATATACTAAGACAGAGCACCGAACTGTGAAGTATCTTAACAATTTAATAGAACAAGACCATCGACCTATTAAACGACGAAATAAATTTTATCAAAGTCTCCGTACAGCCTCTTCCATGATTAAGGGCATGGAGACCATTCGAGGAATATATAAAAAGAACCGAAGAAATGGAACGCTCTTCGGCTTTTCGGTGTCTACTGAAATCAAGGTATTAATGGGAATAACAGCCTAAGATATTTGGAGTTCAGAGCGGGCGCGTTTGATTTTCAAACTTCGCAACAGAACCAAAATAAGCATAACTTTTAAAGTGCTCCATAACTGTTAGATTTCTTGTCTAACAATTATGGAGCACTTTAGGTTCCCTGTGCTTTTTTATTTGTTCAAAAACAGCAACCGTAATTTGTTTTTTCCCAGTACTATAGCTAACTTAAATGTACTTTTCATTAGCCAACGTTAAAATTCGTCTTATACTAAAATTTAATTGTTTAAATGTGATAATCAATGTGATATTATTATTATATGACAACAATGGTTGTTAACAACGTTTAAATTATTCGTATACTTATTCGTATACTATCAAAAATGGAGGAATAGGTATTGAAAACAAATCGCTATGTTGTTGCGTTTGCAGGTGTCATGTTTCATTTAATGATTGGTTCCGTTTATGCTTGGAGTGTTTTTACTAATCCAATTGCAAAACAAAATGGTTGGGCAGAATCCTCAGTCGCTCTTGCATTTAGTATCGCTATTTTCTTCTTGGGAATGTCAGCCGCCTTTATGGGCAAAGTCGTTGAAAAAATAGGCCCTAGACTAACGGGAACTATTGCTAGCTTTCTTTACGGAACTGGAACCATTATGACTGGTTGGGCTATCCATCAAAATTCAATTTGGCTATTATATCTCTCATATGGTGTCATAGGCGGCTTAGGACTGGGAGCAGGATACGTTACCCCTGTATCAACAATTATTAAATGGTTTCCAGACAAACGCGGTTTAGCAACGGGGTTAGCTATTATGGGATTTGGTTTTGCAGCAATGCTGACTGGTCCTGTTGCTCAACAGCTAATGGCTAGTGTTGGTCTTGAACAAACATTCTATCTCTTAGGAACATTTTATTTTGTTATTATGCTGCTCGCTGCACAGTTTATTGTTCGTCCAAATCTGGCACTATCAAGCACTACTGAAAATAGCATTTCTCAAAAAAAGGGAACACGTCTAACCCGAGGACCGGAGCTAACAGCTAACCAAGCCCTCAAAACTAAATCCTTCACTTTTCTTTGGATAATGTTATTTATCAATATTACATGCGGGATCGGCCTTGTCTCAGCTGCATCCCCCATGGCTCAAAGTATGACCGGCATGTCTGTCCAAACAGCCGCAATTATGGTTGGAATCATAGGCCTTTTCAATGGCTTTGGACGTTTGATATGGGCAACTTTGTCTGATTATATCGGGCGCCCTGCTACTTTCAGTACCATTTTTATTCTCGATATTGTAATGCTTTCAGCCATGCTCATCTTCAAATTACCGCTCCTATTTGTCATTGCATTATGCTTGTTGATGTCTTGTTATGGAGCAGGCTTTTCTGTCATCCCAGCCTACTTAGGTGATGTCTTTGGTACTAAAGAATTAGGAGCTGTTCATGGATATGTACTGACAGCATGGGCTGCTGCCGGAGTTGCGCGTACATCGACATCTGGCGGTCCGCCGAGGGCAGCGGCACCTTGTGTGCGATGACCTACGACGTCCAGGAAGGCCGTCATGCCATGGCGGT
>NZ_JBFAZA010000090.1:0-3932 GCF_040681595.1 Amycolatopsis sp. NPDC051716 | reverse complement strand
CGCGAAGCTGGGCTTCGGCGGGATCGCGGCGGTCGCTCATCGGTCCTCACAGGTCTGGCGGGGCAGCGCCCCGAACGGCGGCAGCCGGATCACCTTCTCCACTGTACAGCTGAATGTTTTTTACACCGCTATTTTCTGCATATTGTTTGTACTTTTCCAAATTAAGTGACAATTGACTTTGTTTCTGCCTCAAGTACTCAGGGTCTAACGCTTCATAAACATTCAGCTCTTCAATTTCTAAAATTGAGGCAATCAGTAATGCGGCTCCAGTTTTACTCGCTTGCTTTACAGCATATTGAAAGGCTTTTTGAGCTCCTTCTGATTCATCTACCCCAACTAAAATATTTTTAAATTCATCAAATCCTTCCATAGTGCTTCTTACCTTTCATTAATTAATTGATTATATTTTTTATTTCCTTTATACAGTTCAATAATTGTCCACGCTAACAGTAGTAATACTGCGACGATAATGACATAGGCAATAGAATCAGCTAGTACAAGTTGGCTTGATGTCACCTTTTCACCAAAAAAACCTTCAATTTGGCCGGGCAATCCAATCAAATTTAAATATGTCAATCCAATTACTGAACCCCATCCTATTATCCGAATAACTATCGAATTTTTAAACCGGCTTCCCATTTCCACCTCACTATTGGTCATCATTAATAATGGTACCATCGAAAATGGTAACGCAAAAGCTAAGAAGACTTGTGAATTATTCATTAGTGTATTTAACGCTGTGTGCTCCCGAATCGTTCCTTGCCTGCTTGTAATAATTACACAGATTAACACTGGGATAACTGAAATCAAACGCGTAATTAAGCGTCTTAGCCAAATTGGCATTCTCATATGAATGAATCCCTCCATAATTACTTGTCCAGTTAAAGTTCCGGTAATCGTTGAATTTTGTCCAGAAGCTAGTAACGCGACTGCGAATAATGTAGAAAGAAGACCTGATTTTGCAACGGTGATTAAAATTCCGTTACTCAATGTATCCGAATTTGATAAAGCCTCATACAACCCAAAGAATGATGGATCTTTCACTGCCCCTGTTTTAAAAACAGCAACTCCCATTATGAGCAATAAGGAGTTAACAAAAAAAGCGAGAGTCAATTGAATGTTAGAATCCCATGTTGAAAATCGTACAGCATTGGCGATTTCATCTTCATCCGTACGATTTATCTTTCGAGTCTGAGACACAGCCGAATGTAGATATAAATTATGAGGCATAACGGTTGCACCAATAATCCCTAATGCACCAGTTAAAGGCGTTTGACCACCAATTGAATGTGTAGAGGAGAACGTTTCACCAGTCGGAACCAATCCTTTAAGTACATCCCCCCAATTAGGATCAGACAACGCTACTTGATAAACAAACACAAAAAGAATTACAAAAATCAAACAGACAACTATTGCTTCAATTTTTCTAAAACCAACTTTCGTTAACAACAATAATATTAAAACATCAAATACCGTAATAAAGACTGCGACGACAAGCGGAATATTAAAAAGTAAATAAAGAGCAATTGATGCGCCAATTACTTCCGCAATATCTGTTGCCATAATCGCTAATTCCGTTAAAATCCATAAAATGATTCCTAGTTTTTTACTCGTTCTCGCTCGAATTGCTTGAGCTAAATCCATTTGACTAACAATTCCCAATTTAGCAGCCATATATTGTAATAGCATTGCAATTAAACTAGACATTAAAATGACCGACATTAATAAATACTGGAAGTTTTGCCCACCCGTAATCGAAGTAGACCAGTTGCCTGGATCCATATATCCCACAGCAACTAATGCTCCCGGTCCAGAATAGGCGAACAGGGTTTTCCAAAAGCCTTTGCCTTTGGGTACCTCGACAGTTCCGTTAATTTCCTCTAAAGAGGGACCATTCGCATGCTGAATTAATCGAGGTTTGTGCTCTTTACCAGACTGACTTGTTGTATCTTTCAAAATATTTCCACCTTCCTTTAAGAATATTATAAGTATACACCTCTTTTTTATAAAATTAAAGCAAAATATTAGGCAAACCTAAAAAAAAATAAACATCGCCTAATTTAATATTATTTGCCTTCATTTCATTTGTATCGGAATGAATCAATTGTACACTGGACCAATGTCAAATATTTAGACACAAAATGAGCTATATTTTCTTAAAATAATTTTCTTCTTTCTGATTTGGAGTTAAACCCTTGTTGGCGGAATGAGGATTATAATTGTTATAAAATTGTTCGATGTATTCAAAGCAAGAGAGTTGAACTTCTTAAATGGAGTGATAAGTTCTGCGATTAATTTCTCGTTGTTTAAGATACTTGAAAAAGACCTCAGTGACGGCATTATCATAAGGATATCCAGGCTTGGAGTAAGAAGCAAGCAATTGATGCTCATCTAATAACTTTCTAAAGGAAGCTGATTTAAATTGGCTTCCTTGATCCGAATGAAAGATAATTGGTTCCTTAGGCTTCCTCTTATTTATAGCTATCTCTAAGGTGTCACAGGCGAGTTTGGCATCAATTCGATCACTTACTTTCCACGCAATACATTTCCTTGAGTAGAGGTCAAGAATAGCACAGAGATAAACATGTCGTTTAGGTCCTATAGAGATATAAGTGAAATCTGTTGTCCAAACTTGATTTGGGGAGTTCGGGTTAAATTCTTGTTTAAGCAGATTATCAGAAGAAAATACAGGAGCTTTCTTTGATTTAAAACGAGGTTTGATGGTTGACATTTTAGGGAGTGTCATAGACTTGAGAAGTCTTAAGATACGGCCTTCAGAAATATTAACGCCATAATCACGCAGAAGAATGATTTTAAAAGCTCTCGTTCCAATTCTTTTCTTGGCTTTCATATAAATCTCAAGGAGTAATTTTCTCAAGCGTTGATTTTCTACTTCACGCTTCGAAAGCCTCTTGTTTATGAAAAGTTATAGTAGGTGGAACGATTGACATGTAAAACACGACAGAGCATAACTGTCGTGTGTTCAAATCTGAGTCGATAGATGGCTTTCAATCTTACTTGGAGTTTTGCATGAATATGGCACTCGCTTTTTTTAAGATCAGATTTTCTTCCTCTAGTTGGCCATTCCTTTTTTGTAATTCTTGAATCTGTTTAGCAGTCAACACCGTATTATCTTCAAGACGCACTTGAGAGTACTGCTTAATCCATTTTGCAAGTGCAGAAGAAGATACGCCATAATCTTTACAGAGTTCAGTTTGTGTTTTACCAGTTTGATAGAGATTAACAAGCGATTGTTTGAAATCCTCGTCGTAACGTTTAAAACCTGACATAAAAGTCCTTTCATTTTTGTGTCTTAATAGACAGATTATAACACCCAATTTTCTGTCCACTTTTATAGTATAGCTCCATGGCACGTGTTGGTGATCTTTTAGGAATCAACTATCTAGGAACGCATACCATGCGTAAAACAGGCACTTATCGTGTTTATACGCAGTCGAATTATAATATTGGTTTAGTCATGCATTTATTAAACCATTCAAGCGAAGCCATGACTTTAACATATCTTGGATTAGATCAAGCTAGTCGAGAAACGATGTTAGACCAAATTGATTATGGGTAATGAATGTTTAGAACTTAGTAGTCGTCCAAAAACGACTACTTTTTTTGTTGAATCGTCCTTGGACGATTCAATGCTTTTGACTTGTAAGAACAGGATTGAATGAAGCCATACTGTTCGCATATTTTTAGTGGATGAACAAACAAAATACGAGAGATTTTTTGTTCGTTCATCCATGGTTTTAGAAAAAAGAGGGACGATTTCGGAAGAAGAAAATCGTCTCTTTTTTTTCTTCTTTTTGTATGACAAAAAGAAAGATTTTTTGCCCATTTTATTTTTATAAAATGGGTAGGTGGCGTTTGCGTAAAGCAAATCGACACAATCCAAAGGGGATAAAAGGGGAAAGTGAAACTTC
>NZ_JBFAZA010000089.1:0-4404 GCF_040681595.1 Amycolatopsis sp. NPDC051716 | reverse complement strand
GAAATAATATCAATCAAATTGCTAAACATTTAAACGAAAATAAAAATAATCAGACAAAAGAATTGATGTCTGATTATCAAAAGCAATTAGAAAATTTGGAAGATAAAATTCAAAAAGTTGTTCATTTTATTTCGGAGAGGGAGTAAAAATGACAGTGAGTTATATGCCAAAACAATCGAACGGAACAGTTCATTCTTCAACAGTTGTGAGCTGTTTTTTGAATGCTGATGAATAGTGAGATTAGAGCAGGTCATAAATAAGGGTCATATTTAAAAGCTAAAATTGTACGTTTTAGTCAATTACATACAAGGGTTCTGTTGCAAAGTTTTAAATAAAGAATAAAATCCCTTACGGTATCTATGATTTAGGCTGTTATTCCCATTAATACCTTGATTTCAGTAGACACCGAAAAGCCGAAGAGAGTGCCTTCTTTTCGGGTTTTCTTATATAATCCTCGAATGGCTTCCATGCCCTTAATCGTGGGTGAGGCAGTGCGTAAACTTCGATAGAATTTATTGCGTCTCTTTACTGGACGATGGTCTTGTTCAATCAAATTATTCAGGTATTTAATGGTACGATGTTCTGTCCCTTGATAAAAGCCGTATTCTTTTAGTTTCTTAAAGGCACTTGTAATAGAGGGGGCTTTATCTGTGACTACAACCTTCGGTTCATCAAACTGCTTCACTAACCGCTTAAGAAAAGCATAGGCTGCTTGTGTGTCCCGTTTTTTACGTAACCAAATATCCAAGGTTAAACCATCTGCATCGATGGCTCGATACAAATAATGCCATTTTCCTTTAATTTTGATGTACGTTTCATCCATTTTCCATGAATAAAAGGATTTTTTATTTTTCTTTTTCCAGAGATGATAGAGGACTTTACCGTATTCTTGTACCCAACGATAAATAGTTGTGTGACAAACGTTAATCCCACGATCATAAAGGAGTTCTTGAATTTCACGATAGCTTAGATTGTAACGCAGGTAATAACCAACAGCGACAATAATCACATCTTTTTGAAATTGTTTACCTTTAAAATAGTTCATTGATATATCCTCGCTGTCATTTTTATTCATTTTACACTAAAATAGACTTATCAGAAAACTTTGCAACAGAACCGATTTCTCAATCTTAGGTTTCACGATTTCAACATCACGAATTTCAACTGTCAACTGTTTTTCCTCACCAGTTTTAGTTTTTCCTGTTACTTGCATAAAGACTCTCCTTGCTATTTCACTAATATAAGAACGCAAACTCTGACATTTGCGCCCCTAAAATAAAAAAGACCTAAGTCGTTTTAATATACTTAAGTCTTCACTACTCAAAATAGAATAATTTTTCAAATTCTATATCCAACGCTATACAAAGTAATAATGCTAATTTAGCAGATGGAACGTACTCATAGGTTTCTATATTGCTAATTGTCTGTCTCGAAACACCAACAATTTTAGCCAAATTACTCTGGTTTATTTGTTTTTCAGCACGAGCCACTTTTAACCTATTCTTTAACTCAAGTTTTCCTTTATCCCTCATTTAAAAATTCCACTCATTAAATTCCAGCCCATCACAGAAACAGCAATTAATAATACTACAATTACTATGATGTTAGTCATCGACCTCTTCTTTTTGAACAGATATATTTCATGTCCCAAAGCCAAAAGTAATAACATAAAAAACAAATCGTCTATAGATTCATTTTTTAGCAACCTAATTGTGAAAATAAACAGCCAAGCAAGTAACAACATAATATAGTGTACTATTGACATATTTCTCCACTTCGATAGTTTACCCTCATCTTGACTTTCTTGTTGTGCCATTTGTAAAATCTTCTTATTATTCATTTCTTCTCTTCCTCTCTATGAATAAAGTATAACACTTTACAAGTAAACTTGTCAACTATATAAGCAAACTTGTTAAAGATATAAGTAAACTTGTCAAAAACAAAGTATGAAAAGTCCGTAAAAAATTAAGAAGCTCTCAATCATATAATTGGTTCTGTTGCAAAGTTTAAAAATCAAATACAAGGTTTATAATCCTTCTTGTTCTTAATCTAATATTCCCATTAAGACCTTAATTTCAGTAGATACCGAAAATCCGAAGAGCGTTCCATTTCTTCGGTTCTTTTTGTATATTCCTCGAATTGTTTCCATGCCCTTAATCGTGGTTGAGGCAGTTCGTAGACTTCGATAAAATTTATTGCGTCGTTTGATTGGTCGATGGTCTTGCTCAATGAGGTTATTGAGATACTTCACGGTTCGATGCTCTGTCTTAGTATATAAACCGTTACTCTGTAACTTTCTAAATGCAGAACCAATAGAGGGCGCTTTATCCTTGACAATTACTCTTGGTTGACCAAACTGTTTATGTAGTCGTTTCAAGAACGCATAAGCAGCTTGAGTATCCCGTTTCTTGCGTAGCCAGATGTCTAAAGTCAATCCATCCGCATCAATTGCACGATAGAGATAATGCCAACGACCTTTGATTTTGATGTACGTTTCATCCATTTTCCATGAATAAAAGGATTTTTTATTTTTCTTTTTCCAAATTTGATAGAGTAGTTTGCCATATTCTTGTACCCAACGATAAATCGTCGTATGAGAAACGTTAATGCCACGATCATATAAGATTTCTTGAACTTCACGATAGCTAAGGTTATAACGAAGATAGTAGCCCACGGCTACAATAATCACATCCTGCTGAAATTGCTTTTCTTTAAAATGATTCATCGTCATTCCTCCTGCTATCTTTTTCTATTATTCTACCTTATTTGATAGTAGATTTAAAACTTTGCAACAGAACCCTATATTCGTTACAATGGTTATGGGAAGTTTTTCAAAAGGTTAAGAAAAGCTTACGGGGGTTTTTGAAATCAAAAAGTAGTAGGGGACGATAAAATGAAACATACACACAAAATCATATTGGCTGTCACTTCTGTATGCACTGTTATTATTCTAGGTGTAAGTATCTTTTTTGTTACACAAGCAGTAACAAACAATAAATTAGAAAACACTAGTCAAACAACTCAACACTCAAGCAGCAGCTCAAAACCTGTTGAAGATAAACAAACGACGAAACAGCTTGATCAAGCAAAACAGCTTGCTGCAAGTTATCATTATGATGAAGCCATCGCCTTACTTGAAAAAGACGACGCCAAAGAAGCGCAACAATTGTTAGCAACTTTGAAAAAAGAAAAAGAATCCTTGGTAAAATGGGAAGACCCGACCAAAATCTCACACGTCTTCTTTCATAGTCTGATTGTTGATCCAGCTAAGGCTTTTCATACCCAGCAAGCACAAGGGTATAAAGATTATATGGTCACTATTTCCGAATTCAATAAAACCATTGATCAGTTATATAAAAATAACTATGTTCTTGTTAATCTAAATGGATTAGTCAAAAAAGGAACAGATGGAAAACTGACCTTTACAGGTGTTTCTCTTCCAGAAGGAAAGAAACCGTTAATTCTTTCGCAAGACGATGTCAGCTATTATGAATACATGGACAATTCAGGATTTCCAAGTAAGTTGATTGTCGATAAACAGAACCAAATCAAGAATATTTATATCGACAATAAGAAGGAAACTGTTGGTGACTATGATATGGTTCCATTGATCGATTCATTCATTAAAAAACATCCCGATTTTTCTTATCAAGGCGCCAAAGGAACATTAGCTTTAACAGGCTATAATGGTGTATTAGGTTACCGTACATCAAAATCAGAATATGGTGATAACGAAAAAACAAACAAAGAAATCGAAGCAGCCAAAAAAGTTGCTGATCAATTAAAGAAAGATGGTTGGAGTTTTGCTTCTCATACTTGGGGACACTTGAATATGACACAAGCTTCTTTAGCCGATATCCAACAAGATAATGAACGTTGGCAAAATGAAGTTGCACCTATTTTAGGCAAAACAAATATTTTGATCTACCCATTTGGCGCTGACATCAGCGATTGGCAACCTTATTCTGAAGCAAATCAAAAATTTGCTTACTTGAAACAACAAGGATTTGATATCTTCTGCAATGTCGATGCCTCAACTCCTGCATGGGGACAACTAGGAACTGACTACTACCGTAACGCCAGAATCAATATTGACGGTATCCGTTTCGAAGCTGACCTAAAAGGAGAAAATCCAATACTTGATCAATTTATCAACGTCAAAGAAGTGTATGACCAAAAAGATCGAGGATAGAGGTTGTGAAAGAAGCGTCCAGCTCCGCCGACAATAAGTAGGAATTAACTATCTAGGAACGCATACCATGCGTAAAACAGGCGCTTATAAGGTCTATACCCAGTCAAACTATAATATTGGTTTAGTGATGCATTTATTAAACCATTCAAGTGAAGCCATGACCTTAACGTATCTTGGATTAGATCAAGCTAGTCGAGAAACGATGTTAGACC
>NZ_JBFAZA010000088.1:0-4676 GCF_040681595.1 Amycolatopsis sp. NPDC051716 | reverse complement strand
TTTAAATTTTCTCGTAACCCTACTTTATATAATAGGTATGTTAGGAGTTGTAGTTACTTCTATTTATCATTTGTTTTTTGAGAAATTTCAAGTTGGCATCTCTCCAACAATGTTTTTAGCTTTTATATTTCTATGTTTCATTCTAAGTGCAGTGATAATAGCTAAGTTTTCTAAAGATACTAAGTCTGACTCAACTAATACTATTATTTTAGGTGCTTTTAGTATAGCTATAGTATTTATTTTATTCATTCTAACCACAGTAAGCAAATAAAATAAACATATATCTTATATGACCTCCAAAATTTAAACTTTTGGAGGTTTTTTATTATGATATTAAGTCAAGTTCTTAAATTCGGAATAGTAATGCATTAATCAAGATATAATCAGTTAGGACTTTTATACTATATTTGAAAAGTTTATCAATACTTGTATTTAGTTTAAAATTTTAAAAAAAGCAATTGAAGACAGTAAATATGAATCATTTTAAAGGTAAAAAAATTCCAATCAACTTTAACCAATTCACTTTCAAAATATCACCTCCATTTTTAAGAACTATTATATCAATAAACAGAAAAACAACCCCTGTAATATGAACTAAAGATTATAGGGGGTGTTTTAATGGTATTTCCTAGGGGCCATTATATAATTATAGACCCTATATTATTCTTGAATTTCAAATTCTGGTAATTCCTCAATTAATTCAAGGGTTCGCATACTTACTGTAATAACGGATAATAAGAGGTTCAAAATATATTTAGGATTATCACTAAATTCGTTAGGATCATCCGTTATTCCTGATTTTTTATCTGTTTTTACTTGATATTGATCAATAATCCATTCGATAGCTGGCCTTCCACTAACCACATACTCATAAGCTTTCTCTGGTATGTTCGAGATAGTTATTGAATTATTGAAAATAATAGTGTCTAAGGCTCCTTTTTTAGGATGTTTCATCTTAGTCACTTTATAATCATCAGAGCTAACTGACACCGTCACTCCAGGGTATGACACTTGTTTCTCGTAATTCAGATGCAGATTAGATAACTCCTTTCCAATCCGAATAAACGCTTCTTTATTTCGGACTAGCGGAATCCGCGCCAAGCTCTTTTTTAAATCATTGGCATACATATCCCGATATTCGGGTGAATGAAGCAAACCATACACATAATAAACAATGTCAGCCTTATCAATATCATAATTGCCTACTACATTGTCATATTTAACGTCAAGAAGCCCTGTCGTATCTTCCAAATTCTTCAAAAAACCTTTACCGGACGTAAGCAACGCATATTCTGGAACGTTATTTGTCATCAAGACAGAGAACTCGGAATTTGTGGACACATACAAAACCTTGTCATTAAGTGACATCGCAGTATCGTAGTTTGACGGACGGTGAATTAAATCTCGTCCATAATACAACCTTTTTCTGGACAGAGGATAGAAATATTTTTATAAGTTTATTAAATAACGAAGGAGCAACTTTAGCTACAAATCTTGCTATTTGTAAATCTACATTTTTTTATTGAAAAATAGATAGTTTATAGTTACAGTTGCAACTGCTTTAGCCGCGATTAAAATACTTTTCTCATTCATTTTAAATAAAGGGCTATGATGGGGATAATTTCCGCCGTCTTCAGGCTGTGCACCAATGTAAAAGAAAGTACTTGGTACAACTTGCCCATAATATGAAAAATCTTCAGAAGGATTTTGTGGTCCTAAATCGACTATATTATTGACTTCTGAAATATTCTGATCTTTTAAGCTGTCAACTACAAAGTGAGTGAGATTTTCTGAATTAAAGAGTACAGGATAGTTATCGTCATAATCTACAATCACTTCAACCCCAAAGGTTACTCCAACGCCTTTAGCAATTTGTTTCACTTGGTCTCGGATGACTTTTCTAGTTGTTTCTTTCATCATCCGAACATCCCCTTTTAACACTACTTTATCTTGTATAGCATTAAAACTTCCTGCTCCATCAAATGATCCAATAGTTACAGTACCCATGTCAAATGGATCTATTCTTCTTGAAATTACTGTTTGGAGTTCAGTTACAAAGTAACTAGCGGCTACTATTGCATCATTACTTAATTGTGGCATAGAAGCGTGACCTCCGTTTCCTTTGATTGTAATGGTGAAATTAGAACGTCCCGTTTGAGTTTCTTTATTATGATAGGCAATGACCCCTGTTTTAATTGTAGTCATCACATGAACCCCGATCATATTATCGACACCGTCAAGAGCTCCTGCTTTAATCATACCTTTGGCACCACCAGGAGATACTTCCTCTGCTGGTTGATGGACAATTCTAACTCTTCCCGGAAGTTCTTGTTTTATTTTTACTAGTTCTCTAGCAAGTACCATCAAATATGCAGTATGTGCATCGTGTCCACAGGCATGCATTACTCCTGGATTGACCGATTTAAAACTTAAATCATTATCTTCAAAAATAGCAAGAGCATCAAAGTCTGCTCTCAACGCAAGAGTTTTTCCGGATTTTCCACCTTCAATATCAACGATGATTCCAAATCCCTTTCCGATAAGTTTTGGTTCACAGTCAAGTTCTTTATAAAAGCCCATAATATACTTAAATGTTTCTTTTTCTTGAAAAGAAATTTCTGGGTATTGATGAAGATGACGCCTAATTTGAATCATTTCATTCTCATATTGTGTTAAGCTAGTCAACAAATTATTAAGTAGTTTCATATGATACCTCTAAACTTTCTACCCGAATTGCTAGTTAATTTCATTGGAAAATAAATAAGTCGTGCTATCCTAATCTTAAACCACTAAGCATTAGAAAGCGCACGACTTATATGACTTATAATAGCACACTTCCAAAAGTTTTTGTTTATTTACTGACAACCATTGAGACGCTTTATCAAACGAGTGTTCCCCTTGAGGTTCAAAACCGAAAGAACGTCCATCTCGCAACATCAGATTGCTTAGTTATCGCTTGTTACCTCTGGGGCGTACTGCATTTTAGTGAAACGCTTAAAGCTAAGCACCAATTGGCTCAAAGTTTATTTCCTAATTTCCTAGAATATTCTCGCTTTGTCCGCCGTTGTAATGCCCTCTTACCGAGTATCCAAGTCATTCGCCAAGCACTCGTCTTTAAAGAGGTTGAAGGAATGAGTGTATCCATTATTGACAGCTTCCCCATTCCTTTGTGTCAGCCTATTCGTAATTTCAGAAGCAAAGTTCTTGGAGATTATGCCAATGTTGGCTACAATGCTACAAAGGGACAGTACTTCTATGGATGTAAATGTCATGCTTTAGTCAGTGAATCAGGCTATGTCATAGACTACACAATTACTCCTGCTTCAATGGCTGATAGTTCAATGACCGAGGAAGTGTTGAGTCAATTTGGGACACCAACAGTCCTTGGAGATATGGGATATTTAGGTCAGTCACTGCATGATAGGCTGGAATTAAAAGGAATTGATCTAATTACACCTGTCAGGAAGAACATGAAGCAAAAGAAAATCCTTTTCCCTAATTTTTCAAAACGTAGAAAAGTGATTGAGCGAGTTTTCTCTTTTTTGACAAATCTAGGAGCTGAGCGTTGTAAAAGTCATTCGCCTCAAGGTTTTCAATTGAAATTAGAGATGATACTTTTAGCGTATTCTTTACTGTTAAAATCAGCTAAATCACTGGAACCAGAGACTTTAAGATATTCTATCGGGTATCAAGTCATGTCTAAATAATCAACTAGCAATTCGGGTCGTAATTAACATAATTGTATATGAACCCTTTGCATTTTCGTTTAACGGCTTAATGGTTTTTCGCCTTAATAATAATAACCTTTGTTAAAAATTTGATTTTTTCTTTTAAGGGCCTAGAATTTATTATTTCTTTTATTAGAGTGAGAGCAGTATCAAAACAACTGTTCGTCCTATCCAACGATAGGTTATTCTTCACAATAATTCCCGTCCAATCTCTCATAAATGCATAAATAGACTTTAGAATTAAACTACGTAAAACATCAGATTCTTCATGCTTTAACATACTAATAAATTGTGATATGACTTTTTCTTCTGAAAGAGACATTTTTTGGGCATTTTTTGTGGTTAATATACTTCCTGGACGATTTATTCTATATGCATAATTTGGTTCAGGTGATGTAGCAACTAACTTAGCGAGCATATAAGCTCTTGTTGTAAAATCTCCATCCTCAAGTAGGATCCCTGGTGTAAATCGTATATGATTACTATTAATAAAATCTAGCCTATAGATACTCGACCAAACTGCAAAAGATATGTTGCTAGATAAGAATTGGTCTAATACTATTGTCCCACAATTGGTTGGAACATTGAAATCTGGAACCCAAGCTTTAGGAATATTGCCATTAAAGTCTCGAAATGACCCACGTACAATGTCAGCTCCTGTTTTGTCAGCAATTTGATAGAGCGAGCTAACAAAGCCTGGCATAATTTTGTCATCTGCATCTACAAAAGTTATATATTTACCAGTTGCCACATCAATACCAGTGTTCCGAGCTACTGATAATCCTTGGTTTTTTTGGTTGATTACCTTAACATTGTGATGACTACAGATTAAATCGGAAATTACTGCTAGCGACTGATCTGTGCTACCATCATTTACTATAATGACTTCAACATTGCGATATGTTTGAGCTAAAATTGATTCATTACATGTCCTAATATATTTTTCAA
>NZ_JBFAZA010000087.1:0-4885 GCF_040681595.1 Amycolatopsis sp. NPDC051716 | reverse complement strand
AATACCCTCCCCCTTTCCTTGAGTTAATTCTCCTAAGTAGAGAAATGCTGTTCCTAAAATTCCTAATAAAGAAATTACTAAAAGTAAAGTTGCGGTTATAATTTTCATAATGAGTTAAAACATGAAGAAGCTCCATTTTGATAATTTATAAAATTAATTATATAAGATACCAGTAAGATTATATCTTCTGCTCCTATTCTTCCTCCCCAAAGTGTGGTTAAAGTTAAAGAAATTGCATCTACTGCTACATTGAATACCGGAATTGCCTGAGCAATTGCAAATAATGTAAATACCCTTTCATTTTGTGTGTAAATATTTGACATTGGTCCAATCTGGCATTAGGTCTGGATCTTGTGTAGGATCAGAATCTATTGGCTCTTTAGACCATTTTAAGCGTAATCATCTTCAAGGCTATCAATATCTAGTATTTTGATTATCTTTCCTCGGCGCTCAATGAATCCTTTTTCTTCGAGTATTTTGAACTTACGAGAAATAGTTTCGGGAGTTGTTCCGATGAACGTTGCAAGATCTTTCATTTTCATTGGAATCATAACAGAATTTGAATCTACTACTTTGACGAGTTGCAAAAGATAATTAGCGATTCGACTTTCAACATCTTCCATCATGAGAAATTGTGCTTGATATTGCATTTCCGCAGCTCTTCTCACGGTGGTTTCAAGCAATTTCAAACTGAGCTCGGGATATTTTAACAACAAATTTTTGAAATCTTGTTGTCGCAAAAAGCAAATTTGCGTTTCTTCCAATGTTTCACCATAGAGATTATCATTCATTACTCCAAACAAGGCGTCTTCACCTGCGTATCCACCAGGTTCAATCACACGTAGTAACTGCTCTTTACCAGCACTAGAAAGCTGGTATATTTTCAAGGTACCATGCGCCACAATTGCAAGTTGAGGCACTGCAAAGGGGCTGATGACTGTTTCACCTTTTTCAAAAATTTTATGATTAACAACCTGCTCAACTTGCACTAATTCACTTTCTGAAAGTAAACCAAATAGTGGCACGAGCTGTACACAGTGGTGTTCATGATGACTAAAATGATGTTTATACTTACTCATTTTGGGGATTCTCCTTATCTTATTATCGCGCTAAAATTATCAAACTGCAAGCCTCATTCAACTAAAGCCTACAGTTTCGTAAAAACTAATTATCATTATCTTCATCTTCGTCATGAAAATCAGCAACGCTTTTACCCAAGTCACCTGCCAAGTTGCGAATAACTTGAAGATTGTAGCCGTAAAGTTCGACTACACCAGCCGCCAAAGCAAATTTTTCTTCTTTGTTTGCTAGCTTGATTGCTCGCGTAATGAACATATTTTGTGCTTGGAAATCCACAATGAAGCTTTCAAGCAGATCTTCATCAGTCCAATATTTGGCTTTTGGATCCTCGGTAATGAACTTGTGATACTTTAAAAATTCTTCAGTTGTACTTGGTACAATCTCATTTTCATCAAGAAGTAAATCCGAAATTTTAAAGAAATATTCAACTTCCTTTTGTGCAATTTCACGTAAATACTCACACTTAACTGGGCTTTTCGCGTATATTCCTGCTTGAGTCAGTCGTATATTTTCTATGAACAAATTGGATAAGACATGTCCTAGCATCGCACCAGCCGTAGGTTTGTGGTGGTCAATCTCTGCTTTATCAAGTTCTTTAGCATATTTTTCATCAATCATTAATTTAGTCATCATTTTTTTCCTTTATTCAATTTATAGTGGTATCTTTCCTGGTATAAATCACACAACAGTTACTTTGCTACTCAAAACAGGATATCCAAGTTTCTCAACCTTGCTGATAAGTTCATCAGTACTGACAACATTTTCGTCAAATTCTGCTTTAACTTTTGATGCATTGAAAAGTACTTTTGCATTTGCTACGCCTTTAGTTGTAGTCATTGCAGCTTCGATTTTTGCCATACAAGATGGGCAGCTTAATTCATTGAGTCTCATAATTACTTTTGACATAAGATTTACCTCTTTCTCTTTCTTTATAAATTAATTATAGCTCGTCAGTACTAACAAAAAATTGATATCTATCAAGAATAACAGTTTTATTTTTTTATCTACAAAATGATAAAATTTCTCAACTCTCTTTTTTAACGCTGAATAACCTGATATGAGGAGCGTAAAGTAGCATCAACTAGAGTCTACCGAGACGGTCCGCGGAACGGTGTTTAAATTATTCCCTAATTTTGCCTGTATAAAATTAAAAGATCAAATCCATTAGTCACTTTTTGTAAGCGTCCTTCATCCATAAAATGTTTGAAGTGCTCTGAAAACGACATATACCTTCTTACCTGATAATCCTCCTATCTAGTAAATGTGCGAGTTTCCCTTTTTTAAATAATTGTCATTTGGAACTCACTATCTATTTTTATAAAAAAGTTATATTGAGATAGCTATCAAAGCTTTTAAATAAGTTCAAATCCCTAACTTGCTACATTGCCTGCGATAGTCTACTTCACGACCTCAAATTCAATCTCGTATTGAACGTCCCTATTAGCAAGGAAAACTTTAATTGTAAAGATTCTAGAAGCCATCGAAAATGTCTCGATGATTTTATCAAATTATTTTTGATAAAGTTATTATAAAATTTATTGATACCAAAAAATTAATTCCTCTCAAAAAAAAAGAAAACAAACCGCGTAAATTTTGGTTTGTTTCCATTCTTCTATTTCTCTCGATACCTAATCAGTCGCATGCCATTGACAATGACGATGAGGATACTAGCTTCGTGGACGAACATACCTGTTCCCATGTTGACGAAACTAGGTACTAAGCCTGTACCTCCAAGGATTAGACTAGCCAGTAAAAAGAGCACAACTACAATCGCAATCACAATATTTTGTGTCATGTTGGCAACCGTGCGTTTACTTAAACCATATGCGTGGACAAGTTCATCAAAACTAGACTTCATTAGCACGATATCGGACGTTTCAATCGCAGTATCAGTACCAGAACCCATTGCGATACCTATATTAGCAAGTGCCAAACTAGGAGAATCGTTGACACCATCACCGATAAAAGCAATTTTTTTACCAGAGTTTTTGAGTGATTTGACAACTTCAGCTTTTTCTTCAGGCATGAGATTGGCACGTACTTCATCGATGCCGAGTTGGGCGGCGACTGCTTTAGCTGTTGTCTCGTTGTCTCCAGTCAGCATAATCATACGAGAAATACCTTCGTGGCGTAGTTCTTCGAGGGATTCTTTGACACCAGAACGTATTTCGTCCGCAATACCATAAATTAGTTGCAATCTGTTATCAGCTGCGACCAAAACAACTGATGCACCTGAATCAGTGATTTCTGTGATGTCCTGTTTCTGCTCGGGAGAAATCGTAATATGATTAACCACCATCATTTTTTCATTACCAATCAATAGGTTGTCTGCGATGATTCCCTGTCCTTTAACAACGTCCGTTTTTTCAAATTTGATAGGATTGAATTTTCCGATCATGCGTACAACTGCCGTTGCTAATGGGTGATCAGATTCATTTTCTGCTGAAGCAACTGCATCAATCAATTCTTTTGAAGCACCATAATTTTTGACAACAACAACTTCTGTATTGCCTTTCGTCAGAGTACCCGTCTTATCAAACAGAAGCGTATCAATGTGACTGAAGGTATTCATAACATCACCTCCCTTGATAAGGACGCCTCTTTTTGCACCATTCCCGATTCCTGCAACATTTGAAACAGGTGCACCAATCACGAGGGCACCAGGGCAACCAAGTACGAGAATCGTGATGGCTAGTTCTAGATTATGACTAAAAACCCAAGTAATAGCTGCAATAACAAGTACCGCTGGCGTGTAATACTTAGCAAAGCGGTCGATGAATTTCTCAGCAGGAGATTTGGTATCTTGGGCTTCTTCGACAAGTTCAATAATTTTACCAAAGGTTGTATCTTCGCCGACTTTTTCTGCTTCTACGTAAATTGTACCGTTTTCTAAGATAGAACCTGCAAAAACTTTGGTACCAGCTTCCTTTCTGATTTCACGTGATTCACCTGTGATACTGGCTTCGTTGACATAGCCAGATCCTTGGTAAATACGACCATCAACAGGAACTTGACGTCCGGTTTTTACTAAGAGTTTGTCGCCAATTTCAACTTCATCAATGTCCATTTCTTCGCCATCAGCAGATAGGGCTGTGCTGGGTGCCATATTCGTGAGTTCTTTGATACTTGATCGCGTTTTTTCAAGCGTTTTTTTCTCCAAAAATCCACCGAAAGCGAAGAGAAAAGTGACAATTGCTGATTCTTCATATTCACCGATGAACAAAGCACCGATAACTGCAATAGAAACTAGCAGGTCAATCGAAATTTGTTTCACTTTGATTGCTTGATAGGCATGAATTGCAACAGGTATAAAACCGATAATACTTGCAATAATCATTGTCGAATTCCAAATCCATATTTGATTTACACCATATTTACCAAGGTATCCGAGTACAATGAGAATGGCTGAGAGGATAACCAAGTGATTACTGTGTTGTTGAAGTCGTTTTTGAAAGTTCAGTGTTATTTTTGCCATATTTTCTACTTCCTTTAATTTTCTTTATGATACTAGTATAGCGCTACCCTTATAGATAAAAATTGATAACTATCAAGAAAATAAAAAGTATAACTTACTAGACTTTATTAACATAAAGGTAAGGTCTGTCTGACGATTCCTGCGGAAAGTTTTGGCAACTGCAGTTGCCAAAATTGGGCGTTTGCCCCAGACCCCAAGCAAACAAAAAAGACAGTTTCCTGTCTCTTTTGTTCTCTGCTTTTAGTAAATGACTATTTACTTTCAAAATTTGATCAACCATATGGCGCGTGGGCACCGGAGGACAAGCTGTTCCCGATCCGGCTGGCCCAC
>NZ_JBFAZA010000086.1:1476-4896 GCF_040681595.1 Amycolatopsis sp. NPDC051716 | reverse complement strand
GGTGTCCTACTCTCCCACAACCCTTCGGTTGCAGTACCATCGGCGCTGTCAGGCTTAGCTTCCGGGTTCGGAATGGGACCGGGCGTTTCCCTGACGCTATAACCACCGAAACACTCCGAAACAACACACACGCGACATGAGTCTCGTGTGGTGTTTCAGAACCGTAGAGTGGATGCGTAACATCTTCGTAGGCAAGTCCTCGGCCTATTAGTACCAGTCAACTCGACAACACATTACTGTGCTTCCATTTCTGGCCTATCAACCCAATGGTCTGTTGGGGGCCTTAACCCACAAGGGGTGGGATACCTCATCTTGGAACAGGCTTCCCGCTTAGATGCCTTCAGCGGTTATCCCTTCCGAACGTGGCCAACCAGCCATGCCCTTGGCAGAACAACTGGCACACCAGAGGTTCGTCCGTCCCGGTCCTCTCGTACTAGGGACAGCCTTCCTCAAGTATCCTACGCGCGCGGCGGATAGGGACCGAACTGTCTCACGACGTTCTAAACCCAGCTCGCGTGCCGCTTTAATGGGCGAACAGCCCAACCCTTGGGACCTACTCCGGCCCCAGGATGCGACGAGCCGACATCGAGGTGCCAAACCATGCCGTCGATATGGACTCTTGGGCAAGATCAGCCTGTTATCCCCGGGGTACCTTTTATCCGTTGAGCGACACCCCTTCCACCAGGAGGTGCCGGATCACTAGTCCCGACTTTCGTCCCTGCTCGACATGTCTGTCTCACAGTCAAGCTCCCTTGTGCACTTGCACTCAACACCTGATTGCCAACCAGGCTGAGGGAACCTTTGGGCGCCTCCGTTACTCTTTAGGAGGCAACCGCCCCAGTTAAACTACCCATCAGGCACTGTCCCTGAACCAGATCATGGCCCGAGGTTCAGATTCCCAATTCGACCAGAGTGGTATTTCAACAACGACTCCACAGCCACTAGCGTGACCACTTCACAGTCTCCCACCTATCCTACACAAGCCGAACCGAAAACCAATACCAAACTATAGTAAAGGTCCCGGGGTCTTTCCGTCCTGCCGCGCGTAACGAGCATCTTTACTCGTAGTGCAATTTCGCCGGGCCTGTGGTTGAGACAGCCGGAAAGTCGTTACGCCATTCGTGCAGGTCGGAACTTACCCGACAAGGAATTTCGCTACCTTAGGATGGTTATAGTTACCACCGCCGTTTACTGGCGCTTAAATTCTCAGCTTCGCCCCGAAAGGCTAACCGGTCCTCTTAACGTTCCAGCACCGGGCAGGCGTCAGTCCATATACATCGTCTTGCGACTTCGCATGGACCTGTGTTTTTAGTAAACAGTCGCTTTCCGCTGGTCTCTGCGGCCACCCACCCCTAGCTCGAAAAGAGCTTCAGGATGTTTGGCCCCCCTTCTCCCGAAGTTACGGGGGCATTTTGCCGAGTTCCTTAACCACAGTTCACCCGATCGCCTTGGTATTCTCTACCTGACCACCTGTGTTGGTTTGGGGTACGGGCCGTGCATGCACTCACTAGAGGCTTTTCTCGGCAGCATAGGATCACTCTACTTCGCCTCAAACGGCTACGCATCACGTCTCAGCCTATATGGAACACGGATTTGCCTATGTTCCGGCCTACACGCTTACACCAGGACAACCATCGCCTGGCGGAGCTACCTTCCTGCGTCACCCCATCGCTTGACTACTACGAAATCAGGTCCCACGCTCCACAATGCCAACTCCGCCCGAAGGCTTCGCCGGCACGCTTTGGGTGGTTAGTATCAAACGCCTCGTCATGGGCGCACATGCTCGGGTACGGGAATATCAACCCGTTGTCCATCGACTACGCCTGTCGGCCTCGCCTTAGGTCCCGACTTACCCTGGGCGGATTAGCCTGGCCCAGGAACCCTTGGTCATCCGGCGGCAGAGTTTCTCACTCTGCATTCGCTACTCATGCCTGCATTCTCACTCCCACACCCTCCACGACTGGCTTCCGCCGCCGCTTCCCTGGATGCAGGACGCTCCCCTACCCATCCATACCACTAGACAAGGACTTCAAGAGTCCAAGCCGATGTATTGCATGAATGACACAGCTTCGGCGGTGTGCTTAAGCCCCGCTACATTGTCGGCGCAGGACCACTTGACCAGTGAGCTATTACGCACTCTTTCAAGGGTGGCTGCTTCTAAGCCAACCTCCTGGTTGTCTGGGCAATCCCACATCCTTTCCCACTGAGCACACACTTAGGGGCCTTAGCTGGTGTTCTGGGCTGTTTCCCTCTCGACGACGAAGCTTATCCCCCGCCGTCTCACTGCCGTACTCTAACACCACGGTATTCGGAGTTTGGTTGATTTCGGTAACCCGGTAAGGCCCCTAGACCATCCAGTAGCTCTACCCCCGTGGAGAAACATACGACGCTGCACCTAAATGCATTTCGGGGAGAACCAGCTATCACGGAGTTTGATTGGCCTTTCACCCCTACCCACAGCTCATCCCCTCAGTTTTCAACCTAAGTGGGTTCGGGCCTCCACGACGTCTTACCGTCGCTTCACCCTGGCCATGGGTAGATCACTCCGCTTCGGGTCTAGACCACGCGACTCATTCGCCCTATTCAGACTCGCTTTCGCTACGGCTACCCCACACGGGTTAACCTCGCCACGCAGCACTAACTCGCAGGCTCATTCTTCAAAAGGCACGCCATCACCCATTACAGGCTCTGACGGCTTGTAGGCACACGGTTTCAGGTACTCTTTCACTCCCCTCCCGGGGTACTTTTCATCTTTCCCTCACGGTACTAGTCCGCTATCGGTCTTCAGGAAGTATTTAGGCTTACCGGGTGGTCCCGGCAGATTCACAGCAAATTCCACGAGCTCGCTGCTACTCGGGAACACCAAACAAACAACCAACAACATGTTTTCGCGTACGGGGCTCTCACCCACTCCGGCCGCCCATCCCAAGGCGTTCCACTAACATGCGCGATCATTCCGAGGACTGTCAGATCCTCGACGCTGGGTCCCACAACACCGCCTGCACAACGCCTGACAGCTTGACATACAAACGGTTTAGCCTCTTCCGCTTTCGCTCGCCACTACTCACGGAATCACGGTTGTTTTCTCTTCCTGCGGGTACTGAGATGTTTCACTTCCCCGCGTTCCCTCCACACACCCTATATATTCAGGTGCGGGTAACACCACATCACTGGTGCTGGGTTTCCCCATTCGGAAATCCTCGGATCACAGCTCGGTTGACAGCTCCCCGAGGCTTATCGCAGCCTCCTACGTCCTTCATCGGCTCCTGAAGCCAAGACATCCACCATGTGCCCTTAACAACTTGACCACAAAGATGCTCGCATCCACTCTACAGTTCTCAAACACCACACCAGAAACACACAACGTTTCAGGGCAGATGCCCTGAGGCGTGTTGCCTCAGGACCCAACAGTGTGCAAGT
>NZ_JBFAZA010000085.1:0-5494 GCF_040681595.1 Amycolatopsis sp. NPDC051716 | reverse complement strand
ATATATTTTAATATTTTGTTCTTTTGAGTTTTAAAAAAGTTAGTGTTAACTAAATTCATAGAAATTAAATAGTCAGAAAAAACTATGTATACAGTCAGAAAAAACTATGTATACAGTCAGAAAAAACTATGTATACAGTCAAAAACACATTGATTAACTGACTGTATTTTGATATAATAAAAGCATGAAGAAAAATTCTTTGCACGGAATTTCTTCATGCTTAGCCAAACCACCCATATAAGGAGTAGTTCTCATGAAAATTATAACAAAAAACGAGCGTAACAGCAATGAAAGGACAGTGTGTTCTTTGAAAGAAATTGAGAAACGAAAAATTGTTGAACATAACGACTTGATAACGTCCGTAGCAAAAATGGATAAAACGCCTTTAAAAATTTTTGAGTTGGCTGTTTCCTGTATTGATACGGAAAAACTGCCCAAAAATCATACAGTTTACCTCTCAAAAGCAGAACTCTTTGCCTTCTTTAAAGTAGACGACAGCAATAAACATAGTCGCTTTAAAGAAGCCATAAAAGTTATGCAAAAAGAAGCTTTTTTTGAAATTAAGGAAGAAGCAGGGAAAGGCTTCAAATTTAAAAGCATTGTGCCTATCCCTTACGTGGAATGGACAGATTATAACGATGAAGTAAAAATTGAATTTCATCGTGAAATTATGCCTTACTTAATCAATCTTAAAAAGAATTTTACGCAACACGCCTTATCAGATATAGCCGAACTCAATAGCAAGTATTCAATTATTCTTTACCGTTGGTTATCTATGCAATACAACCAATACGAGCATTATAGCGTTAAAGGTGGACGGAGAGCGGAGCAAGTGGAAGCCTACCGCAATCCAACAATTACAGTGAAAGAATTGCGAGTGATGACCGATACCGTCAATGAATATAAAAGAATGTTTCAATTCACAGAATGGATACTAGAAAAACCTTTAGCAGAAATCAACGCTCACACTTCTTTTAACGTGTCCTATGAGAAAGTCAAAAAAGGGCGGAGTATTGACTCTATTGTCTTTCATATCGAGAAAAAACGCATGGCAGACGATAACAGCTACAAGTTAGACGATAAAGTATATCAAGAGGGTAATAAAGTCAAAGAGGAAACCGAAGATAAGCTAGCTATTGAAGCAATGAAAAGCAAATACACCAAGCTATTGATTGAAAATTTTCTTTTGTCACCATTAGAAATGACAGATACGGCAACAATGGCAGGCTTACAGAAAAATGTGTACCCTCTCTATGACGAACTGAAAGAATTGAGAGGGCTTAATGGAGTCAAAGACCACTTGTCTTATGTATCTAGCAAGCGTGAAGAATATTCTAAGCACAATATCGCTAAGTATCTCAAAAAAGCAATCGAGCAATACCTACCCACGGTTAAAAGGCAGGACTTATGATGAGTGAAAAGTTAAAGACAATTAAAGTGGACTAATGTCAAATATTTAGACACAAAATGAGCTATATTTTTGGAAAGTCAACGAAAAACTAGACACGGAGTTAAGAGAATTTAAGAATTATATTTTTCAAAGTCTTTTGGCGACTTGTAATCAAGACCTGAATGCATCCTTTTTGTATTGTAATAGGTCTCAATGTATTTAAATATTTCTTGAGTAGCCTCAGCTCTTGTCTCAAAATGAGCATCATTAATAAGCTCCCTCTTTAGCGTCTTATAAAAAGACTCCATCATTGCATTGTCATATGGATTTCCTTTACGACTCATGCTAGATTGAGCACCGACTTGACGAAGAGTAGATTGATAACGAGAGCTTGTATATTGACTCCCTTGATCAGTATGGACAATCAAGCCAGGCTGAGGATGTTCTTTCCCACAAGCTTGTAAGAAGCAATCCCTCACCAGTTTATCTTGCATCCGTGAAGACATTGACCAGCCTACAATCTTACGTGAAAAAACGTCGATATTCACGGCTAAGTATAAGGTGCCTTCTTTGGTAGGGATATAGGTCATGTCTCCCAGCCATACTTTATTAGGAGCTGTTGCTTTAAAGATCTGATTAATTAAATTGGGTCTTGAAAGCGAAGCTCCTTTTCTGTTGTAATGTTTATATTTATAACGGCTTCCCTTGGCATAAAGTCCCATCAAGTGCATCAGTTTCCCAACACGTTTCGTGTTGGTCATAATACCAGTATTATGAAGTACCTTGGTAATTCTAACCGCACCATAGCGTCCCTTATGCTCATGAAAGACAGCTTTTATCTTCTCTGAGAGAATTTCTCTCTCCACTTGTTGTTTTGAAGGACGACGATGCATGTATTCATAGAAACCTGAGCGAGAAACCTTAAGAACTTTTACTGCATGCTTAATTTTTATCTTCCCATGATGTTTCAAGAGAAATTCAAAACGTTTTACTTGCTTCGCTTCAAGAAGACCCGGAACTTTTTTAGAAGTTCAAGTTCCTCCTGAAGATAACGATTTTCTTTCTCTAACAATTTAATCTTATGTTGGGCATCAGCTAGGGCTGTCCCATTGCCTGGAAAAGCACTTTCTCCATATTCTTCAACTTCTTGAACCCAGCGATAAAGACTATTGGCATGAACCTCAAGCTCTTGGCTGACTTCTTTAACAGAGTAACCCTCTTCAAGAATGAGTTTTACTGCAGAATTTTTAAATTGTTTATCGAATTTTCTTCTTGCCATAATAAACCTTTCCACGATTTCTCTTAACTTTGTGTCTAGTTTATTATAACCTTTCCAAACGCTTTTCTTTTTTATGTCTATTTATTTGATAATAGTCCATTCTATGAAACGTTTAAAAGAACGGACAGAAAATTATCAAGTACACGGTTTTACGGTACTTTGGCTTATGGGGGAAAATTTATGGTTAAAAGACCAAATAACAAACCTTCAAAAAAATCTAGTCTATTTTTCAGAAAATAGAGGTTTCTATTATTGGGAATTAGATTTTAAAACTCAGAAGCTGAGATTGAAGACACTGATTCATGAAGATTTGAGTGGGAAAATTATTTATTTACAAGAAGAAATCCCTTTTGGGCAAGGACGACTTATTGAGCAATTACGACTGCCTTTTTTATCACAAAAGTTACTGACAATACCACTTATTGTTGATCTTAAACTAGCGGAATTTATTCGTCGGCAACTTTATTATTGTTCACCAAAATGGTTGAAACTTCAGGAAAAATATTACCAAAGAGGTGAAAATTTGTTGAATTTGACTTTTGAACGTTCTTTTATTGCGCCTTTGGGGTTGAACTTACTTGAAGTTTTTGATGATGAAATCCCTTTACATAAATTTACTCAAATTAAGCAGAATATTAATCTCTATTATGAAAACTTTTTAATAAATTTTCAGCAAAATAGCTTTAAGGCAGTCTATCCTCCCCGTTTCTATGTTATAATGAAAAAGCAGAAGAAGGATATGAATGAATGAAATTCTGCTAATAAGTTTTTAATGTGAATAAAAATTAATTTGAGTAAAAAGGAGTGATCTTCATGGCTAAGAACAGAAATGAAATTCCTGAAAAATTAACTTGGGATTTGACAACAATTTATAAAACAGATAAAGAATGGGAAGCAGAGCTAACTAGAATAAAAAGCGAACTTTCACTCGTTGAAGAGACAGACCCTGGTCATTTACTTGATTCAGCTGAAAGTCTTCTGACAATTACCGAAAAAATGCTATCCATTTCTCAACAAGTTGAAAAACTATATGTTTATGCTTCTATGAAAAATGATCAAGATACCAGAGAGGCTAAATATCAGGAGTATCAATCAAAAGCAACAGCCCTCTATGTGAAATTCGGAGAGGTCTATGCCTTCTATGAACCTGAATTTTTGAAAATTTCAAAAGAAGTTTATAACAAATGGTTGGGGGAGCTTCAAAAATTAAAAAACTATGACCATATGTTTGAGCGCCTTTTTGCAAAAAAAGCGCATATTCTTAGTCAAAAAGAGGAAAAGTTATTGGCTGCGGCTGGTGAAATTTTTGAAAGTCCTTCAGAAACTTTTGAAATTTTTGATAATGCGGATATTAAGTTACCTATGGTCAAAAATGAATCTGATGAGATGATTCAACTCACGCATGGAAATTACTCTTCCTTAATGGAAAGTAAGAATAGGGGAGTACGAAAAGCAGCCTACAAAGCACTTTATAGTAATTATGAACAATATCAGCATACTTATGCAAAGACCTTACAGACTAATGTAAAAGTCCATAATCTTAAAGCCCAAATCCGCTCTTATGATTCAGCCCGTCAAGCTGCTCTGGCTAATAATTTTGTTCCAGAAAAAGTTTACGATGTTTTGATGGAGGCCATTCATCAACATTTGCCACTTTTACATCGTTATATTGAACTACGCAAGAAAATTTTAGGAATTACTGATTTAAAGATGTATGATATCTATACTCCATTATCTAATTTAGATTATAAATTTAACTATGAAGATGGAGTGAAAAAAGCAGAAGAAGTTTTAGCGATATTTGGTAAAGAATATAAAGGAAAAGTTAAAGCAGCTTTTGAACAAAGATGGATTGATGTCGAAGAAAATATCGGAAAACGTTCGGGTGCTTATTCAGGTGGATCTTATGATACCAATGCTTTTATGCTTCTAAATTGGCAAGAAACGTTAGATGATCTTTTTACTTTAGTTCATGAAATGGGGCACTCAATGCATAGTGCTTTCACGCGTGAAAACCAACCATATGTTTATGGGGATTATCCAATCTTTTTAGCTGAAATTGCCTCAACTACAAATGAAAATATTTTAACTGAAACTTTATTAAAGGAAAGTAAAGATGATAAGGAGCGCTTCGCCCTTTTGAACCACTGGCTTGATAGTTTCCGTGGAACTGTTTTCCGTCAGAGTCAATTTGCCGAATTTGAACAAAAAATTCATGAAGCAGATGCTGCCGGTGAAGTTTTAACAAGTGAATACTTAAACTCACTTTATGGCGAAATAAATGAAAAATACTATAATTTAGCAGTCAAAGAAAATCCAGAAATTCAGTATGAATGGGCTAGAATTCCGCATTTTTATTATAATTTCTATGTTTTTCAATACGCAACAGGTTTTGCTGCGGCAACTTTCTTAGCTGAAAAAGTTGTTCATGGTTCAACTGAGGATCGTCAAAAATATCTTGAATATTTGAAGGCAGGTTCCTCAGCTTATCCTTTAGAAGTAATTGCCAAAGCTGGAGTTGATATGGAATCTACCGATTATTTAGATGCTGCCTTTGAGCTTTTTGAAAATCGATTGAGTGAATTAGAAAAATTAGTTGAAAAAGGAGTCCATCTTTAAAAATGGTTGAAACATATAAACGTACAAGTAACCCCATGATGAATCGACCAGTTGTCAAAGCAGAGTTAGTAGAATGGATGCGTTCAAGTCAAACACAAATAACCGGAGAACTTGCTTCATTAGCTTCTGTACCAGTTTTAACCCGACTTTTTCCCCTTGTTTAAGTAGAAGATGATGAATTTTAGGAGCACCATAGATTCCTCGGT
>NZ_JBFAZA010000084.1:0-5514 GCF_040681595.1 Amycolatopsis sp. NPDC051716 | reverse complement strand
CATCCCCAGGTCGCACCGAAGGTGCTACCGGCGACCGACGCGCGAACTCCGCCGGGCGACCTAGTGTTGTGTGGTGCGACGGCTGAGCCTCTGGACCGCCTTTTACTAAAACACCATTTTTTGCTGCATTACCAATAGCCGAAACAATTGAAACAGGTGTTGAGATCACTAATGAACAAGGACATCCGACAACTAAAATGGATAACCCTTGGTAAAGCCATTTATTCCAGTCACCACCAAAGAATAGCGGAGGAACAACCACTATCAAAAGGGCCATAATAATTATGAATGGCGTATAGTATTTTGCAAATTTATCTACAAAGGCTTGTGCAGGAGCTCGTTCTCCTTGCGCTTCTTCAACTAAGTGAATGATTTTGGCAATCGTTGTATCCGTTACTTTTTTTGTTACTTTGACTTCAAGAACACCTTCTTCATTTAGTGTTCCTGCAAACACTTCATCATCTAACTGTTTTTCAACAGGAACCGATTCTCCTGTTATTGCTGCTTGATTTACTGAAGAATGACCGTTGATAACAAGCCCATCCATGGCTATTTTTTGTCCGGGTTTAATGATCATAATATCGTCGATATCGATTTTATCGACACTGACTAATTGCTCTACATTGTTTCTCCTGATAAGAGCTTCTTTGGGAGCTATATCCATAAGAGAACGAATCGACTGTCTTGCTTTATCCATTGAAAATCGTTCCAAAGCTTCGCTAATAGCAAATAGTATTACTACAATAGAACCTTCGGCCCATTCTCCAATAAATGCGGCCCCAATAATTGCAATAGTCATTAAAGATTCCATGGAGAAGTCCAATTTGATCAAATCAGAGAACCCTTCTTTAAATAAATCAAATCCACCAATTATTATTGCCAATATATAAAGAGCTTTCGTTAATAAATGATCTTCGCCCAATGATAGTTGGGAAATCACAGCAACAAGTATAAAACCAAGAGAGATGATTAAAGCGATATTCCGTTTAATAAAAGACTCTTTTGATCTAACTTGTTCATCATTTTCTTGATCATCACGAATGATAAGATTTTCGAAGGCTCCCGCTTCTTCGAGTTCTTCAATTGTTGTTTGGCCTTCTACTGAAATCTTACTTGCACCAAAGTTTACTGTTGCACTCGTAACTCCTGGCAACTGCTTTACATTTTTTTCAAATTTACCTGCACAATTTGTACAGCTTAATCCTTCTATTCGATAGGTTTTTTCGGTCATTTTCTCACTCATGCTAGCACCTCTTCTTTAAAATTTACGCCAAGCTCCATAAGATTTAAGATTTTGATATTTTTAATAAAATAGTAGACTAACTTACCATCCTTGTGACTATCAACTACTCCCAATTTTTTTAAGGAGTTCAGATGGTGTGAAGTTGTTGCGACCGAAGCATCAATGATATTAGCAATATCACAAACACATAGCTCATCTTCATGAACTAAAGCATGTACAATTTTAAGTCGATTTTCATCTGACAATATTTTAAAGAAACCACTTACTGACGGAGTATCAAAGTTTGCTAGTTTAGATTTAGCACGATTAACTTTGTCTTCATGAATACAAGTTATTTCACAAATTTCATTATTCATACGATCATTCCTTTACATTCAAATGTTTGTTTGAATGTATTATATCAGAACATCCATCTATATTCAAGTGAATGTTTGAATGTTCATAAAATGGTCATTTTCTGGACACTCTTCTTTTCTTATTAAATTTCTCAAAATCATTTACATTCCTTGTTCATTAACCCGTAATTTATTCTATGTTCATTTATATATATATTTCTAAGTTATGATACAATACAATAAATTAAAATGAAGGAGAAAAAAATGAATATCGGATATGCACGAGTTTCAACTGGACTTCAAAATTTAGATTTACAAAAAGATAGTCTAAAAAAATATAACTGTGAAAAAATATTTACTGACCATATGTCAGGAAGTAAAAAAGATAGACCTGGATTAAAATCCGCCATCGAATTTTCTCGTCCTGGAGATACGATTGTTGTTTGGCGGTTAGATCGATTAGGTAGAAATATGGAAGATCTCATTAATATTGTTAATTCTTTTAATAATAAGGGGGTAAGTTTTCATAGTCTACAAGAAAATATTACAATGGATAAATCAAGTTCGACTGGACAATTGATGTTTCATTTGTTTGCGGCTTTTGCGGAATTTGAGCGAAATCTTATTTTAGAACGTTCTGCCGCTGGTAGAGAAGCCGCACGTGCAAGAGGAAGGCTTGGAGGAAGACCTGAGAAATTTTCAGAGAAAGACATAATGCTTCTTAAAACCTTGGTAGAAAGTGGTACGCCGATTAAGTCGATTGCGGATTCTTGGGGAGTGTCAAGAACAACGATTTATAGATATATAAATAAATGAAAATTTTCTCAATCTCCTTATCCCTTACTAGAAGCCTAGTATTGATTAACCGTTCTTTTAATCGTTGTAAATATTTAAAAGCTCCTTTAGTTTCATAAAGGAGCTTTTATTATTAAATTAGAAGCTATTTTTTACTAAGTTATTTATTGGTTTTTACAACTATCATTCCAATTTTTTCATAAATCTTTTTATAATTATTTAGTACCATGAAGAAGCAAAATGTGATTACAAACACTAAAATACCTGGAAGTATATTATATCTTATGAGTAAATTAATTGAGCTACTCCCAAGTCCAATGTTTCCACAAATACTATAAGCTGTGAAAATCCCTGCAACCAAAGAAATTGGTAAGCGAAACTTAGGAAATAATAGATAGTTTCCTTTCTCCTCTAAACTTAATCTTTGATAGAAATATTGAGCAGAAAAATAGAAGAGAAAAGTAGTTAGTATAACAAATCCATCTAATATCAGCCAATGTGAATAGGTATCAAATCGGACAAAAAATGATTGATAATAAATTCCATCATTTTTATTATTGAAAATATTGTTGAAGACATTGTTCAAGATATCTAAAATATTTTGCTTTATCAACTCTAATCCAAAGACAAAGCCGATCAAAGATAAGGCGCCTGTAATCCCCTGTCCCAAAATAGTCCCAGAAAAAAAACCTAAAAAATAGTAACAAATGGCAACTAATAAGATGCAAAATTGGTAGAAAATAATTTTATCTAGAGGATAATTAATATATTGGTGAGGAATGCGACTATAAAGAATGACTAAATTAATGCTAACAGCAGTAATTGCCATTAATAATAAAGGAATTAACGACGTCAATATACTGCTTTTTAAAATTTGTTTTCTTTTATACCCAGACGAAAATAAAATCTGTAAAAAATTTGTCTTGTAATTTAAGAAGGATACTAAAAATCCAGCAACAATGAAAAATAAGCTAATAAGAGTAAAACCACGAAACACGTTTCTGGACGTAAACAAATATCTAAAATTAGTTAAGTCCAGCGCACTTCGCGTGTAAAATAATTTGGCCCTTATATAACCGTAAAATTCTTTAAAAGTCTGTGATTGAATATGAAACTTACCAGTTTTAGAATCAAATTTCAGAAAAATTCCTGCGTCCTGGTTCTCTGCATAATCGACACTTCCTTGGTAATCTTTTGTTTCTTTATATTTTTTATTTACATCATCCTCTTCAGTTTTTTGTGCAGCAAGGTATGAATTATATTGGTCTCTAGCCTCTTGAGAATGGATAAAGTTTTGCTCTCTATGCCAATTTTTTGTGGAGTTAAATCCAATAAAAACAGAGATTAATATTAACAGTATTCCTAAACTTAAAACGATTGGTTTGGCTCGTTTCCAAGTAATTTTGTTCAATTTTTTGTTATCCATTCTTTCCTCACTCTCTTTCATCAGTCATCTCATGACCTGAAAACTTGCTTATAAAAATATCTTCTAAAGTTAAAGGAAGTTCTTCAATCAGTAGTGGTTCACAATTGTTTATTCGTTCCATAAGTTCATCACTATAATTTTCAAAAATCACTGTGCTTACTCGGCCTTCATGAGTAATATGCTTCGCTTCTTGTTTGATAAACTGAGGTAATTCATAGTCTTTAAAAGCAATCTGAAGTTTACAGATTGACATTTTTACTGTAGAAAGATTCAATATAGAAACAATAGAGTGTTCTTTAATAAAAGCGACTTGGTCCGCTAGCTTTTCCAACTCATTCAAATTATGTGAAGCTAAAATAATACTTCTCTCTCGATCACTGATTGCATCGATCATTAAATCAACAACCTGTTTCCGTACGATAACATCGAGCCCATCAAGAGGTTCATCTAAGATAATATAGGAACAATTTGAACAAAGCGCAATAATAACGAGGAGTAAGCATTGCATCCCTTTGGAATATTTTTGAAATTGATCATCAGGTAATTGATGTTTTTCGATCAATTCCAAAAATCTCTTACTATCAAAAAGAGGATATAATAGAGAAAAATAACTCTCAATTGTTCGTAATCTCATTTTATTTAATGGTTGATATTGAGGATCAAGGAAAAAAATATCATTCTTTAGACTAACCTCTTTGTTAATATCTTGACCATCAATTGATACCATTCCTTCATCCATCAAATAATGACTGGCTATCGTACGGAATAAAGTGGTTTTACCAGATCCATTTCTTCCCACAATTCCAAAAATACTTCCTAGAGGGATGGATAAATTAATATGTTTCAAAACAACATTACCATCAATCCTCTTACTTAAATTTTGAATCTCCACTTTTACTCCTCCTCCTTTATCCACTCATAGATTAAACTTAATGGAATTTTTGCATATTGTGCTTCAACTAACCATGATTTAAGCTGACTTCTTAATTTTTTTTGTGTCTGAATATCAATTTCTTCATCCTGACCATCATTATTTTTAACAAAAGAACCTCTTCCCTTAATAGTTGTGATTACATTTTGATGCTCTAATTCCTTATAAGCTTTGGCAACAGTATTCGGGTTAACGCCCAACTGCTTGGACATCTCTCGAACGGATAGGATTTTGTCTCCAGCATCAAGAATCCCTTTGGTAATCTCTTTTTTTATATTAAATACAATTTGTTCGTAAATGGCATCTTTATTATTAGGATCAATATGCATAGTTCTCCTTTTCTATGTGTACTATTATACACCATACAATATACTTGTCAAGTATTAATTATTTTACACCTATAGCTTTAGAATAATAATCAATTAAAATTTAAAATAAAAAAGCTCACAACTGTTAAGTTATGAGCTGGTTTATATTTCATTTTCCTGTATAAATTTTATTGAGAGGACTTTTCCATAGAAACATTATTACTATATTTAAGTCTAATCCTTAGAGTAATTACTACCATAAATGGCAACATCTTCAGGAAAATTATCCTCTATTTGTTTTATTTCTATTTTCATTTGTAAATCCTTGTGTTTCAAATAGAGTATTCTTGATAACTTATTATTAAATTTATTTAAGAATTTTATATTTACTTTCTGATATTTTTTCTTTAAAAATTTCAAAAAATATAATCCACGTTGAATTAATTTGTCCGTTCTCCGAAGAAAATATAATTCAA
>NZ_JBFAZA010000083.1:0-5552 GCF_040681595.1 Amycolatopsis sp. NPDC051716 | reverse complement strand
GAAGTTTCACTTTCCCCTTTTATCCCCTTTGGATTGTGTCGATTTGCTTTACGCAAACGCCACCTACCCATTTTATAAAAATAAAATGGGCAAAAGATCTTTCTTTTTGTCATACAAAAAGAAGAAAAAGAGGGACGATTTTCTTCTTCCGAAATCGTCCCTCTTTTTGGATGAACGAACAAAAAATCTCTCGTATTTTGTTTGTTCATCCACTAAAAATATGCGAACAGTATGGCTTCATTCAATTCTGTTCTTACAAGTCAAAAGCATCGAATCGTCCAAGGACGATTCAACAAAAAAAGTAGTCGTTTTTGGACGACTACTAAGTTCTAAACATTCATTACCCAAAATCAATTTGGTCTAACATCGTTTCTCGACTAGCTTGATCTAATCCAAGATACGTTAAGGTCATAGCTTCACTTGAATGGTTTAATAAATTCATCACTAAACCAATATTATAGTTTGACTGCGTATAGACCCGATAAGCGCCTGTTTTACGCATGGTGTGTGTGCCTAGATAGTTGATACCTAATAGATCACCAACACGTGACAAGACCCGGGTTGACCCCAGAGCATAAGGCAGAAAATCCAGTAACGAACAAAAAACGTTCGCTACTGGATTTTTTGTCTTATGTGGCCGGGGTCAGGGTCGTCGGAGCGTATTTCAGAAGCCGAAGGGTGCTCAAAATAGCATAACTGCTCAACTATACACATTCCAAAAAAGTCCCCCACCCAGCAGCAAGTCACTCACCCATCACATCTTCCGCCAGAACTTCAGCATAATCAGCATCGCCACAATCAAGGCGACAGAAATCCCCAAAGTCAGCATCCAAGCATCTTGCATCCCGGCTAACGGGAGTTTCTTCACGTTCATCCCATAGAATCCGGTAATGATCGTTGGCACAGCCATGGTCAGTGACCAAATTGTCAAAAATTTCATTGTATCGTTCAGGTTGTTATTAGCAAGGCTGTTGAGGGTATGATCGATTCGGTCAACGACTTGGGTTTCAATCTCAAACATCCGTTGGACCTGTTCTCCTTCAATTTGCACGTCTTCGAATAAATCAATTTTATCTTGGTCAGCACCGACACCAAAATGGGTCTTTGGCAAACGATCGAGTTCACTGAGATTGGTTTGGACCGCGCTGGACAAAAAGGTCAACGTCTGTTGAAGATATGAAAGTGAAACCAAGTCACTGTTCTTCGTCTTCCGGTTCAACATTTTATCCAAATAGTTGCGTTTCTTGGTAATGGCGCGAGAAATTGGGATAAAACTGACAACAACTGTAAACAGTGTTTGCAGAATAAATGCATCGACGCTCTTAACCTCGGGATTATCCAATGCCGAGTAAAGTGCCGTGTTGACTTCAGGTATGCCGCTTTGATTAAACGTGAATAAAACGCCCTTATGGAGCAACATGCCAAATGGCTGGGTAATGTATCTCAGCGCATCTTTGTCGAGGGCATACGGCGCCAGAAAGATGAATAATTGGTAGTCCTCATTGATATCATAAACATAATTAGTACTTTCATCATTATCAGTGACGTACTCAATAATATCTTCATCGATGCCATACTGATCTTCGAGGGTTGCCCGTTCTTCGGCATTGATTTGAATCGTTTCAATCCATTTGGTTCCATTGATTGTCTTTTCGGGTTTGATCATTTAGTAATTCCCCTGTTAGTTATTAACCTCTATTTTAGACTAAAAGAAAAGAAGCTGCAGACAAATTTTTAAATTGTCAACGATTCCCAACTGCTAAACACTTTTATAAAGAATATAACGGAAACCTTGTCGGGCTGCCATTTTGTCGGTACCGCTCATATCAAAGGTTTCAGCCGTTTTATTAGCAAAATCCTTTTTAATATACACGTCTTTTGCTGTAACTTCTAAATCTGCTAAATAAAGTTTGTTAGGTAGGTTTCGTTTTTTCTTTGGGTTAAATCCTTGCTTGATTTGAAATAATAGTCCTGCTATATATGATCCATTATACCATTTAAACAAAAAAACAGCCCCCATTATCTACCTAGTAGATAACGGGGACTGTTTTAATAGGTTTTCACAGGGGCGATTATATAATTATAGACCCTGAGCTAAGGAATGTACTGATGTTTTCTAGTATAGTCCCTAGTCTGGCATCCCAAACAACTTTTCGTTTATACCCTTATCATGTGACCATTTAATCAACATATCAATTGTCAGAGGATATATGGCTATCTTTGAATATTCTAACTCTCATACTGTGAAGGAAGCCGCTGATGCTAATAAATTATTGAAAGGAACCAGCCTTTTAATAAGTCAACAAAGAAATTCTGCTTTAAATCATATTGGGGTATCACAAATACTTTACAAATATGTTTTGCGTCGCAGCAAAAACCAGCAAATTAGGCTTAGTATAACAGAGATAATCAGCACAGCAAAAACACCATAAGAAGATTTTTCAAACGGGCCATCGACATTGACTCCCCAAAAACCAAAAATGATTGCTGGAATAGTCAAAACGATTGATATCTCTGTTAGAGTTTTCATAATCATGTTTAGCTGATACGAAATCATATTGTTTATCATATTTTCCAAATAATCCAAATATTGACTGTAACCTAAAATAATTCTATCCATTGTGTCGCTTGTATTGTATATCTCATCAATTATTTTTTGGGTGGTAAAATCAATATCATTAATAGTTGTAAAATTTTTTTTAATGAAATCCAGCGCTTTGTGATTAGCGCCATAGGTTGTTGACAAAGCTATCATGTATTTTTGAAGAGTCAATAAATCACCAAACGTTGGTCTGAGTGAACCGGACGTTGATATTTCTGAGTCTAAATCATCAATTTTTTCCTTGACTCCACGAAGGTCGTCAAGCATCACATGGAAATCTTTTTGCATGATCTTTAAAAGTACTTCCTGCATGAAATTATCGACATCATGTAAAACCATATTGGATAAGAGTTCGGGAATGAATTTTAATTTTTGTTTTGTAAAAATTATCAACTTATTTTTAAATACCAAGAAAACAACAGATGTCGTCAGATTATCTAGATGCCCACCTTCATGTATCTCGGGAAACAAATAACTTACGAGCAAACTTTTTTCATCGTTCTGATCTATCATCGTGTCATATGCAACTCGATCATCAAACGTTAGTATATTGTCTATGTTAAAGTCAGATCTATGTTCAAAAGATTCGATATATTCTCGTTCGTCACCATAAACATAAACAACAGACGAATTTTTGATATTTGATTCTGACGAAACTAATAATGTATTTTTTGTTAAAGAATAAGTTTTCAGCATTGTAATCCTCCTGCTTTATATTTTTCTCAAAAATAAATGCGTAATTGTTGTGGAATAAATACGTTATCAGTTTTAAAAACATTTTGTCTTATGTATGATAACCTGCTAAAAATTTTATCTCGCACATTATCTAGACAATCTCGTCTCCAGCTTCTAATGTATTTTCTAATTTATAATTATAGACCCTAAACAAACATCTTTTGTAAAAAGCCTTTTTTCTGTTCTTTCAATAAATCTAACTTACGTTGATGAAGAGCGATAGTATCGTCTAACTGTTTAAAGAATGACCCGATTTTTTGTTGTTCTGAAAGTTCAGGTACCATAATCGACATTTTCGACATTTGCTTACCTGAAACCTCAACAAAAGTAGATCCTGCACCGGTGACTTCCCCATATCGCTTGAGCTCATTAGTTCTTGAAAAAATAAAATAACTATCAAGTTTATTTTGATCAGGAACAATTGATTGAAACCCTTGATTAGTTGTAGCTTCTTTGGCTAATATAGCGGTGTTTCCGATACCAGCACGAGAAGTAAATAAGACGGTTCCTACTGGTAAAATTCGAGCTGAACTCTTCTTTAGACCTAGTTCAGTAATAGTCTTTTTACTTTTACTAACATAACTTTGTTCTCCAATTTCAGCTGGTGCATACCAATCAATATCACCGTCCCAGTATTCAGGGTTCGATGTACTTGGTGTTCCACCACCAACAATATTAGATAATTCTCCTAACTTACGCTCTTCCCAATCATCCGTAAATCCCGGAAACCTTAATTCTGGAACTTTCTTTTTAACTGAATCATCTATTTTCGCCATAGTCCCCACCATTTTCTTGGTTTTTCTTGTTCTTCTATCCTTTTTTGATCTTTGATTTGTTCCTGCAAATTTTCCAACTTCTCTTTAAGAGCGTTCACTTCATCTTTATATTGATTGTCTAAGTGTTTGAATTCTGTTTCCTGTGAGGGCATTTTGAGAGCTTTTAAGCTGTCATTTTCTGCTTTGTATTCTTCTAACAACTTTTTATCTTGTAAGGCTAGTCGTTGTTGCTGATCTAAAAGATTTTGAGTTTGTTTTTGTACGTCTACTAAACTTTTTATCTGTTCGTCTTTAACAGATATTTGATTATCTTTATTCTTTATTTGCTCTTTTAGATAATTGATTCGTTCATTTTTTTCATCAATTAAACTTGTATTTACGGTGTCTAATTTGGTATCTAAATACTGTCTATTTTGGACACCAACACTATCTAATTTAGTTTTAGGGACATATCCAATATTCCCTTTAATCACTTTTATAGCAGCGTTGTTAAGATAGATAGTACCGTCTAATCTCTGTATCAAATTACTATCTAATTTAGATACTTGATAATGAATTTTCTTTTTTGATACACCCAACTCATCCGCAAGCTCTTTGATCGTTTTTAGATTCTCACTCATGGCTTGCTCCTTTACCTCGAACACTTGCACGTTCTGGTTGGTCAAGGTCTTGTAATTTCACAGTTGGCAAATACTGATCAACTGCCTTTTTAAGATACTTTGCAACGTTCCCTTTTGAATAAGGTTCTTGCTTCTCACGAACGTATGAGAGGTGCTTTTTGACCCCCTCAAGTCCTCGTAATGTTTTGAGTTCGTCATACTTTGGATAAACATTTTTTTGCAAGCCAGCCATAAGTGATGTATCTGTCATTTCATAAGGCGATAAAAGGAAATTTTCAAGCAATAACCTTGTATATCTACTTTCTAACGCTTTACCTGCAAGTGTTTGGTTTGATAATTCTTTTTCGGCTTTCGCTTCCTTGTAGGTCTTGTCCTCTAGCTTATAACTGTTATCGTCTGCTCGACGTTTTTTCGTGATATGAAAGACAATAGAATCAATGCTTTTACCTTTTTTCACTTTCTCATAGGCAATATTAAATGAGGTCCGATCATTGATTTCTTCAAGGGGTTTATCTAAAACTTTCTTGCTAAAGTTAGTGAATAATTTGTATTCATTGACCGTGTCCGTCATTTCTCGTAATTCTCGCATGGAAATTGAAGGATTGCGGTAGGCTTCCACTTGTTCTTCTCGGCGCCCGCCCTTGTAACTATAATGCTCGTATTGGTTATAATTCATAGATAACCAACGATACAAAATAATGGAATACTTGCTATTGAGTTCTGCAAGATCAGACAAAGCGTGTTGCGTGAAATTTTGTTTTAAATTGATTAAATACGGCATAATTTCAGGACTAAATCGGATCGTTACCTCATCATGAT
>NZ_JBFAZA010000082.1:0-6137 GCF_040681595.1 Amycolatopsis sp. NPDC051716 | reverse complement strand
CCCCAAGCCGTTCGTGTGGACCAAGACCGCCGAAGAGATCATCGACTCACTCGCACGATATTGCCGACGAATTTCAGGTGCGGGTCACTAGTACTGCAACGGCACTCGGGTGTTGTGTGGTAGATCATCCTGGTGGTGTCGATGTGGTGCTGGATCAGCTGGATCAGCTGGATCAGCTGGATCGGGTGCATGAGCGGATCGCGGGCCGGTTCACCCGGTCGGAGCGGAAGAACGGGTGGACGCTGGCCGAGCAGGCCGGCGAGATGTCGCCGGACGGCATGCAACGCCTGCTGCGGTGGGCGGACTGGGACATCGACGGAGTCCGCGGTGACGTGCGCGACTACGTGATCGAGCATCTCGGTGCGCCCGGTGGTGTGCTGATCGTGGACGACACCGGGTTCTTGAAGAAAGGTGTGCGGTCGGCGGGGGTGCAGCGGCAGTACTCCGGGACCGCGGGCCGGATCGAGAACTGTCAGATCGGCACGTTCCTGGCCTATGCCTCCGAGCGCGGGCATGCGCTGATCGGCCGGGCGCTGTATCTGCCCGAGCCGTGGATCGCCGACCCGAGTCGGTGCCGGCGGGCCGGAATCCCCGACAGGGCCGAGTTCGAGACCAAGCCCCGGCAGGCCATGGCGATGCTGTCGCGGGCGTTCGCCGCGGGGGCGCCGTTCGCGTGGATCACCGCCGATGAGGCTTATGGGCAGGTCAAGTACCTGCGGGCGTGGCTGTAGGATCAGGACGCCGCGTATGTGCTGGCCACCAAGGTCAACGACCTGCTGACCACCACGAGCGGCGCCGAGGCGAGGGCGGACGAGCTGATCGAACAGCTGCCCTCGCGGGCGTGGCAGCGGCTGTCGGTCGGCGCTGGTGCGCACGGGCCACGCGAGTACGACTGGGCGCGGATCGCGCTCGGGACCGGCTGGCTGGCGGGCCGGGCGTGGGCACTGGCTGCTCGCCCGCCGCTCACTCTCGGACCCGACCGAGATCGCCTACTACGTCTGCTACGGACCCCGCCGCTCAACCCTGCTGGACCTGGCCTGGATCGCCGGCACCTGCTGGCGGATCGAGGAATGCTTCCGACAAGGCTAAGAACGAAGCCGGACTCGATCACTACCAGGTCCGTTCCTGGCGAGCCTGGTATGCCCACATCACGCTGTCGATGGTGGCCCACGCCCTGGCTCGCCGTCTCGCGATCCCTGGCCGTAAAAGGGGAATCGGTGTCGGCGAGCCAGGCATGATCGGGTTCACGCTACCGGAGATCCGGCGTCTGCTGACCAGGCTCGTCCTGCGTGTCACCGACGCCGCCGCATGTCTGGGTCTGGTCACGCTTCCGTCGCCGGCGACAACACCAAGCCCGCCTCAGCCACTACAAACGACGCGGATACCCACTCACCTGACTGCCGTTGCAGTATTAGGCCACAACGACCTCGGTTCGCCGGAACTGCTCGACGACGTCTGTACCGTCCAAACGCGACAGGAGGAGGCCGGCCTGGAGGTTCTCGTGCTCGACCAGACGCGTCCGGACATCGGCCTTCCGGTGGTGAAGGTGATCGTGCCGGGCCTGCTGTATGACGTGCCGGTGCGGTTGGGCAGGCTGACCGCGCCCACCGCCTACGAGGACCTCAACCCGATGCCGATGTTTCTGCAGCTCATGAGGAAAGCAGGGTCGTGAGTTCGCCCGCGACGTCGAGCTGACGTTCCTGGTCGGCGAGTACCAGGAGCCCACCGGCAACTCCCCGGTACCCAAGGCGCGCGGCATCCTGGAGGCCACCCCGCACCGATGTCATCACATCTGGCCACAGGTAAAAGGATCGCGCGCAGGCTGGGCGCGTGGATCTGCTTCGCCGACGAAGCCGGGCACACGCAGAGACCGGCCAGGGTCCGCACCTGCGCCCCACGTGGACACACACCCGTGGTCACGGTGACGGGCAAGGGCTCGGGCCGGATCTCGATCGCGGCCCTGGTCTGCTGCAAGCAACCGGGTGGAGATGTCGACCTCGAAGCCCTGACTTGGAAATTCAAGGCGCAGTCCGATTGGACGCCGCCGGTGGCGGGGGTGAGGACAGCCGCGCGGCGGTGGCGACTGTCCTCACCCGGTCCCGGTCAGGCTTTGGCCCAGCGTTGGTTGGCGGCGTTGTTGCAGGTCGCCACATTGACAGCCGAGCTGTTGGCGGTGCCGTTGACGTCAAGGCACAGTCCGGTTTGGACACTCGTAATGGTGCCGTTGCCATTGACGGTCCACTGTTGGCCGGCGCCGCCGTTGCAATCCCAGATGCGTGTGCGGGTGCCGGAGCCTGCGTTGGCGGGCGCCTCAAGGCATTTGCCCAGCACTTGCAGGGCTTTGTTGTTCTGGGTGAACTGCTGGTTGGCGTTGGTGTGGCAGTCCCAGACGATCATTTGGGTGCCGTTGGTCGAGCTGGCGCCGTTGACGTCCAGGCATCGGCTTGAGGATTCGCTGCGCAGCCGGAACGATGGTGGCGTCGGTGTCGTGTCTCCGGTGAAGAACTTCCATACCTCTGGCGAAGTCCAGCTTCTCCAGCCATCGCCACCGCCGTCGACGGGGCCGGGGGTGTGTCCTCCGTCGAAGGCGGCCCACACCACTGGATATCCGGTGCGGCACCCTGAATAGGTGGTGGTGATGTGGGTGCGGCTGCCCGCCGCAGGCTCGGGCGCGTTTTGCGGGGTGCAGCCGTTGTTCCTGACGAATGTGTCCCGAAGGCTCCGTCCACCTGCGATGTTGTCACTGATGCCGTGAATCCCCATGTATGCGACCGGTTGAGTGCCGCCGCTGCAACCGCTGATACTTGCGCCGGAGTAGACCGCGATCGCACGGAAGGTCGTGGCCCTGGAACATGCGAGTGCGTAGCTCATGGCACCGCCGTAGCTGAAGCCCAGTGCGAAGCGCTGTGCCGTGTCGACACACAGGTCGTTCTCGATCTGCCTGATCATGTCGTCGACGAAGGTCACGTCCTGGCCGCCGGGGTTGGCCCAGCCGTTGCCGTTGCCCTGGGGCGCCACGAAGATCGCGCTGTTGTTCGCGCTGTCCGCCAGGCGCCGCAGGCCGTAGTAGGACCAGTTGTAGCCGTCGGAGCCGCCTGCGTCGACGTCGTTGGCGGTGCCGCCATACCAGTGGAACCCGAAGATCAGCCGGTACTGGCGGGTGTTGTCGTAGTTGTTGGGAATCCTCAGGATGAAGGAGCGGTTCTGGCCGCTGCTCTGAATCGTGCGCGGACCGCTGGCCAGGGTCGGGGTCTTGCCGCAGCCGGGGGACGCGGCGAGCGCCCCGGTATCCGTGGGGGTGGGTGCAGGCTGGGCGTCGGCCACACTGACACTGGCGAAAACCAGTGCGACGGCGGCGATCGGCGTCCACCACCGGCCGAGGTGGTGCGTTTGCTTCATGGGTGTGCTCCTGTCTGCTGGGGTTCAGGGCAGGGTCCAGCGTTGGGCGGGCTGCCGTGGCCGGTCCAGATGATCAGCTGGTGCCGTCGGCGGTGCCGGCTCTGTTGGCGTCCAAGCACTTGCTCGACCGGGGGTTGACCCGTGAGCCGTTCGTGCCGGTGGTCCGGTGCTGCGCTCTGCGGCCGTTCGAATCGCCCAGCTTGAAGGCGGCCACGTCGGCGTCGTACTGGCCGAACGGAGCAGCAGTCGGCGTCGCTATCCGGAGGATCCGCAGGGGCATGATGCTCCTTCGTCGTTGAAGGTGCCGTCCGGTCTGGGAGCGCTTCCAGGCAGATTTGAGAGCGCTCGGAAGTTCAGCAGGGTTGAGAATCCAACGGCCTCAGAGTCGCCAGGTCTGGTTCAACCGGCTGGCACGGCTGATTGATTTGTGCGTCCATTGCAGGACGGAGGCGCCGTTGACGTGCACACAGTTGTCCGACTGCTGGTTGACCATCGGGTAAGGGTCGGCGACTCCTGACGCTTGTCGGCGTCGGCCGCGACCGGCCAGGAGCCGATGTCGGTATCCCGGCAGGATCAGCCAGGCGGGCAGCCGATGCCGCAGAAGCGGTTCGGGCGCGCCGGTCCGATGGGCGAGCAACTCGACCATCAGGGCGCCCACCTCCGTCAGCTGCGGTCGGAGCGGCAGTGAGAGTGCAGGGAACAGTTCGCCGTTGAACCATGAGGACTCCCGAACGGGGTCGAACCGGTTCGATCGACTTGTGACTGTACGCGACCTGCTGTGGACAGCGCAACGGGCCGGTGAATCCATCAGCGCACTCCGCACACCGCGTAGAGGAGAAGCAAGCGGGTCTGGCAGCGCGATGAGCCAGCGGCGGCCTTCGACAGATAGCGGGGCATTACAGTGGTGCATGGACGGGTCTTTCTGCTTAGCGGACGAGTTGGTCGCACTTCTCATCCTGCCGCCGAAAGACCCGTCCTCTCGTCTCAAGCCCCATCAGCCGTCACCGACGTCATGACCCGCAACAACTAGCCCTGGTTCGACGCGAAGTCGATGATCATCTGGCAAGAGGTGAAGCTGCTGTCCGTGCCGGTGACGAGGGGGAGTCCGGCCGTCGTCATCGTCGCGACGAGCAGGGAGGTGTCGGCCAAACGCCCCCGTCGTCTGCCGGGAAGGATTGAAGACATCGAGGATCTCCGTCACGGGTAGGCGATAGCGCGTCGGCTACGGGCTGGTGCAGCGCGGTGGGGCAGTCGGCGATGTGCCGTTGGCGAGGAAGCCGAAGGTGGTCGAAGCGGACGCCTGCAGCGAACCGTTGTACGAGACGTTGCCGATCGAGACGGACTCGCCGGACGTGGTCAGGTTTCCGTTCCACACCTGGGTGATGGCCGGGCCGCCGGACGTCCAGCCGACCGTCCAGCCGTTGATCGCCACGCTGCCTGCCGTCACCGTGACCTCGCCCTGGTAAGCGCCCTCCCACGAGCGAACCGTCCGGTAACTCGCGCTGCAGGCGCCGGTCGGGGTGGTGGGCGTCGTCGTAGTGGTCGGCGTGGTCGTAGTGGTCGGCGTGGTCGAAGTCGGCGGGACCGAGGAGCTGAACTGGGTGATGAACTTCCACACCTCGCCCGAGGTCCAGGTTTGCCAGCCACTGCAGGTGCACCCGTCCCGCGGAGCGGGGTCGTGACCCCCGTCGAACGCCGCGTACACGACCGGATATCCCGCCCGGCACCCGGAATACGCGGTCACGATGTGGGTCAGGCTGCCCTGCGACGGCTCAGGCGGGTTCTGCGACGTACAGCCGTTGTTCCGGACGAACGTGTCACGCAGTGACCGGCCCTGCGAAATGTTCAGGACGTTGTCCCTGATGCCGTGCATACCGATGTACGCGACCGGCTGGGTGCCCCCACTGCATCCGCTGAGGTTCGCACCGGAATAGACGGCGACCGCACGGAAGACCGTCGGCCGGGCACAAGCCAGCGCATAGCTCATCGCACCGCCATAGCTGAACCCGCCCGCGAAAACCTGCGAGGTGTCGACACACAAAGCCGCCTCGAGCTGCTTCAGCAGGTCGTCGATGAACGTGACGTCCTGACCGCCGGGGTTGGCCCAGCCGTTGTTGTTGCCCTGCGGCGCCACGAAGATCGTGCTGTTGTTCGCGTTGTCCGCCAGCCGCCGCAGCCCGTAGTAGGACCAGTTGTAGCCGTCGGACCCGCCCGTGTCGACGTCGTTGGCCGTGCCGCCCAGCCAGTGGAGCCCGACGAACAGGCGGTACGAGTGGTTGTTGTCGTAGTTGCTGGGGATCCGCAGGATGTAGTTACGGTTCTGGCCGCCGCTGGAGATCGTGTGATTGCCGTTTGCCAACCCGGGGGCTTTCCCGCAGCCCGCGGTCGCCGCGGCGGCCGAAGCCGCCGGGGGAAAACCGAGGCCGCCGCCGACCACCAGACCGGCCAGCACGGCCAAGAGAGCTGTCACGAGGGCAATAGGCCCGGCAACGGCGCTGTGTTTCACGATCCACGCACCTTTCACCGAAAATGTCGGTTGACGCCGCCCGTCCGCCCGACCGGCGGCTCTGCCGGGAAGGCGCCGCAGCAGGCGCTGCGGAAACCCTTTCTTGCCCGGGTACTTCAGCTGTTCTGACGAGATCCCGGGTAACTGTTCAGGCCATTTCGGTGTTCGTTGGCAGCCAAGGGTTTCCGGTGATGGCGTCACGCAGCGCGGTAATGATATGCAGGCCGTTTTT
>NZ_JBFAZA010000081.1:0-6525 GCF_040681595.1 Amycolatopsis sp. NPDC051716 | reverse complement strand
GATGCTTCGGCGAACCACCCGAGGAAGGTCGAGTCCCCACACTTTCGCCATTGTTACTTGCTTGGATCATCACAGTAATTTTACGTGTAGCCTTAGGTTCTGCAACCGTGGCCGCTTTAACAGCAGCAGGTTTAGTTCAACCAATGCTTGCATCAGCTTCTCCAAATACAGCCGCACTAATGGTCTTGGCAATAGGGGCAGGTTCAATTGCCGCATCTCATGTTAACGATGCAGGATTCTGGATGTTTAAAGAATACTTTGATTTAGATGTCAAACAAACATTAAAAACTTGGACAGTACTAGAAACGATTATCGCAGTTGTAGGTTTAGGGATAGTCATGTTGATGAGTATCTGGGTACATTAATAAAAAAATAAGTCAATTTTGACTTATTTTTTTAATTTGTCAAAGCTAGTGGTGGCATGAAATAAAGCGAATACAGGAGAGGGAAAAAGCGAACGTAAGATAAAAAAAGGTATAAAAGTCACAGTTAATTCTTGACAAGTTTAGTTAGGTTTGATAGAATATAATAGTTGTCGCAAGAGACGAGGGTCTTGAAGCGATAAGCTAGACCATTGAAAACTGAATAAAGAAGAATGACTCATGTGATGTAGTAAGATACATCAAAAATCTGTCAATCAATAATGAAAGACAAGCCAGTCACTAAGGTGACTTAAATACTTTATTTGAGAGTTTGATCCTGGCTCAGGACGAACGCTGGCGGCGTGCCTAATACATGCAAGTTGAGCGCTGAAGGTTGGTACTTGTACCGACTGGATGAGCAGCGAACGGGTGAGTAACGCGTGGGGAATCTGCCTTTGAGCGGGGGACAACATTTGGAAACGAATGCTAATACCGCATAAAAACTTTAAACACAAGTTTTAAGTTTGAAAGATGCAATTGCATCACTCAAAGATGATCCCGCGTTGTATTAGCTAGTTGGTGAGGTAAAGGCTCACCAAGGCGATGATACATAGCCGACCTGAGAGGGTGATCGGCCACATTGGGACTGAGACACGGCCCAAACTCCTACGGGAGGCAGCAGTAGGGAATCTTCGGCAATGGACGAAAGTCTGACCGAGCAACGCCGCGTGAGTGAAGAAGGTTTTCGGATCGTAAAACTCTGTTGGTAGAGAAGAACGTTGGTGAGAGTGGAAAGCTCATCAAGTGACGGTAACTACCCAGAAAGGGACGGCTAACTACGTGCCAGCAGCCGCGGTAATACGTAGGTCCCGAGCGTTGTCCGGATTTATTGGGCGTAAAGCGAGCGCAGGTGGTTTATTAAGTCTGGTGTAAAAGGCAGTGGCTCAACCATTGTATGCATTGGAAACTGGTAGACTTGAGTGCAGGAGAGGAGAGTGGAATTCCATGTGTAGCGGTGAAATGCGTAGATATATGGAGGAACACCGGTGGCGAAAGCGGCTCTCTGGCCTGTAACTGACACTGAGGCTCGAAAGCGTGGGGAGCAAACAGGATTAGATACCCTGGTAGTCCACGCCGTAAACGATGAGTGCTAGATGTAGGGAGCTATAAGTTCTCTGTATCGCAGCTAACGCAATAAGCACTCCGCCTGGGGAGTACGACCGCAAGGTTGAAACTCAAAGGAATTGACGGGGGCCCGCACAAGCGGTGGAGCATGTGGTTTAATTCGAAGCAACGCGAAGAACCTTACCAGGTCTTGACATACTCGTGCTATTCCTAGAGATAGGAAGTTCCTTCGGGACACGGGATACAGGTGGTGCATGGTTGTCGTCAGCTCGTGTCGTGAGATGTTGGGTTAAGTCCCGCAACGAGCGCAACCCCTATTGTTAGTTGCCATCATTAAGTTGGGCACTCTAACGAGACTGCCGGTGATAAACCGGAGGAAGGTGGGGATGACGTCAAATCATCATGCCCCTTATGACCTGGGCTACACACGTGCTACAATGGATGGTACAACGAGTCGCGAGACAGTGATGTTTAGCTAATCTCTTAAAACCATTCTCAGTTCGGATTGTAGGCTGCAACTCGCCTACATGAAGTCGGAATCGCTAGTAATCGCGGATCAGCACGCCGCGGTGAATACGTTCCCGGGCCTTGTACACACCGCCCGTCACACCACGGGAGTTGGGAGTACCCGAAGTAGGTTGCCTAACCGCAAGGAGGGCGCTTCCTAAGGTAAGACCGATGACTGGGGTGAAGTCGTAACAAGGTAGCCGTATCGGAAGGTGCGGCTGGATCACCTCCTTTCTAAGGAATATATACAAAGACGTGAGCATTCAACTTTATTCAGTTTTGAGGGGTTTAGTGATAAACCTAAGCAAGAATCAAATTCTTGATTGTGGGGCCTTAGCTCAGCTGGGAGAGCGCCTGCTTTGCACGCAGGAGGTCAGCGGTTCGATCCCGCTAGGCTCCATTGTCAGACAAGACGTTAAAATCACTTGAACATTGAAAACTAAATAACAATATCTAATAACGATAAATAAACCAAAAGCTGTGAATTTTAAAGAATTTACAAACTTATACTTGAAAAACGATGATTATAAATCATCATGGCAAAGTTAATAAGGGCGCACGGTGGATGCCTTGGCACTAAGAGCCGATGAAGGACGTGACTAACGACGATATTCTAGGGGGAGCAGTAAGTACGCATTGATCCCTAGGTCTCCGAATGGGGAAACCCAGCTGCTACTAGCAGTTATTCATGAGTGAATACATAGCTCATGTAAAGGTAACGCAGAGAACTGAAACATCTAAGTACCTGCAGGAAGAGAAAGTAAAAACGATTTCGTAAGTAGCGGCGAGCGAACGCGAAGAAGGGCAAACCAAGAAGCTTGCTTCTTGGGGTTGTAGGACTGCAACGTGGACTTAAGCATTATAGTCGAATAACCTGGGAAGGTTAATCAAAGAGGGTAATAATCCCGTAGACGAAATAGCGCTTATACCTAGCAGTATCCTGAGTAGGGCTGGACACGCGAAATCCAGTTTGAATCCGGGAGGACCATCTCCCAACCCTAAATACTCCTTAGTGACCGATAGTGAACCAGTACCGTGAGGGAAAGGTGAAAAGAACCCCGAGAGGGGAGTGAAATAGCACCTGAAACCGTGTGCCTACAAGAAGTTCGAGCCCGTTAATGGGTGAGAGCGTGCCTTTTGTAGAATGAACCGGCGAGTTACGTTATGATGCGAGGTTAAGTTGAAGAGACGGAGCCGTAGGGAAACCGAGTCTGAATAGGGCGACTTAGTATCATGATGTAGACCCGAAACCTAGTGACCTATCCATGAGCAGGGTGAAGGTGTGGTAAGACGCACTGGAGGCCCGAACCAGGACACGTTGAAAAGTGTTTGGATGACTTGTGGATAGCGGAGAAATTCCAAACGAACTGGGAGATAGCTGGTTCTCTCCGAAATAGCTTTAGGGCTAGCGTCGAAATGTAAGTGTATTGGAGGTAGAGCACTGTTTGGGTGAGGGGTCCGTCTAGGATTACCAATCTCAGATAAACTCCGAATGCTAATACACATGTTCGGCAGTCAGACTGCGAGTGCTAAGATCCGTAGTCGAAAGGGAAACAGCCCAGACCAACAGCTAAGGTCCCAAAATATATGTTAAGTGGAAAAGGATGTGGGGTTGCACAGACAACTAGGATGTTAGCTCAGAAGCAGCTATCATTCAAAGAGTGCGTAATAGCTCACTAGTCGAGTGACCCTGCGCCGAAAATGTACCGGGGCTAAACATATTACCGAAGCTTTGGATTGATATTTTATCAATGGTAGGAGAGCGTTCTTAACCGCGATGAAGGTATACCGTGAGGAGTGCTGGAGCGTTAAGAAGTGAGAATGCCGGTATGAGTAGCGCAAGATAAGTGAGAATCTTATCCACCGTAAGACTAAGGTTTCCAGGGGAAGGCTCGTCCGCCCTGGGTTAGTCGGGACCTAAGGCGAGGCCGAAAGGCGTAGTCGATGGACAACTGGTTGATATTCCAGTACTAGATATGATCGTGATGGAGGGACGCAGTAGGCTAAGAGATGCCAGTTAATGGATTCTGGTCTAAGCAGTGAGGTGTGAGATGTGTCAAATGCATTTCTCTTTAACATTGAGCTGTGATGGGGAAGCAACTACGGTTGCGAACTCTCTGATGTCACACTGCCAAGAAAAGCTTCTAGCGTAAAGTCATATCTACCCGTACCGCAAACCGACACAGGTAGTCGAGGCGAGTAGCCTCAGGTGATCGAGAGAACTCTCGTTAAGGAACTCGGCAAAATAGCCCCGTAACTTCGGGAGAAGGGGTGCTGGTGTAAAAGCCAGCCGCAGTGAATAGGCCCAAGCAACTGTTTATCAAAAACACAGCTCTCTGCTAAACCGCAAGGTGATGTATAGGGGGTGACGCCTGCCCGGTGCTGGAAGGTTAAGAGGAGTGCTTAGACGTAAGTCGAAGGTATGAATTGAAGCCCCAGTAAACGGCGGCCGTAACTATAACGGTCCTAAGGTAGCGAAATTCCTTGTCGGGTAAGTTCCGACCCGCACGAAAGGCGTAATGATTTGGGCACTGTCTCAACGAGAGACTCGGTGAAATTTTAGTACCTGTGAAGATGCAGGTTACCCGCGACAGGACGGAAAGACCCCATGGAGCTTTACTGTAGTTTGATATTGAGTACCTGTAAGTCATGTACAGGATAGGTAGGAGCCATTGAAATAGGGACGCTAGTTTCTATTGAGGCGTTGTTGGGATACTACCCTTGACTTATGGTTACTCTAACCCGCTGGCATAATCGGCCAGGGAGACAGTGTCTGACGGACAGTTTGACTGGGGCGGTCGCCTCCTAAAGAGTAACGGAGGCGCTCAAAGGTTGGCTCAGATTGGTTGGAAATCAATCGTAGAGTGTAAAGGTAAAAGCCAGCTTGACTGCGAGAGCTACAACTCGAGCAGGTAGGAAACTAGGACTTAGTGATCCGGTGGTACCGCATGGAAGGGCCATCGCTCAACGGATAAAAGCTACCCTGGGGATAACAGGCTTATCTCCCCCAAGAGTTCACATCGACGGGGAGGTTTGGCACCTCGATGTCGGCTCGTCGCATCCTGGGGCTGTAGTCGGTCCCAAGGGTTGGGCTGTTCGCCCATTAAAGCGGCACGCGAGCTGGGTTCAGAACGTCGTGAGACAGTTCGGTCCCTATCCGTCGCGGGCGTAGGTAATTTGAGAGGATCTGTCCTTAGTACGAGAGGACCGGGATGGACTTACCGCTGGTGTACCAGTTGTTCCGCCAGGAGCACGGCTGGATAGCTATGTAGGGAAGGGATAAGCGCTGAAAGCATCTAAGTGCGAAGCCCACCTCAAGATGAGATTACCCATTCGTAAGAATTAAGAGCCCAGAGAGATGATCTGGTAGATAGGCTGGAAGTGGAAGAGTTGCGAGACTTGGAGCGGACCAGTACTAATCGCTCGAGGACTTTACCAAAAGAGTCAAATATAATATGCTTATGGTTTAAAAGTTAGAAGAATTGTTATTTAGTTTTGAATGTTCAAGGTAACATTTAATGATTTGGTCATCATTGCGATGGAGATACACCTGTTCCCATGTCGAACACAGAAGTTAAGTCCATCTACGGCGGAAGTACTTGGGGGTTGCCCCCTGGGAGATAGGCGAGTGGCCAAGTTTTGGGAGTTTAGCTCAGCTGGGAGAGCATCTGCCTTACAAGCAGAGGGTCAGCGGTTCGATCCCGTTAACTCCCATTGGTTGTTTCAGCCATTAAGTGAATAAAGGTTCTGTAGTGTAGCGGTTATCACGTCGCCCTGTCACGGCGAAGATCGCGGGTTCGATTCCCGTCAGAACCGTTAGTAGAAATACTAATGACTCGTTAGCTCAGTTGGTAGAGCATTTGACTTTTAATCAAAGGGTCGCTGGTTCGAGCCCAGCACGGGTCATAATCCTAGCGGATGTGGCGGAATTGGCAGACGCACTAGATTTAGGATCTAGCGCTTAACGGCGTGGGGGTTCAAGTCCCTTCATCCGCATACTAGGTATTAGCCGACTTAGCTCAGTTGGTAGAGCATCTGATTTGTAATCAGAGGGTCGCGTGTTCGAATCATGTAGTCGGCATTGTCGTAAGACACAAAGTTTAAGTGCGAACGTAGTTCAGGGGTAGAACACAACCTTGCCATGGTTGGGGTCGCGAGTTCGAATCTCGTCGTTCGCTTGATAATTCTCCCAAGTGGGAGTTTTTGTATAATACCCGGGGTGGCGGAACTGGCAGACGCACAGGACTTAAAATCCTGCGAGGGGTAACCTTCGTACCGGTTCGAAACCGGTCCTCGGGATATGCTAAGATTAATAGTTATTAAACTATTAATCTTTTTTTATCTTTCTTTATCTTTCTTTATCTTTCTTTAAGAATGGCTTAATAAAGCGGTTACTTTGTATTTTTGCGAGCTTGGACTAGAAAAATACTTCACAAAATGCTATACTAGGTAAGTAATAAAATATTCGGAGGTATTTTGAAATGGCACTCGTTTCAGCAGAAAAATTCGTACAAGCCGCTCGTGATAACGG
>NZ_JBFAZA010000080.1:0-6637 GCF_040681595.1 Amycolatopsis sp. NPDC051716 | reverse complement strand
CCAGCTCATCATACGACGGACGAACACCTTCCCCCACAACAAGATCATCCCACAGTCCCGTTCACAGCCCAGAAACGACCTGAACAGTCACGATCCCGGTCCGGCTCGCGCTCTATCAATAGCAGCCGGCCGGCGGTGCGGCAAGCAGCCCGATGATCGTCCGGCCGGTGCGCCACCGGCCTGCCTGCCGTGGCGTGCGTCGCGAAACTTTCGCAGTGGATCCTTTGGAGGCAAGCAATTATCGCGCTGCGGGGTACGGCGGCGGGGTGATCGAACACGTCTGTGCACGGCATTCCCGGAATGCTGAGCGTGCTCGATCGCCGGCGAAGCCGGCCACCGGGGCGCCGCCCGCCGACGCACGATCGCCGGCGGGCGCTTCGGTGATCGCCCGTTCAGGTCGCCACGCCGGTGGCCTCGTGCCGATGAAAGTTTCAGCGCGATCGGTCGATGGGTCGCGATCGAACCGAGACCTCCGAGCGCTCGCCAGAGCCGATCTGGGGCTGGTCCGTGTCACGGTCGTGATCACCGCATCGCAGGCATGTCCCCATGCGAACCGGGCACCGCCGGCTACACCCCAACCGAGCCGAAGCCGCACGGCTGTGGGTGCTGCCCGACGATCTGGTCGGGGCAGCGGCGCGCTGAGCAGTTCGGCGGCGAGTGCTCAACTGCACAAATTGTGCCGAGCGACCATACATGCGTTCCACCTGACAATACGGAGGCACCTGGAACGACCCTGTTGCGAATACTGCATCGAACTCGACGCCCACTTGTGCAGACAGATAATGTCGACCGTGAGCTCGGCATCGTCGGGCGGCGAACTCGGTCGCCGCGGCCAGACCTCGTTGTTCGGGTCGCCTCCTTCACCGCCGTGCTGTTCGACGTCTGGGGACGAACCTCCGCGAAGTCGGGGCTCGCGGCACTTCCGATCGCACTGTGGGAGCTCTCACTGGTCGTGTGGCTGATCGCCACGGGCTTCAAGCCCTCACCTGACGACGCGGGTGGAGCGATTGTTCGGAACAGGGTGGTGGGTCAACGGGGACCGACCTGGCGCAGGTACCTCGGTACCTGCGCCAAGTCGGTCCGCACCCGGACTACCGGCTCACACGCGCTGGAGGGCGAAGCGCTGGTTGGCACCGCCGCCCGGGGTCCACTGCGAGATGCGGGCGCCGTCGGCGGTCGACGTGTTGAACACGTCCATCGCCAGGCCGCTCTGGCGGTTGACCAGGCTCACCGTGCCGCCGCCCTGGTCCACCACGCGCCACTGCTGGCTCGCGGCGTTGGAATCGGGTTGCTGGCTGATGTCGGCGCCGGTGCTCGAACTCGCGACCTGCAACACCAGGCCGCTGTGCCGCGCCCGAATCCGGTAGTAGCCGCTACCGGAGTCGACGAAGTCGAACTGCTGGTTGAGCCCGCTGGACACCGACCACTGGATCAGCAGCGCGCCGGCCGCGGTGGACGCGCCGTTGATGTCCGCGGCCTTGCCGCTGTGCTGGGCCACCAGCCGGTAGTACACGCCGGTCTGCGGACCGCTGCCGCCGCCCGCCGTCTCCACCGGTCGCCGGGACAGCGCCAGGGCCTGGCCGACATCAGGCAGGGGCCGCAGCCGGTAGGTGTAGGAGTAGTCCCGGTTGGCGAACAGCTTGTACTGGTCCAGAGTCTGCGCGCCCCAGCTGTCGTTGCCGCCGACACCCATCTGGCGGTGGTTGAGCCGCAGCACGACCTCCGACCGCCGCGTCAACTGGTAGTCGTGCCGGGTACCGGTCGACAGGTCCTCCGGGGTGAGGTGCGACGCGTTCACCTCCAGCAGCGGTTCGCCGAACGCGAGCAGGCCACGGCCGCTGCCGTTGACCAACGCTGCCCACCGCACGTCGGTCTTGTTGCCGTTCTCCTGCGGCCGGATGTAACCGGTCCACTGCCCCGAGACGGTCGAGGAGTACACGCCGACGTCGGACCCGCTGTTGCGGTCCCAGTGGTTCTCCTCCGGCCCACGGCCGTAGTAGCGCACCTGCTCCAGGTCCGCGGGCAGGAACAGGATCGTGCCCACCTCCGGGATGTACGGCAGGCTGGTCGCCCCGGGGTGCAGGGTGTTGTCCACCTTGATCTCCCCGTTGCCGTACACCGTGTACGTCGTGGTGTACGTCGACGTGGTGCTGGTCGGCAGGGTGCCGGTGACCGCGATCCGGACGGCGCGGTCCGACGGCTTGCTGACGGAGAACCCGGTCACGGTCCGGTCCAGGCCGGCACGCCGCCAGGTGCCGTTGCGGCTGGGCTGGCCGTTGCCCCGGTCGTTGTCCGTGGGCGCGCGCCAGAAGTTCGGCACCGGGCCGGAGTTGACCAGCCGCACGCCCATCGCGTCGAACGAGCTGATCGTGCCGGTCGCCTTGGCGAAGACGACGGTGAAGTCCGTGCCCGCGACGGTGACGCGGTCGCTGGCCTCGGTGACCGTCAACGCCGGCACGTCCGCCACCGGCGTCGGCACGACGGGCGGGCTGGAGAAGTTCACCGGGAGCTGTTGCCGCGCCACCTCGTACCCCGCGTCGGCCCAGGCCGTGGTGGTCGTAAGGGTGAACGACAGTTCGAGGAAGTGCTCCTCTCCCGGCGCCGGGGCGGTCGGCCGCTGCACGGGCAGCTGCACGGTCTTGCTCGTCAACGGCGCGATGTCGAGCTGCGTGGCGGTGAGCGCTCCACTTTGGACGGCTGTGCCGTCGGCGACCAGCGCCCACCGGCCGGTGAACTCGTTGACGTTGGTGAACAGGTTCTCGTTGGTGATCTTGACGACCCCGCTGGTGACGTCCGCGCCCGCCGAGACGGTGATCGCCTGGTAGACCCGCTTGACCTCGGCCGCCTTGCCGGCCGGCCGCCGGTCCGCGGTGACGATGCCGTTGGCACAGAAGTTGCCGTCGTTGGGGTTGTCGCCCCAGTCGCCGCCGTACGCGAGGTAGGTCCCGCCGCCGCCTGACGGGATCGGCCGGCGCAGGCCTTGGTCGACGAAGTCCCAGATGTACCCGCCTTGCAGGACCGGATAGCGCCGGACGATGTCCCAGTACTCCTTGAAGTTGCCGTTGGAGTTGCCCATCGAGTGCGAGTACTCGATCATCACGTACGGGCGGGTGTCGGAGGTGTCCCTGGCGCGGCCCTCGACCGTGGACGGGCTCTCGTACATCCGGGACCGGATGTCGCTGACCTCGCGCCGGTTGTCGCCCTCGTAGTGGACGATCCGGGTCGGGTCGGCCGAGCGGATCGCGTTGCGCATCGTCACGAAGTTGCTGCCGCCGCCCGCCTCGTTGCCGAGCGACCAGATGACGACCGACGGGTGGTTCTTGTCGCGGTGGACCATCTGGACGGCCCGGTCCACGACGGCCGCGGTCCAGGCGGAGTTGGAGTCGGGGTAGTTGTCCCGCACGCCGTGGGTCTCCAGGTTGGCCTCGTCCATGACGTAGATGCCGTACTCGTCGGCGAGGTCGTACCACACCGCGTTGTTGGGGTAGTGCGAGGTGCGGACGGCGTTGATGTTGAGCCGCTTCATCAGCTTGATGTCGGTGACCATGTCCTCGCGGGTCAACGCCTGCCCGCGGTCGGGGTTCGTCTCGTGCCGGTTGGTGCCGCGCAACGACACGGGCTGACCGTTGATCCGCATCAGGCCGCCCGAGAGCGTGAACTCGCGGAAGCCGACCCGTGCCGACGCGGTCTGGGTGACCGCGCCGGACGGGTCGCGCAGTTGCAGCACGGCGGTGTAGAGGTTCGGGTGCTCGGCCGACCAGAGCTTCGGGCCCTGGACGGCCTGGGAACCCTGCGCCGCCGCGTCCTGCCCGACCGGCACCGCGCCCACGTTCACCGGTACCCGCAGGGGCGACGGCCAGACGGCCTGCCGGTTGGCGTCGTAGAGCTGGACCTCCACCGAGTACGTCCCCGACTGCTGCGCGCCGCGGTTGCGCACCGCGACCTTCACCGCCAGGTCGGCGTTGGTGTAGTTGTCCCGCAACGGGGTGGTGAGCGTGAAGTCGCGCAGGTGCACCGCGGGCACCGAGTACAGGAAGACCGGCCGGAAGATCCCGGACAGCCGGATCATGTCCTGGTCCTCCATCCAGTCCCCGTCCGGGAACCGGTAGACCTCGACCGCGACCAGGTTGGAGCCGGCCCGGACGTAGTCGGTGACGTCGAACTCGGCCGGCGTGTACGAGCCCTCGCGGTACCCGACCTTCGTTCCGTTGACCCACAGGTAGAACCCGGACTTGACGCCCTCGAAGTGCAGGTGGACCCGCCGCCCCTGCCAGGCGGCCGGGAGGTCGAACCGCCGGCGGTACTGGCCGACCGGGTTGAACCGCGTCGGCGCGAACGGCGGCTGGGCGTTCTCGTTCTGCCCGTTGGCGCCCCACCAGGGGTAGGTGAAGTTGGTGTAGATCGGGAAGTCGTAGCCGTGCTGCTGCCAGTTGGCGGGCACCGGAATGGTCGGCCAGGCGGTGTCGTCGACGTCGGTGCGGTGGAAGTTCAGGTCACGGTCGGCGGGCTTGGCGACGTGCTTGAACCGCCACGTCCCGGTGAGGTCGAGCCGGTACGGCGACGTGGTGCGGTCGGCGTCCAGCGCCTGCTGGAGGTCGGCGTACGGCATGGAGGTCGCGTGCGGCGGCTCCGAGTTGACCTCGAAGATCCCGATGTTGTTGTTCCATTCGGGGTAACCGTTGGGCGGGTCCACCCACGCCGCAGCGGCTTCGGGTGCCGCGCCGGGCGTGCCCGACGCGATCCCGCCCGGCAGGGCCACGGCCCCCAGAGCGGCGAGCCCCCCGCCGAGAACCGTGCGCCGGCGGACGGATCGTCCTTGGTCCTGCGGGTCGATCATCATCTCTCCCGTGAGTGCGTGGAACTGTGATGGCGGCGTCAGATCCGCAGCTTCCGCTGGTGGTTCAGTCCGAGCTGTGCTTCGACATCGCCCAACGCGGGCACCACCAGCGGCACCGGGATCGTCGGTGCGGGGTGGGTGCGAGGTTGCCGACCGCGCGACATCCGGCTGGGGCGCGGGCTCTTCAACGGTCGGGAACCCCGACCCGCTGATCGCAGTAGCTCGTGTTGTCGATGTGCAGGTACATCGCGTACATCCGGGTGGTGGCGTTGTAGATGACCTTGGGCCGTTCGACGATGCGGCTTCGGCCCGAGGCCGCCACTGGCCTGTTTCGCCAGCACGATCCCCTGGTGGGTCCAGTTCGCCAGATCGGTCGACATGTAGCAGGGGATGTCCCGGAAGGCGGTGTTCGCCGTCGTCTGGCCGGTCTTGTCCTCACCGAAGCCGTACCGGGTGGTGCCGACCTGGACGATGCCGAGGCCGTGCAACTGCAGCGCGCGACCGGCGGTGTCCGTACGCCGGGCTCCGAGGGTGAAGGTGCTCGCCGCCGCGTGGGGCCGCGCCGCCGGCACCAGCACCCCGGCCAGGACGACGAGCAGGGCGAGCGGCCGGTTCGCTTGGCACCTCGGAAACTGGTGCGGTGAGCTGGACATCGGTGCCCTCTCCACGGGAGCAGTCGGCGTCGAACCGGTTCGCTCGATGGGTTCGCCAGGATGGTACGGACCCGGTCGGCGGCAGGTCAACGACGTCTTGCGCCCGACAGCGGCAGGTGATCATCCGCCGGACGTCGCCGCAGCCCGGGGATCGCCAGGGATTCCTTGTGCCGTCTCGATATCGGCGAGCCTGATCGAGCCGATCCGGCAGCCACTCCCTGACGGCGAGACCGCGCAGGACGTGAAATTTACGCTGCAACCGAGCAGGCCGTCGAATCGGTTCGGAGGCGGCCGGTCACTGGTTGCGCAGCACGATCTCCAGGTTGTGCGCTACTTCCTCCGTCGGCGGGTCTGCGGCTCCGAACGCCTTCAGCTTGCCTGCGCTGGTGCTGCGCCCGACCGACAAGCAGACCGTCGAGCGGACGTTCGGCGCGATCCGGTCGCTGCTGTTCGAGGCGCTGCTAGGGCAACGAAGTGACGGCTGCAGGCCATCTATGTGTCCCGATATGATGCTGTCTACAGTGGCCCAGGCTGGTGAAATGTTATGGCGCAGGTATGGGTGCTCGGGTGATCCACCAACTGGTCGTTCCTCGACTTCACGTGATCTTCTCGGCTGTAGCCGGATCAGAACTCCTGGTCATGGCCGATCTTGCGATCGATAATCGCCCGAAGTATCAGCGTGATCTTTCGGTTGTGACCCGTGCTCAAGGCCCTGCGCGCACGGTGGCCTAGGGAGAAGCTGCATGTCATCGCGGACAACTTCTCCCCGCACCGGCACTCGAAGCTCCGTTCATGGTGCGCGGGCAACCAGGTCGAGTTGGTGTTCCTGCCGACCTACGGGTCGTGGTTGAACTGGCTCGAGGCCGAGTTCGCCGCCCTGCGGTACTTCGCGCTCGACGGGACCGACCACCGCAGCCATGGCGAGCAGTACGCCGCGATCGAGGCCTACATCCGGTGGCGTAACGCTCGCGCCCAGCCCAAGACTGGGTTCGCCACCGACTTACCGATCCGGACCTGGACGCATTACCCGACCAAGGTTGCGTGACGAGCCACTAGTAGCGTGTCGCGGCTAACTCTTGGGGTATAGGTGGCGGAGTTTGACGCGTGCGTCGTCGGTGGTGAACTGCCAGCGGACCTTGCGTTGCTC
>NZ_JBFAZA010000079.1:0-6940 GCF_040681595.1 Amycolatopsis sp. NPDC051716 | reverse complement strand
CAGATGACGGCGCCGTCGTCCTCGGGGGTCCGCGGCGGCAGCCAGGAGTTGCCCGGCACGCCCCACTTGTTGGACTTCAGCATCTTCTTCGCGGCGCGCGCGTGCCGCCCGACCAGGCGGTCGAGGTAGATGTACCCGTCCAGGTGATCGGTCTCGTGCTGCAGGCAGCGCGCGAAGTAGCCGGTGCCCTCGACCTCGATCGGGTTGCCCTCGACGTCGGAGCCGGTCACCTTCGCCCAGTTCGCCCGGCCCGTCGGGTACGACTCGCCGGGCGCCGAGAGGCAGCCCTCCCAGTCGTCGTCCGGGTCCGGCATGGTCTCCGGGATCTCCGACGTCTCCAGCTTCGGGTTGACCACGACGCCCTTGTGCCGCACGCCTTCGTCGTCCGGGCAGTCGTAGACGAACACCCGCAGATCGAGGCCGATCTGGTTGGCCGCGAGGCCGACTCCCTCGGCGGCGTACATCGTCTCGAACATGTCGTCCACGAGCGTGCGCAGCTTCTCGTCGAACTCGGTGATCTCCCGAGTCGGCTGGTGCAGCACGGGTTCGCCGGCGATAACGATGGGGTGGATGGTCACGGCGAGCCAGTTTAGTCGGACCCCTCTGGTAGACCTGCATCAGACCGTGACGCGCCGACGTCGATGCCCACGTCGGCGGCTGCTTCCGTGGTTGAATGGCGCCCGCGGAAGAGCTGGATCTGATTCGCCATGACGCCCGATTGAGAGGGACTCGGATGGACGCCGCGGAGTCGATGGCTGAGCCGCAGCCGTCGCCGCCGAAGCCCGTGCCCGGCCTGACCGAACGCGAGGTCGAGATCCTCGCCTTCGAGCGCCAATGGTGGCGGCACGCCGGGGCGAAGGAGAACGCCATCCGCGAACGCTTCGACTTGTCTGCGACGCGCTACTACCAGCTGCTCAACAAGCTGCTGGAGAAGCCGGAGGCGATCGAAGCCGACCCGATGCTGGTGAAGCGGCTGCGCAAGACCCGCGCCGCCCGCCAGCGCAAGCGAGGCGCCCGGCGACTGGGGATCGAGCTGCAATGAGTGTGTTTTCGGGAATGTCCCGGCCGATGAAGGCCGCGGGTGTCGCGCTGATCGGCGTGGCGATCATCGCCGCCGTCATCGGCGGGATCACCGCGCTGGGCGGGGGCGACGGGTCGAACGAAGCCGGGCCGAGCGGCACGTCGACGCAGCCGGGCACGTCCGGCGGGCCGTCGTCGGCGGCGCCGTCGTCGTCGACCTCGTCTTCGGCGACACCGCCGTCGAGCTCGACGAGCTCTTCGTCGCCCACGCCGCCGTCGCCGAGCTCGCCGCCGCCCGGCCAGGCGACGTCGCCCGCCCCCGGCGGCCCCGGTCAGCCGGGTGGCGACCAGCAGGCGTCCAACAAGTGGGTGACCGTCCGGGTGTTCAACAACTCGACGATCAAGGGCCTGGCGGACCGGGCGGCGGAGGACTTCCGCGGCGGGGGCTGGAACGTCAACGAGGTCAGCAACTACTCCCAGGGCATCATCCCGACGACGACGGCGTTCTACCGCCCGGGCACCGACGAGGAAGCCGCGGCCAAGCAGCTCGCGCAGGAGTTCGGCATCAAGGCCGAGCCGCGCTTCGAAGGCATCCAGAGCGCGAGCCCCGGGGTGATCGTCATCGTGACGAAGGAATACCAGTCGGGCCACAAGGGCAGCTGAGTTCCGCCAAGAGGCGGCCGTCACCGACGGCCGCCTCTTTCATTCCCCGGACTGCGTCTTCGCGTACGCCTCGAGGGTGGCCAGCTGGGCCGGGTCGAGGCTCGGCCGGACCCTCTTCCGGGCCGCGTCCAGGTGCGCCGCGGTGACTTCGCGAGCCTCCAGCGACTCGCGCATCGCCGTCAACGCCGCTTCGCGGATCAACGCCGCGCAGTCGGCCGCCGAGTAACCGTCCAGAGTGGACGCCACCGCGGCCAGGTCGACGTCGCCGGCCAGCGGGGTGTTCTTCGAGCTGGCGGCGAGGATCGCCGTGCGGGCTTCGGCGTCCGGCGGCGGCACGTAGACGCGGCGCTCGAGCCGGCCGGGCCGCAGCAGCGCCGGGTCGACGAGCTCCGGCCGGTTCGTCGCGCCCAGCACGACGACCTCGCGCATCGGCTCGACGCCGTCGAGCTCGGTGAGCAGGGCGGCGACCACGCGGTCGGCGACACCCGAGTCGGACGACTGGCCGCGGCGCGGGGCCAGCGCGTCGATCTCGTCCAGGAAGATCAGCGCGGGGGCGGCCTCCGCGGCCCGGCGGAACAGCTCGCGCACCGCGCGTTCGGACTCGCCGACCCACTTGTCCATCAGCTCGGCGCCCTTGACCGCGAACACGTTCAGCGCGCCGGTGCCGGCCAGCGCCCGCACGAGGAACGTCTTGCCGCCGCCGGGCGGCCCGTAGAGCAGCACCCCGCGCGGCGGCTCGACGCCGAGCCGGGCGAACGAGTCCGGGTACCGCAGCGGCCAGAGCACGGCCTCGGTGAGGGACTGCTTGACGTCGACCATGTTGCCGACGTCGTCCAGGGTCAGCCCGCCGGTGGCCAGGTTGTCCGAAGTGGACATCGAGACCGGCCGGACGGTGGCCAGCGCGTCGAGCAGGTCCTGCTGCGAGATGCGCGGCTCGTCGGTGTCGCGCTGGCGCAGCGCCGCCCGCAGCGCGGCGTCCCGGCGCAGCGCGATCAGGTCGGCGGCGACGAAGCCGGGCGTCCGCTCGGCGAGGACGCCGCAGTCGATGCCGGTGTCGAGCGGGACGTCGCGGAGCAGGACGTTCAGCAGCTCGCGGCGGGTTTTGGCGTCCGGGAGGGCGAGGCCGAGCTCGCGGTCCAGCAGGTCGGCGGCGCGCAGCCGCGGGTCGGCCGATTCCGCGCGGGCCGTCGTCGCGACGACGGCGAAGCGCTCGCGCCGCAAGGCTGTGCGCAGTTCTTCCAGCACGACGGTGGCGACCGGCGGCGGGGTCGTCGCGGGCAGCAGCGCGTCGACGTCGGTGAGCAGGAGGACCGACGGGCCTTCGGCGGCGCGGACGGCCTCGCGCAGGCGTGCCACGGCGACGTTCGGGTCCAGCACGGCGAGGTTCGGCGCGGCCAGCGGGATCACGCGGATGCCGGCTTCGTTCGCGACCGACCGGACGAGCGTCGCCTTGCCGACGCCTTCGGGGCCGGACAGCAGGACGCCGAGGTGGGCGGGCGCGCCCAGCCGGGCCAGCAGCTCGGGCCGGTGGAAGGCCAGGTCGAACCACTCGTCCAGCTTGCGCGCGGCGGCCTCGGCGCCGATCAGGTCGGCCAGCGGGACGACGGGCTCTTCTTCGGTGGCGGCCTCGTCCTCGACGACCTCGGCGTCGATCCACTCCTCGGCCGCGGTGACGGCGGAGGTGCGGACCAGCGCGGTCGCCGTCCGGGGCGCGGCCGGTTCGGCGGTGCCGGGCCGGGCGCCGTCCCGCCAGGTGACCACTGTGGACGGTCCGACCGCGACGGGACCGCCCGGCTCGGTCGCGGTGACGGTGAGCAGCTCGTTCGTCCAGGTCGCGCCGATCGCGCGTGACAGCTGGCCGCGCAGGCCGGCCGGGTCCGACCCCGGCGACGGCGCGAGGTCCTGCGGCAGCAGCGAAACGGCGTCCCCGACGGTGAGGACCTTGCCGATCAGCGCGAGCCGCAGCATGTGCGGGCTGACCGAGACGCTGGCCAGCCGCGACCCGGCGACGGTCACCGTCTTCGCCGCGGCGACGTCGGCCGGCGCGACGACGATCTCCGAGCCCTCGGTGACGCCGAGGTTCGACATGGTGACGTCGTCGGTGAGGACGATCCCGGGCACGTCGGCCTCATCGGTCGGCGCGGCGAGGGCGGCACTGACCCGGGCGCCGGTGAGGTGCACGGCGTCCCAGGCCCGCAGGCCGAGCGCATCGAGGACTTCGGGATGCAGCCGGACAACGCCGCGGCGCGTGTCCAGCGCGGACGGCGTGTGCCGGACGGTCAGCGTGATCTGCGGGTGGCTCACGCCGTTCACCCTAGCGATCCACCGCGCTCCCCGGGGCTCCCGGACACCCACCCCGTGTCGACCCCTCAATCACGCGAGTCGACCCCTCAATCACGAGTGTCGACCCCTCAATCACGGGTGATGTCCGCCGGATCACGTGCCCGGACGGTCGGTTCCCGTACCTGGAGGGTCGACTCGCGTGCCCGGACGGTCGGTTCGCGTGCCTGGAGGGTCGGCTCGCGTGATTAGGGAGTCAACTCGCGTGATTGGCGGGTCGACACGGCTACTTGCGGCGGAGGCCGATCTGGCGCCAGGAGCGGCGGCGCTGGCCGTTGCCGTTTTCCGAGGTGACGCGGGGGGTGCGGACCGTCTCGCCGGTGCGGGGGAGGCGGACCGCGCGCATCGCCGCGCCCGCGACGCGGCGGCGCAGCGGGCGGCGCAGGCCGAGGCGGCGGGGGGACCGGGCGCGGCGGATCGCGCGGCGCTCGCTCGGCGGGACCGTCCAGGCCTCCGGGTGTGCCGCCAGCCAGCGGTGCCGGTAGATCGAGTACGGGATGTGCGCCAGGTACAGCACCATCGCCGCGAGCAGCGCGACCAGCGGGAACTGGATGATCGCCGCCGCCAGGAGGGCGACGCCGAGCAGGAGCGGCGCGATCGCCTTCGGGGGTGCCTTGACCGTCTTCAGCGACAGCGTCGGGATGCGGCTGATCAGCAGGGCCGCGATGGCGACCGTCCACGCCCACACGACGTACTGCGACGACCACCAGCCCTCGCCCCACTGCAGGTACGCCACCAGCGGCAGCATCCCCAGCAGGCCGCCCGCGGGCGCCGGGACGCCGACGAAGAACTCGCTCGCGTACGGCGGCTGCTCGGTGTCGTCGAGCAGCGTGTTGAAGCGCGCCAGCCGCAGGATCATGCAGACGGCGAAGATCAGCGACGCCACCCAGCCGATCCGGTCGGCGCCGGTCTGCCACACGTAGATCACCAGCGCCGGGGCGACGCCGAAGGAGATGCCGTCGGACAGCGAGTCCAGCTCCGCGCCCATCTTCGACGTCGCGTCGAGCAGGCGGGCGATCCGGCCGTCGAGGCTGTCGAGCACCGCCGCGATGCCGATCGAGGCGATCGCCATCGCGTAGTTCTTGGTCAGCGCGAACTGCACGGCCGACAGGCCCGCGCACAGCGCCAGCACGGTGATGGCGTTCGGCAGCAGCCGGACGCCCGGGGTGGTCACGCGGACCATCGATCAGCCTTTCGCAGGCGCGGCAGGGAGTTCGGCGATGACCGTCTCGCCGCCGACCGTGCGCTGGCCCTTGCTGACCAGCACCGTCGAGCCCGGCGGGAGGTACAGGTCGACCCGCGAGCCGAACCGGATGATGCCGTACGTCGAAGCGGCGCCGACCTTGTCGCCCTCGCGGATCTCGCAGAGGATGCGGCGCGCGACCAGGCCGGCGATCTGCACGACGACGAGCTCGTGGCCGTCTTCGGTGCGCATGAGCACGGTGTTGCGTTCGTTGTCGTCGCTCGCCTTGTCCAGGTCCGCGGACAGGAACTTGCCGGGCCGGTAGGCGACCCGCTCGATCACGCCGTTCGCCGGCACGCGCTGGACGTGCACGTCGAACACCGAGAGGAACACCGACACGCGCATCCGCGGCTCGGCGGGCAGGCCGAGCTCGGCGGGCGGGACGGCTTCCTCGATCAGGGACACGAGACCGTCGGCCGAGGCGAGCGCGACGCCGTCACGCGGCGGCGGGACCCGCTTCGGCTCGCGGAAGAACGCGGCCATGGCCACCGTCGTCAGCGCGCCCAGGACGCCGAGGCGCTTGGAGAACCGGCGCGCGACCAGTGTCGCGGCGACGCCGCCCGCCACGAACGGGCGACCGGCGGAGTGCATCGGCGGCAGCGTCTCGCGGGCGAGCTGGAGGGCGTGGGCGACGGGGTTGCCGGCGGAATCCGGCCGGGTGCCGCTCATGGTCGGGTCCCCTGATTTCGTCTCGGAAGATCGGATGGGCGCCGGGGTCCGGCAGCCGCGTACGGGCGCCCCCACGCTACCGCTGCCCCAGGTGAGCGTGTCCGCGCGCCCCTGCCGGACTCCTCCGGGAGGGGGTCACCGCGGCGGGTGGGAATGATCGCTTCGTCGTAACGGAAGGTCGATTTCACCGATAACGCTAAGTAGTTGCCGCCGTTCGGGGCGCTGCCCCGCCTGACCTGTGAGGACCGATGAGCGACCGCCGCGATCCCGCCGAAGCCCAGCTTCGCGAGCTCTTGGGTGCGTGGCGCCAGGAGATCGACGAGGTGCCCGTGCCTTCGCTCGTCGACCCGGTGCACGCGGCCGCGGTCGTCATCGAGGCGAGGAGGGCGCGGAAGGCGAAGGAAGGAGGCCGGGTGCATCCGCCCCCCGACGGCGCACGCACCCGGCCGCCCGGAGATGCGTGTGAGGAAGCAGTCTAGCGGCCGACGGCCCCGTTGATCACCATTCGTCCGGCAAAAGTTACCAACGGTCACTCGGACGCCGGGCCAGGCCGCTGGCGAGCCGCAGGATCGCCAGCAGGACGACCGCCCCGAGGATGGCCACGCCGAAGCTGGGGAAGTCGAAGCCGAAGTCGAACGTCCTCGTCTGGCGGGTCGCGAGCCGGTAGACCAGCCCGCCCAGGGCTGCGCCGACGACTCCGACGAGCACGCTGACCAGGCAACCTTGCCGGCGCCGCTCCCGTCCGCCGACGACCAGGTTCGCGACCCAGCCGACGATCGCGCCGAAGATCACCCATGCGACGAAACCCATGGCCGGAGTTTACGCGAGCAGACGTACAAGCGCCATTGCACAAGAGCTGTTGTACAACTACTCTTGTGCTTTATGAGCGAGGACATCCGGGAAATCCGGGATTCGAAGGTGCTGGCCGCCATGTCCCACCAGCTGCGGCGCCGGCTCCTGGAGCTGCTCCACCTCGACGGCCCGGCGACGGCGTCGATGCTGGCC
>NZ_JBFAZA010000078.1:0-8427 GCF_040681595.1 Amycolatopsis sp. NPDC051716 | reverse complement strand
GCTAGTGTCGCGCGTCGCAAGTTGTTTGACGTCCGGGAAGAGCGCCCCAATGTGGCCTTGGTTGCGTTGAACGCACCCAAGGCGGCCTTCGGTGCGTTCAACGCACCGAAGGCCACATTGGGGCGCTCTTCCCGGACGTCAAACAACTTGCGACGCGCGACACTAGTTGTCCCGCCGGTGCCGGCCGCGCCTCGGCGCCGCGATCGCGGCGAGGCGGGTCGCCAGGTCGCCGCGGCGTTCCCGGCGGGCGTACTCCAGCAGCGCCTGCGCTTGATCCCGCGGCAGCCAGCCGCGGTCCGCGCCCGCCTCCAGGCGGAGCAGGTGGGTCACCAGCTCGCGCGACTCCTCGTCGTGCTCGCTCGCGCGCTCCGCGAACCGGCCGGCCGCCTCGGCCTCTCCGTCGCACCACGCCGTCATCGCCAGCAGCGTCGCCGTGGCCGTCATGATGTCGCCGCGGTGGACGCCACCCTCCGCCGCCAGGTGCTCCGCCAGCTGGAAGCTGCGCGTGCCGACGCCCCCGGCCCCCTCGCGGCGCACCGCGTCCGCGAGTGCCCGGATCTGCCGCGTGACATAGTCCCCGCCCGACAACCCCGCCATGTCGTCCCCTCTGCCGCGCACGCCAATTCGTGCGTCACCCGACAGGTGTACTCCATCCGGGGCTGGATACGTCGAACGCCCCACCGGTTTCGACCGAACGGTCGGGAATTCAGCCCGATCGTCCCGGTTCCGCCCGCCGATGGGACATGTAGACCGCCGCCGAAGTGCGCCGCTCGACGCCGAGCTTGTGCAGCACCGACGACACGTAGTTCTTCACCGTCTTCTCGGCCAGGAACAGCCGCTCGGCGATCTGCCGGTTGGTCAGGCCCTCCGCCACCAGGTCCAGGACCCGGCGCTCCTGCGGGCTCAGCTGCTCGTACCGCGGGTCCGGCGCCGCGACGTTCTCGCCGCGCAGCTTGTTCATCACCGACGCGGTGAGCGTGGCGTCCAGCAGCGAGCCGCCGGCGGCGACCGTGCGGACGGCCTCGATCAGCGACCGGCCGGACACCTGCTTGAGCATGTACCCGGCCGCGCCCGCCATGATCGCGCCGAACAGCGCTTCGTCGTCCGAATAGGACGTCAGCATCAGGCAGGCCGGCGGCGGGTCCACGGTGGACCGGATCTCGCGGCACACCGCCACGCCCTCGCCGTCGGGCAGCCGGACGTCGAGGACGGCCACGTCCGGGCGCGCCTGCGGGATCCGCACCAGCGCCTCGGCCGCCGTCCCCGCCTCCCCGACCACCTCGATGTCGGCTTCGGGCTCGAAGACGGTCTTCAGCCCGGTCCGGACCAGCTCGTGGTCGTCCAGCAGGAACACCGCGATCGTCATCGTGCTCTCCCCTGCCCGCCGGTCATCGCCGGCAGCTCTGCCGTCCATTCCAGCCGCGACCCGCCGTCCTTGCCCGCCGCCAGCACGCAGTGGCCGCCCCACCGGGCCGCCCGGGAAGCGAGGTTGGCCAGGCCGCTGATCCGGCCCGCCTCCGGCGGCGGGCCACTCCCGTCGTCGCGCACCACCAGCGTCAGCTGGCGGCCGAGCCGGCCGTGCTGGTTGACGGTGACCTCGACCGACGACGACTTCGCGCCGGCGTGCCGGGCGACGTTCGTCAGCGCCTCGCGCAGCGACGCGATCAGATCGGACCGGACCGCGTCCGGCACCGCGGCGTCCAGCGGCCCGTCGAAGCCGACGCGCGGCTCGAAGCCGAGCGCGTCCCGGGCGTCCACGGCCACCCGCAGCAGTTCGGCGCGGAGGCTGCCCTGGGCCTGCGCGGGCGCCTGCAGCGAAAAGATGCTGTTGCGGATCTCCCGGATGGTGCCGTCGAGGTCCTGGGCGAACCCGGCCACGCGCGCGGCGACCCCGGCGTCGGCGATCAGCCTGCTCACGCCCTCCAGCCCGAGCCCGGTCGCGAACAGCCGCTGGATCACCAGGTCGTGCAGGTCGCGGGCGATCCGGTCGCGGTCGGAGAACACCGCCAGCTGCTGGCGCGCCTCCTGCGCGCGGGAGAACTCGACGGCGAGCGCGGCGTGCCCGGCGAAGGTCTCGGCCAGCTGGACGTCGGAGTCGGTGAACGGCGAGCGGTCGCGGAACTTCGCGACCACCAGCACTCCGAGGGTCTCCTCGCCGACGATCAGCGGCACCGAGATCGCCGAGTCCAGGTCCTTGATCATCGCGGGCATCGGCCCGTCGTGATCGCGCTGTTGCTCCTGCACGCGTTCGCCGTAGTCGCGCACCACGACCGGGTGCCGGGTGGTGAACGCCATCCCGGTGGCGGTGCCCTCGGTCGGCACGGTCAGGCCGATCAGGCGGTCGGCGTCCTCGCCCGGCGGCTCGACGACGTCGAACACGAGCCGGCCGGGCCCGTCGGGCCGCGCGATCGCCCCGGCCGTCCCGCCGGCGACGACGCGGGCGCGTTCGGCGACCAGCCGCAGCGTGTCCCGCAGGTTCTGGGCGGCGAGCAGGGCGCGGGTGACGTCGTAGGAGGCCTCGAGCCAGCGTTCGCGGCGGCGCATCTGGTCGACGAGCAGGGCTTTCTCGACGGCCATCCCGGTGGCCGCGGTGAGCGCGCCGAGCACCTCGCGTTCGCGCCGGCCGAATTCGCCGCCGTCGCCGGGCTCGATGGTCAAGGTCCCGAACGTCTGCGTTCCGGCGCGGACCGGCAGCTCGACCGCGCCGGCGCCGAGCGCGCCCCGGCCGTACTCGGCGATCCCGCCGTCGGTCAGGGCCAAGCGGGCGCGCGAGGCGCCCAGCAGCTCGGCCGCCGCCGTCACCGCGCGGTCCAGCAACGCGGGCAGCTCCAGCTCGCGGGCGACGCCGCCCACCGCGGCCAGGATCGCCGGCATGCTGATTTCGTCCGCCACTTCCCGTCGACCCCGCTGGCTCCGCTGGTATCCCGGGCTTGCCCCGGGCGGTCAAGGGTCCCACAGGCCACTGCCCGTGTCGGCCCAATCCGGTTCGTCCATCCGGTGGGTCGATGCCGGGAGCCGGTCCGTTACGGCGTTCGGGGAATCACTCCGCGTGGCAGGCGATGCGGTGACCGCTGATGGTCTCCGCGGGGACGCGCAGGAACCGGTGGCTCGGGCGGGCGGGCGCCGGGCACGGGCAGGTGCGCTCGCCGAGGTCGACGGCACCGGACTCGGTGGCGCGGCCCAGCAGGCTGACGTACCAGCCGGCGCCGAGGTCGGCGGCGAACTCGTCGGCTTCGAACGCGACGACGGCGTCACGCGCGCCCGCGTACAAGGGACTGCCGGGCGGGACGGCGAACACCACGGCGTCGTCGACGACCGTGAAGCGCACCGGACGCACCGCCGGCATGGCCCGGTGGGTGTAGATCACCCGTCCGAGGCTCGCCGTCCGGAGCAAGGCGAGGCACTGCTGCCGGTCGAGCAGCAGCCCGAAGCCCACGTCGTCCACCATCGCGTCCCTGTGTTTCTCCTGTGAAAATCCCCGGCCACCAGCGTGATCGGTTCACCCGGTCCGCCGATAGGGCCGTTCGGCCCGGCTCCCCGGCGGCGGCGGCCACGCACATCGCGCCGCTTCCGGCCAGGGCCGGAAGACCCGGTTCGGGACGGCCGGGCGGCCGGTGTGGCGGCCACGCGGAGTGACCTAGCGTCGTGACCGTCCGTTGCCGGAAACCGCAGGAAAAGGGGGTGAGGGCCGATGCCGCCGCACTCCGCCGAGGGTGGTCCCACGCCCACGGCGACGTTCTCCCTCGACCCGGCGCTCGTCCGGTCGGCGGTGCAGGGCAACCGCGCCGCGGTGGCCGGGCTGCTGCGCGCGCTGCGGCCGATCGTCTTCCGCTACTGCCTGGGCCGGCTGCGCACGTGGCAGGACGGTTCGTCGGACGCCGAGGACTGCGCCCAGGACGTGCTGCTCGCGATCGTGCGCGCGCTGCCGGGGTACCGGCACCCGCCCGACGGCTTTCTGCCGTTCGTCTTCGGCATCGCCGCGCACAAGGTGTCCGACTTCCACCGCCGCCGGGCACGCGACCGCACCAGCCCGGTCGCCGAACTCCCGGCCGGCCTGTCGGGCGGCGCGGACCCGACGGGCGAGGAGGTCCAGCGCGCCGCGGCGCTCGACTGGTCCTCCGGGCTGCTCGACACGCTTCCGCCGCGCCAGCGCGAAATCCTGGTCCTGCGCATCATCCTCGGCATGACGGCGGAGGAGACGGCCGCCGCGGTCGGCCTCGGCAGCGCCGGCGCGGTCCGCGTCGCCCAGCACCGCGCCCTGGCGACCCTGCGGCGCAGCCTGCTCGACCACCGGGAAGCCGCTTCCTGACGCGCGTGCTGCGGTGTCTCCGCCGCTGATCGTGGTCGTCAGTCGCCGGTGGACACCCCTGGTCCACTCACGGCGTAGCGGGCGGCGATGGTGCGCACGGCCTCGTCGACCACCTCGGCGACGCGTCCGGCACTCACCTCCCAGCCCGGCACCAGGAGCGTCGGCCAGAAGACGTAGTTGGAGATCATGCCCAGGAACTGGGTGGCCGCGAGGTCCACGTCCTCGACCCGCACCGTTCCCGCCTCGTGTTCGGCCAGGAGGTAGCTGCGGACGGACTCGAAGTAGGGCATCTTCCCGTGCGAGAACTGCGCATGGGCCAGCTCGGGGAACCGCGGCAGCTCGGCGATGACGATCCTGAACAGGTCGGTCATCCGGGCCCGGCCCAGCAGCTCGGCGTACCGGCGGCCGATGGTGCCGAGCCCGTCGACGACGTTGCCCGCCGGCGGCGGTTCCTGCTCGTCGGCGGTCGACCAGGACTCGGTCACGATGGCGTCGAACAAGGCGGCTTTGGTCGGGAACTGCTTGAACAAGGTGGCCCGCGAAACGCCCGAGCGCTCGGCGATCCGCGCCAGCGACGTCCGGTCGTAGCCCAGCTCGAGGAACAGGGCGGTCGCGGCCGTCACGATCAGCGCGCGCTTCTCCTGGGCGACGCGCTGGTGATACGTCGGCACGACCTCGCTCATGGACCGAGCATACGAGGTGAGTGGCTTGACTCGCCACTCACGCCGACCTAGTGTCGAGGGCATGGTGAGTCGACCGGCTCACCACTGGGAAGGAAAATCAATGCCCCGCTTCGACAACCAGACCGTGCTCGTGACCGGCGGGACCGGCGGCCAGGGCTCGAGCCACGTGCGCGCCTTCCACGCGGAGGGGGCGAACGTGGTGATCGGTGGCACCGACGCGGAACGCGGCGCGGCCCTTGCCGGCGAACTCGGGACTCGCGTTCGCTTCGCCCGTCTCGATGTCACCGACGAGAGCTCGTGGTCCGCCGCCGTGCTGGCCGCCGAGAGCGCCTTCGGTGCCTTGAACGTGCTCGTCAACAACGCGGGCGTGCAGAACCCGCCCGCGGCCATCGAAAACACGGACCGGGCCACGTGGTCGCGCATCCTCGACGTCAACCTCACCGGGACCTTCCTCGGCATCAAGACGGCAGCCCCGGCTCTGCGCCGCGCGGCAGGAGGAGCCATCGTCAACATCGCCTCGACCATGGCCCTGGGCGGCACGGCGCACTACGCGCCCTACGTCGCCAGCAAGTGGGCGCTGCGAGGCCTCACCCGAACGGCCGCCCTCGAGCTCGGCCGCGACCACATCCGGGTCAACAGCATCCACCCCGGCGTGATCTCGACCCCGTTCATCCACGAACCCGCAGCGGGCGCGGCCGCGCCGATCGCCGACTTCTACTCACCCGAGCCGTTCGCCATCCCCCGGCTCGGCGAACCGGCCGACGTCACCCGGCTGCTCCTGTTCCTGACGTCATCGGAGGCCACGTTCATCACGGGGTCGGAGTACGTCATCGACGGTGGGCTCCTCCTCGGCCCCGCCCTTCAGGCCGAGACCGCCATGAGCCCGGCAACCTCACCGACCGACCGGTGATTCACGGCGCCATTCAGCCATTTCACGGCAATTCCCGACTATCCGCCCTGCCGCGCGCATTCCCCAGGCCTCACCGAGGGATACGGACGCCGGTTCACTTCGGTTCAAAGTTTTTTCCGCGAGTTCCGCACGCCGCACAGATCCCCAGGTCAGACCCCTCTTCCGCTACGGAAACACGACCCCGGCCTGACGGTTCGTAGCGGCGAAAAGAACTTCTTGCCCGGTGTCAAACGCCCGTGTAGGTTCCATAACGGAACGATAACCAGCCGGTTGACGGCGCGGCCACGGGCAGGTGACCGCGCACCCACTGATGTCGGGTCAGTGGACCAGCCGGGCGTCGTTCCTGCCGACACATCCCGCAAGAACCCCGCCTGATCGGGTCGAGCCTGGGCTCGTCCCGGCTCAGTGTCGCGCGTTCCCGCCAGCCCGACACCCCGGAGGATTTTTCCCATGTCCCGCACCCAAGGACGGCATCGCCTTTCCCGCCGGACGAAGATCGCGACCGGCGGCCTCGCCCTCGCGATCGCGGTCGGCGGCATCGTCGTAGCGACGACCACCGGCAACACCGGTGAAGCCAGCGCCGACGAAGCGAACCCCGCGTTCTTCGTCGACATCCTGAAGGTGAAGCCGAACCAGTTCGACCCGCGCCCGGTCAGCGGCGCCGCGACCGGCACGTTCACCGTCGACTGTGGCCGCAACGAAAACCAGCACTTCAACCCGGACAACTTCATCGCCCAGCCCGGCGTCCGCAACGGCGCCCAGCACCTGCACGACTACGTCGGCAACCTGTCGACGAACGCCGACTCGAACAACAAGAGCCTGGTCAAGTCCGGAACCACCTGCCGCAACGGCGACAAGTCCGCCTACTTCTGGCCCGTGGTCCGCATCGACACCGGCGAAGAGGAGAAGAACGAGCCCGCCAAGGTGCCCGACGGCGACCGGGCGCAGGCCGACCGCGAGGCGAAGACCGTCCAGGTCGCGTGCCCGGACGTCGCCAGCAAGCTGACCGACATCCCGGACCAGGCCATGGCCGAAGTGGACAGCAACCTCGACCAGCTCGACACGCAGGCCGACGAGGCCAACCAGCGCATCGCCGCGACGCAGGGCCAGGGCGGCCAGGACTTCGTGCGCAACGCGATCCTGAACCCGCTGAAGGACCGCCGCAGCGCGATCATCGACCGGATCGCCATCGCGATCGGCCGGTTCACGCAGAAGCCGGGCAACCTCGGCGAGCTCGCGCCGTGCGCGACGAAGCCGGGCAAGGACACCGGAACGCCGACACCGCCGCCGAGCACCACGGCCGGCGGGGCGTTGCCCGGACAGGACGAGAACAACGAGCTGCCCGGCAACGACGGCAAGATCCTGCGGCCGCAGCGCGTGCAGATCACCTTCCGCGGCAGCCCGGTCGGCAAGGTGGTGGCGATGCCGCGCTTCCTGCGCGTGCTCTACGGCGACGCGAAGGTCTCGACCAACGGGCCCGCCAACGCCAAGGCGAGCTGGACGTGCACCGGGTTCGAGAACCGCGTCACCGACAGGTACCCGATCTGCCCCGACGGCAGCAAGGTCAAGCGGATCCACACGTTCCCGAGCTGCTGGGACGGCAAGAACACCGACAGCACCAACCACCGCACCCACATCGTATTCCCGGACCAGTCCGGCCGGTGCGGCAACGGGTTCAAGGCGGTGCCGCAGCTGCAGATCTCGCTGACCTACGACATCCCGCACGACATCCAGGTCAAGAAGCAGTACAAAGTGGACGCTTTCCCGCAGGAGAAGCACAACCCGGGTTCCGACCACGACGACTTCGCCAACGTGATGTCGCAGCGGATCATGAACGGCCTGGTGAACTGCGTGAACCGCGGCCGGACCTGCCGGGCGTGACCCGGAACCGGCGGCGCACCCGGGGATGGTGCGCCGCCGGTTCCGCGCGCGACAATGGCCGGCATGGTCACCGGCGACGAAGTGCGCGCGTTCGCTTCCACCCTCCCCCGCGCCTACGAGGCACTCGTGCGCGACCGGATCAAGTTCCGGGTGGGCCAGCTCGTGTTCGTGGCGCTGTCGGCGGACGAGACCCTGATGGGCTTCGCCTTTCCCCGCGAGCAGCGCGACGCGCTGATCGCGGCGGAACCGGCCAAGTTCCTGCCGCCCGAGCCGGCGGACCTGCGCTTCCGATGGGTCCGTTGCCGCCTCGCGGCGATCGACACCGGCGAGATGCGGGAGCTGGTCGTCGAAGCTTGGCGGATGTGCGTGCCGAAGAAGGTCTGGACCGCTTATCTGGAGACCCACCCGCTCTGACGACGTGATCGATCGACCGCGAAGGCCTCTTCGCCGGCACCGCCGGTGAGGAGGCCTTCGTCGTCGGGGTCCCAGCACACCTCGCGCACCAGCCGCCGGACTCTGCGGAACGCCTAGTGTCGCGCGTCGCAAGTTGTTTGACGTCCGGGAAGAGCGCCCCAATGTGGCCTTCGGTGCGGTTTTAGGAAACAAAGCCACCTTTGGGGGGGCGGGGGCCCGGGCGCGGTGAC
>NZ_JBFAZA010000077.1:0-9358 GCF_040681595.1 Amycolatopsis sp. NPDC051716 | reverse complement strand
CAAGGGTTTAACTCCAAATCAGAAAGAAGAAAATTATTTTAAGAAAATATAGCTCATTTTGTGTCTAAATATTTGACATTGGTCCATAAATGTCAATATCAGAATTTTTATTACCTAAATTTTCAAAAAATGATGTATAAAAAAGCGTTCCTACATCATTATTTGAAGAGGGGGAGTCTATTTTTGTGATAACTTCTTTAAGAGCAACTTCATTTTTTATTAAAATTGACTCTAATATATTTTTTTCAATTTTTCTCCCTCTCCCAATAAACCTTTTTAGATTTTATCAAAGCTTTATTTATTAATCCATTATAATAGTCAACTGCCTCTAAAATAGAATTCTTTACTTCTTGCTCTGATAAACCTGTATCTTTATAAGCATAATCAATTGCTCTTGAACATGTTATGATGGCTCCTAAACCATTATTATCAAACGCTGCGTCTAATAGTTTCACATCTCCTCCTTGATAACCAACTCCTGGGATTAGAAATAAGGTTTTTGGTAAGAGTCTCCTATACTTAGTTAAATCTTCGGGATATGTTGCTCCAATGACAGCTCCAATATCTGAAAATCCATAATTCCCAACTTTATTCGTGCTTTTAATAATATAATCACATACAACTTCAGAGATAGTTTTATTTTCAGAATCCAGTATTTTATCTTGCAATTCTCCTGAAGAAGGATTGCTTGTTTTCACTAAAATAATAGAGCCCTTATCATTTTCTTCTCCTAATTTTATAAATGGGTCTAATCCATCACTTCCCAAGTATGGATTAATTGTTACTGCATCTACAGATAAAGTAGAGCTCCACTCATCAGCTGTATTCTTATAAAAAGTTTCTGCATATGCCTGAGAAGTACTTCCGATATCTCCTCTCTTAGCATCCGCAATAACGATAAGTCTCTTTTTCTTAGCATAATCCACAGTTTTCCAAAAAGCTTCTATTCCATAATAATCATACTTCTCATAGTAAGCAAGTTGAGGTTTTACAGCTGGAACTTTATCTGCCACTATATCAATAATCATTTTATTAAATTCAAAAATAGCGTAGCCTGCTCCTCTAGGGGTCTTTCCATAGATGCTCTCTGCCTTTTTTAAAATATAGCTAGGAAAATTCTCTAAAATGGGATCTAACCCAACACATAGATGAGATTTTGTATTGACTACTTTTTGTATATATCTATCAGAAAACATCATTTATCCATTACCTCGCTTACAAAATTAGTTATTATTTGATGAACTTTGTCAATCCCTACAGTTGAATCAACAAGTAAAGCATTTTTAGGTAAAACATCAAGAAAATTTTGTCTTACTTGGTTAAATACTAACTCATTTTTTTCTTCATACTTTATATCTTCTCCATCCCTTTGACGAACTCTCTCTAAAGCACGCTCTGGAGGAACATCTAAAAACACTGTAACATCTGGAGTAGGAACACCTTTATTAATCATTAGAATTTCTTTGTAGTCTATCCCACGAGCTTTAAAGAACGCTAGTGAACTGTATAAGTATCTATCACATATAATGTTGCTTTCAGATATTTTGGGGAAAATTTCTGAAGTTATCTGATAAGTTCTATCAGCTGCAGCCAATAAAGCAATCGAATACATATTGGGCGCAATACCATTATCCAAATAATCTCTAACTCTTTTATCATTTCTATAGTAATCTGTTGGTTGTTTTGTTGTAAAAACTTTAAGTTTTTTATTTTCAAACCATTGATGTAACATATCAATTTGAGTTGTTTTTCCTGAACCGTCAAGTCCTTCAAAAACTATTAATAAATTTTTCATAGCATTCCTCCATTGATAGTATTGTACCATAACTTGAAAGCACTTATATAAATTAACATAGAATAAATTACGGGTTAATGAACAATAAATGCAAATGATTTTAATAATCTTAATAAGAAAAGAAGAGTGTTCAGAAAATGACCATTTTCTGAACATCTGATAAAAAAGGAAAAACGATTAGAACGCTTTTCTTTTTTATGTCTATTTATTTGATAATAGTCCAAAAACACTAAACAGGCTTTTAGTGATCCTTGCCTTCAATCGTTTCGATATCGCCTTTGCCGTCACGGGACACGATGGCCTTGATAGCGGCAGTGATGCCTAAAACATCATCATCCAATGACAACGCTGGTGTTTCCGGACGAGTGACAACCTGTTCCGGCAAAAATGGAATATGCATGAAGCCGGCCTTAATATCGGGAAACATCTTATCCCGCATATACTGTACCTGATAAAAAATGTGGTTGCAGACGTAAGTGCCTGCTGTGTTGGAGACTGCTGACGGAACACCAGCTTCCCGAATGGCTTTGGCCATGGCCTTAATTGGTAACTGGGTAAAGTAGGCATTCTCGCCATCGCCATGAATCGTGTGATTAAGTGGCTGATACCCGGCATTATCTTGAATCCGACCGTCATCCAAGTTAATCGCAACTCGCTCCGGCGTGAGTTCAAACCGGCCACCAGCCTGACCAATGCTCAACACATAGTCAGGCTTTTCTTTGGCAATAGCATCTTTAACGACATCGGCTGAAACATTAAACTTTGTCGGAATTTCCAATTTAACGATTTGTGCCCCAGCAATTTCATCCGGCAAACGTTTCACGGCTTCAATCGCAGGATTAATTTTATCGTCGCCAAAGGGATCAAATCCGGTAACAAGAATTTTCATGAGAAGATTTCCTTTCTAAAATGCCAAGAAGTACAGAAGCTATCGAGAAGTGTATCTTGTACCATCTTTAAGACGTTGGAGTCTTTGATGGGTAGGACAATTTGTTGCGCCATGATTTATATATACCTTTCTGAAATTAAATAATTAAACTTATAATAGGCTCCGCCTTTTTATGACCACATTAAAAAACTAAACAAAAAGAACACCATATAAATTTTGTACGTGGTCTTCTTTTTGCTTTGAATCATTTCATTCCCTTGCTAAACCATTAGAAGCTTATTGTCAGTTTCAATAATACATCCAGTTACAGTTTACAAGACAATCTCCTACCATAGCTCTTTAGTGGTATCAGCATAAATTTATCATTCCATTACTAAAAGTTACTTAAAAATCCTTTTACTTTCTCATACATATTTTGAGTTTCTATATCATTATATTCTAATAGCAATTCAGGATCAGAAAACAAATATCCTTCTCCTTCATATTCATAGAATTCCAACTTAGCGCCTGAATTTTCTATTTCATTCAGGAATTCTTGTAAAATTTCTTCATCTTCTAGTTTCCACGGATCTTCTTTAGAATAATGGATTTGGATGGGGAGATTTGATGGCCACCCCTCATAGCCAAACATTTTAACTGGCATTCCACCATGTAACAATATGGTTCCAACTGTCTCTGGAATTTTTAGCGAAAGCCACTCTGCTAAATTACAACCATTTGAAAAACCAATAAAGATAACCGGTTTCTTACCATTCTTCTTGTGTTCTTCCTCGAACATCGCATAGGCTTTCTTTTCTAAACCATCTTCTCCAAATGTTCCGAGAAAAGCCATAGCTGTTTTATAATCATCAAATTTCTTTCCTTCATACAAATCAGGAATGATAACATCAAAACCTTCTTTTTTTATAACCTCTGACAAATTTAATTCAGACCCTCTTATTCCAAGTACTGAATGATAGATAAAAACAATTGGCTTCATATAATCCTCCTAGTTAAACTGAATTTACCGATTTATATTTCTATAATGATATTAGAATAATAACAAGACCCATCAGACTTAATCTCATATTATTCACCGTAATTAAAGTCTGATTTCACATTATTAACATGTATTTTCTAAAGTATATCAAATAACTATTCTATTTACAATTCCTTCAATTCTAATATACTACAGTACAGATAAATTAGTAATTTTCAAGTTATTATATAGTTAGAAGGATATTATAGGTTCTGTTGCGAAGTTTTTTAAAGTGTTTTTTTGTAGATGGTAGTATTGGCAGAGTCTTTTTTTACATATTTTACTGCTCGAATACTTCCTTCATTGACTTCTTTTAGAAATTGTTTTCCTATTGATAGGCGTACTCCTTTAGGAATAGTTTCCCAATTTACAGATAATAAAGTTTTTAGTGAAAAGTTTGTGTCAGGTGGAAGTTTTTCAATTAGTCCAGTTATTTCGTTAAACCAATGAGAAAATTCGTGGTTTGGAAATTCTTTTTTAATCAGATATTGCTGGATAGAGAAGCTTCCTGCTTTTTTTAGCAAGGTTTCATACTGCAAATCAGTTAGGGTTAATTGGATATTCTTTGACATTTTAATTATGTCCTTTCATTTATATTCATATAAAGGATATCACATCCTATTTTGTTTGTCAATAAAACATTTTGTTTGTCAATAAAACATTTATATAAATGCTTTATTTTTTATAAATTTGTAAAAAACAGCCCCTATAATTATATCTTGTAAGTATAAGGGCTGTTTTTGGTTAATTTCTTAGGGGTTATTATCTAATTATAGACCCTAAACGAACATCTTTTGTAGAAATCCTTTTTTCTGCTCTTTGAGAAGATCTAGCTTACGCTGATGAAGAGCGATAGTGTCATCTAACTGTTTAAAGAAAGAGCCTATTTTTTGTTGTTCTTCAATCTTAGGTAGCTCTAGATTTAGATTAGAAACTGCAGGATAGTTAACATATATTTGCGTTCCCCCCTGAACAATTCGTTTAACTTTTTCTCTAAAAGGACCATTAAGTATGGTATATGCAAAATTAGAATCAAAGTTTTCTTTCGGAGAAATAATTTCAGTTCGTTGATTGATAACATATTCGTTATCTTTTTCTACCAGTAAAGTTCTTCCAATAATTGTTCCATTAGCAGTTTTATCATTTAGCACCATGGTGAGCTCTCCAGAATTAACAACTCGTCCATCTGTAATTTCATTTGATATTGCGCGAATATTTTGATCAACGTATTGGCTATTTAATCCATAGCTACCAATTGAAATAACTTTGTATACACCATATTTGTCAAAATACTTTTCAATAGCTGTTCCGCCTCTGTGATTAGCTACGTCAGATAACTTACGCTCTTCCCAATCGTCAGCAAACCCCGCAAATCGCAATTCAGGAACTTTTTCCCCATTTTTGGAGAACATTTTTTGTAAGTATCCTTTTTTCTGCTCTTTCAACAAATCTAACTTACGCTGATGAAGAGCGATAGTATCGTCGAGCCCCTTAAAGAATAATCCTATTTTAGTTTGTTCTATTTCACTAGGAACATAAACCTTTTGATCTTCGAGATCTGATTTACTTAGATTACCAATTGCCCCATTCCCACCAGAAACAAAAATGTTTATAAATTTACTATACCATGAAGAACTCATAATAGCATTTACAAATTCCGGTTTTTCAGCCCTTGCGACAAGCATAAATCCACCATGAACAGTATCATTTTCAATCCCTTCAATCAAAGCATGCTTACCAACTAAACGGCTAGATCCATTTGCAGAAGTGATAAGAATATCCCCATTTTTCACTTTGTCAATTTTAACTGCCTCTTTATTTACAAAGACATCGTCCGATTTAATTAAAAAAGTATCTTCTGCAATATTGGAAGAACGAAGAACCCTAATACCATATTTTTGGACATCGGATGGCTTATATGTTAAGCCCCGTCTTACTTCAGCTAAATTTGAGAACTTACGCTCTTCCCAATCATCCGTAAAACCTTCAAACCTTAATTGTGGACTCTTTTTACTCATCATGCCCACCTCTCAAAAGAAGACGCATCGAATCAATTAAGGCTTGATTCTCTTCACTTTCTGAAAAATCGTCAATCAACGATAAGAGCACTTGCTCTTGTTGAACTAATTCTTCATTGACCTTAAGGAGATTGGTATTTACTGCAACCAAATCAACCGGTTCCTCTTCCTCAAAGGTATCGACATAACGAGGGATATTTAAGTTAAAGTCATTTTCTTGGATCTCATCAAAACTTGCAACATGAGCATATCTTTCAATATCTTCTCGTTTTTTGTAGATAGAAACAATTTTATCAATATGTTCATCCAACAGGACATTTTTATTTTTTTGTTTTTCAAAATCTTGAGAAGCATCGATAAATAAGACATCACGATGAGAGCGGTTTTTCTTCAAAATAATAACCGTTGTCGGAATACTCGTTCCAAAAAAAATATTGGCCGGCAAGCCAATGACCGCATCAATGGCTCCCATTTCTAAAAGGGCTTGACGAATGGTTCCTTCTGCGGCTCCTCTAAAGAGCACGCCATGCGGAAGGACAATTCCCATTGTTCCCGATTCTTTCAAATGGTAAAAACCGTGAAGGAGAAAGGCAAAGTCAGCTTTAGATTTAGGCGCTAATTTTCCAAAACGCTCAAAACGAGGGTCAGAGAGAAACTGATCTGCCGCTGACCATTTTGCAGAATAAGGTGGATTCATGACTACGGAATCAAACTGATAAGGCTCTTCTGAGGGCCAATCGGCATCTAAAGTATCTCCGTTATTCAGGTTCATGCGTTCTTTATCCACCCCATGAAGAATTAAGTTCATACGTGCCAAGTTAAAGGTCGTTGTATTTAACTCTTGTCCATGATAGTGCACTTGATTTGGATTGATGAGATAGCGACGAATATTAAGCATCAAAGAACCTGAACCCATCGCAGGGTCATAGATATGAAAAGGTGCTCGAGATTCTTGGCCGATTGAAGTGATCTCTGACATGATGCGTGAAACAGCTTGTGGGGTATAAAACTCGCCTGCTTTTTTACCCGCACCTTCCGCAAACATCCCAATTAAATACTCATAAGCGTCCCCAATCACATCGCCATTGTGTTCAAATAAGTCAATCTCATCTAAAGCACGCAAGACCTCAGTAATCGTCACATTACGTTGTTGTGCATTTGAGCCTAATTTTGTGGAGTTTAAATCAATATCCGCAAACAATCCACTGAATTCTTCTCCTTGACGTTCCAACTCATTAAAACCTGCTTGTAAGTCGGTCAAGTTAAATTCATAGTTATCAGCTTTGAGGCGGTAGTGATAAAACAATTGATCGGGTTGGATAAAGTAGCCTTGTTTGGGTTGGATATTTTCGATTAAATCGTCTTTGTCTTCTTCGTACCATTCCATGAAGCCTGCATACTGAGTGGAACGTTCTGGGAAGGTATCTGTTTTGCCATTTTCTTGTTCATAAACTTCTCTCAGCTGCGCATCAGACAAGTACTTATAGAAAATTAATCCCAGTAAGTAGTTTTTATACTCACTTGCATCCATCTTCCCACGTAAGATATCCGCAGAAGCCCATAGTTGTTGATTTAAACCTGTCGCCATTATAATTCTTCTTTCCATTTTTGAAGTTGTTCAAAGTTTTGTTGTAGTCGTTCTTCTAAAACTTTTGTTCTTCTTCTGTATTTTTCACCCGTTTTGGCTTCAAACTCTTCTTTACTAAGGGTCATCGAATCCAGTAAATGAGTTAAATAAGGGATCGTTTTCTTATCGCCTTGATATTCATTCATTGCAGACTGTAAAAAGTCGAAGGATAATCCAAATTCTTCGGCTTCTTTTTGAAGTTGTCTTTGAATTTCATTTTGAATCGAAGTCTCTTTTAATTGAGCCACATCGATCTCTTCAGTAGTATTGACGAGTTGATCTTTCAAGGTGTGATACATCTTTTGGATTTGAGGATCCTTTTGTTGGATTTCTTTTTCAAATTTTTCAACGGCCCCTGCTTCGTTTAATTGAATCGCTTTCAAAAGTTGATTAATATAAAAACTATCCACGATGTCTTTATGTGTCGCATTGAGCTGCGAAGAAAAAGCAATCTCTTGTAAAAGCTTCTCGAAGTCTTCCTCAGGATGCTCCTCATCCTCGATCATTTCTTTAATCTTTGTTTTAACATTTTCCGTTTTACCTTGATATTGTGGCATCTGCTCCACTACTTCTGAAAATGCTTCAAAGTCCTCTTCGTATTGATCATAGCTTCGGAGCGCTTTATAACTCTTTTCTAGCTTTTGATAAGCACTCACTTGCGCAATCATCGTTTTAAGATCATTGGGTTTATCCGATAGGTCGGCTTCGCTTTGTTTATAAAGTGTTGAACATTCGATAAATTCTTTTTTGACTTCTTCATATTCTCTTGGAATCAGTTGATCAAAGTTTTGATTTTCATTTGAGAATAGACGAAACGTGTTTTGCACATTTTCTTTCATGGTGAAGGGCTTTCTAAAAGAGACAATCAACCCAGAATCTTTTCCTGTATAAATACGATTCGTTCTTGAGAACGCTTGAAGGAGCTTTTGATAGTTCATTTCTCGATCAATATATAAGGTTTGAATCGTTGGAGAATCAAAGCCTGTCAATAAACGATCGACAACAATGACAAAATCTAGCCACTGACCATCCGATTGATATTGCTTTTCCTTACGGGCCAACCGTTTATTAATATTTTGATTGTAGAGTTTCTCATCTTGATAAGGAGAAGCATCAAACTGTTTCGCATACTCTTTCATGATCTCTACTAATTCATCGTCTTGTTCATTTTTTTCTAATTGATCCGGATTGGTTGAGAAGGTAATAGCTACTCTTGGGAAATCTTTATCAATCAGTTGATGACGTTCATCAAATTGTCGCCCATTCAAGAGTGTCCCATTATCTTTCATTTCCTTTAAAATCCGGTAAATATGTTTGGCTTGGGCAATCGAGTGAGTGGTAAGAATGGCTGACATCGTAGGAAAACCATTCTGTACCTTGAACTTTTTGACCACACTTCTCCGATTAAAGATTTTTTGTAACATGGTACGAATATGTTCATCTGTTTCATAAAGTTCCGTAGGCAACAATTTTTCTTGTTGTAAGACATCGTCTGGTAACTTTCCTTTATTGAGTTGGGTGACAATTACCTCTTGATCCTCTTCTGAAATCAGTGAATGATACTCGACTTGAAAGCCTAAAACAGCGCCATCATCCATAGCGTTTTTGGTTGTATAGGAGTGAAGGAGTGGCCCGTATTGCTGGCTCGTCGTTCTGGCAAAGGTTCCATTTTCTTGCTTTTTATTTTGTTCAAAAATAGGCGTCCCCGTTAATCCAAACCAGGTTGAATTGGGTAATATTTTCTTAATTCGCTTCATTTCCTCATCACTAACCGCACGATGAGCCTCATCAACAATAAAAACAATATGTTCTTGCCGTAGCTTCTCAAATTGATTCGAGCCTTTTTCTTCACTCTCTTGTTGGGCACTTCGCATAGCCGCAGAGAGTTTTTGAATCGTGGTCACTAAAATCGTATTATTATTTTTTGATGAAAGGAGGTTTCGAGCCAACTGTTTTTGATTTTTGATCCCAACAATCAAAGTATTGGCTACCGAATTTCCGGTCGTTTGTC
>NZ_JBFAZA010000076.1:0-10612 GCF_040681595.1 Amycolatopsis sp. NPDC051716 | reverse complement strand
CCCGCCGAGCGTCCGGTACGCCTCGAGCTCGCCGAGCCGGTGCCGTGGCGCCGAGTGGCACGAATGCATCGGCGCTGCGCTCTCGGCGAGCACGCGAGCGCGGATCTCGCCGACGCTGTAACCGCGCGGTATTCGCTGCGGCCAGAGCCACACGACGAAGGGCAGGGCCAGTAAGCCGCTGGTGATCAGGCATGCGGCGACCGCGAAGTGCCCCCAATCGGTCACCATCGATCCGCCTCGATACGGTGACTCAACGACAGCTGTCGCGCGAGGCGGCGATTGTGCCTGGGGCCGTGGGCCGGTCCGCGCTGCGCGTCCTCGTCGAGGTACCCCTCGTCACTGATCGCAACGATGCCGTCGGCCCGGTCGAGGTACGTGGGTTCGGTATCCGGCCGCGCGAGCGCACGTTTCGCGTCGTCGTCGGCGCCGAATATGGCGAGCAGCTCGGCGACGCTACGCATGGTTCACCGCCTCGGCGTCGAGTTCGATCACGCCGTCGACGACGCGCAGCCGCCTGCGCGCGGTCGTGTGCCGGTCGTCGAGCACCGGGCTCCCGACCCAGCGGCAGCGCCCGGGCCCGGTGTGGATGTGGTCACCGATTCGACCGGTGCTCGTGTAGGGCGCGAGGCCGGTGCAACGCTCGGCGGCGACGTCGGGGCATCGCACCTCAGCGAGCGGGCCGTGTGTCGTGCCGTCGGTCGTTGTCCATGCTCCGCACTGGGACAGGAGTACGGATTCGATGCGGTGCGTTGTCATCGCGCCACCCGCCCGTGTGCTGCGTACGCGCGGTGCCCGCTGTCGGTGATCTGGTAGCGGCCCATCCTCGCCGAGCCGGAGCAGATCAGTCCGCGCGACTTGAGCGCCGAAACGGCCGATCGCGTTCGGTACGTCGTCAGCTGCGCGGCCCGCGCGATCTGGTCGATTGTGAGCATTCCGCCCGGCTCGAGTACGGCGAGCACTGCGCCTTGAGATTCGGTGATCTTCACGTGCATGGGTCCGGCCCTCCTAGTCCGGTACCCGGACCAGCCCCCTAGTCCGGTCACCGGACTATACTCCGACATGCTGTTCTCGCACACGCAATCCGCGTAAAGTCGCTGATGATCGACAGGACCGGCGAGAGGACCAGGGGCGAACATGGCAGAGGACGAGCCGCTTATCGGGCCGATCATCGAGCGACGGCGCGAAGCGCTCGGTCTCAACCTGATGCAGCTCGCCGACCGCGTCGGTGTCACCGAGAAGCAGATTTCTCGATGGGAAAAGAACACGCAGAAACCCGGGCCGGAGAATATTCGCCGCTTGGCGCGCGCGTTGATTCTCACGCTCGACGAGTTGCTCGGCCTCGTGCCGATCGGCCTCGACCTCTCGATACTCCGGTTTGCGGCCTGGGAGACCAGTCGCAACGGAATGCCCGTCGTCGACCGGCACACGATCACCGCGCGCCACACCGGGGGAGAGGTCACATTCGCCGCCGAGGGCGATTATCTATGGTCGGGTGTTCTGCGCATCGTCGACCATTCGCTCATGGGCTCGTATCTGTCGACCGAGCGTGATCACTTCTACCGAGGTGTGTTGTATTTCCCGCTGATCGCCGCCGATTGGAGCGCCGTCATCGGTCGTTGGACGGGCACATGGGCCGATGGTCCGCTCGGCGACGGCTACGGCGTTCTCGCCAGCGATGAGGACCGCGCGGGCCGCTTGATGAATTCCGTACTCGCCCACGATGGGCCGCTCACCGAGTGGCCGAGAGAGGACTGATATGCGCACCGGACGGCAGTTCGACACGGGACACGTCGGCTACCTCACGACCAGCGGCACCGCCTCGGCGACGTGGCGGCGCGAGGGGGGGAACCGCGCTGTCGTCATGTTCATCGACGACACGAGTTCCGATAGGCCGGCGCGGCGCTGGCCGGACGAACGGATGGATTTCCGGCCCGGACACATCGCGTTCGACCCCGAGGCGTACCCGAGCATCGCGAAGGCGCGCGAGTTGCTGCCGGAGTACGGCGCACTATGGGACGCAGTCGAAGACGAGTACCGCACTACTCTCGCGGCGCCGCGCACGCCGGATTCCGCCTACGCCCAGCACGCGGCATTTTTCGACGTATCCGCGTAGCTGCGCAAACGCGTCAACCCCACTGGCCGGACACGGGCGCGTGGTTTCAGCCTGGTCGTTTGTCCGAATGTCTACACTGTGGGACGCCTCGATGTGATCGAGGCTGAAAAAGAACGCCCCGGCCAGTCACCACCTGGCCGGGGCGTTCCCTGTTGGGACGCGTGATCACGCTGCGGCGTTCACCGCCGCCCGAACCGCGTCCTGCTCGACGGCGCAGTAGGCCTGCGTCGTTGCGACGCTACTGTGCCGCATGGCATCGCGCACGGCGAGGATGTCGCGCGTCGCTTTGAGCGCGCGAGTACCGAACCGGTGCCTGAGCTTGTGCACGGTCCAAGGCGCCTCGCCCTCGTACGCGGCCGCCGCCAGCGCCTCGGCGCATAGTCGGCCGACCCACCTCGGGGAGAGGTGCCCATCTTCGGCACCTGGGAACAGATACCCGCGTCGAGGGTGTCCCTCGCCCGGCGAGTGCGCCGGTGCGCCCGCGGCGATCAGGTTGCCGAGGTCGTCCGGCACAGGCATCGTCGCCTTCTTGTTCCCCTTACCGTGCACGACGAGGCTGTATCCCTCGTCGCCCTCGATGAGATCGTTGCCCACGTGCACGACGGCGATCTCGGCCCGGCGCAGACCGATCTCGGCCGCGAGCCGGAGCATCAACCGGACCCGCGGCGACGCGACTTGCAGCGCGCCTCGATAGATCCGGTCCGGCGCCGGGCGCGGGCTAGGTTTGGCGGCCGCGATCTTCGGCAACGCCTCGGCGGCGTTCTCCGTGACCACCCCGGCAGCTACCGCCCATTTCCAGAACGAGCGCGCGCTGTTGCGTCTGCCGCGCCGGGTCTCGATCGCCCATACCTGATCGCCCATCCATTGCACCAGTTTTTCGCCAGTTATCGTGTCGGGTCCGCCGGGGCCGACCTCGCGGGCGATCTGTTCCATGTCGCTGGTGCGGCGCTGGATCGTTGTCTCCGAGAGACCGGCGGCACGCAGGTTCACCTCGTAATTCTGAAGCGGGACAATCCAACTCGTAGGTATGTGAAGTTTCATCCCTCGATTCTCACGAATGGGACGCTTTCTTTGTCTCACTTTCGACCCCTAATCTGAATGCCGGTTTGCGGCAGGCAAATCGGGGCGCTGGCCTCGAAATGGGCGAATTTGTAAGACGTAAAGAGAGGCAATACCCTGCCATGTACAACTGCTGCAAACTGACGGCAAACATTCTGCCTCGCAGTAGCATACGGCCGAGCAGACGCAGCGTGAAACACGCCGTACATGGGTCCCCCCGATCGGCCGATCGAGCCGAGCGATTGAGCCAGATGATGGCATAGGTGGTTCACGCCGCGCCATCCGTTCCGGCGAGTCGCGCCCGCCTGTCGGACATGCCCTGTTCCCACCTGGCCCGGTCGGCCATGTACCAGAGATAGACGCCGTAATCACCGCAGGTGCCGAGACACTCGAACGTGCCGTCGCCCTGGTCGCCGAATTCGGCGTCGATGCCGAGCGCGGCGCGCCACTGCTCGGCGACGGCCGCCGGGTCGGCGTGATCGAGATCGGTGACGTAGCCGCGTGCCTGAGCGCCACAGCTCGCCGACTCGTCGAACGACCAGTCGATCGCGGGGAGGTCCGGCGCGGCCGACGACATGTAGGCCCAGAGCGCCGCGCTCGCGGCCGTACGGATTCGCTCGCGCAGCTCCGCCGAGTCGATGCGAATCGTCATGCCGCGCACCGCTCCCGCGCCGAGATAACGTACGAGTCAACACCGTAGATATCGGCGGAATTCGACCCGTTTCCGGGTGCCGAGATCATGCCGCGACCGCCCTCCGAGGCAGCGGCACCGGCCGAGTGATGCGCCGCCGGAACGGCGAGCGGGATAACGATCTCTTCGCAGGTAGAGAGGTCGTCAGGCACGGACCAGAAGGTTGGGAGTTCGAGTCTCTCCGGGCGCACATCCATCGGAAGCCCCTCGTTCGGACCACCCGGACGGGGGGTTTCTCGTCGCCCAGTGAGTACGTAGAACGTGTCCAGTCCGGCGGCTTCGCACACGGCATAGATCTCGTTCAGATTGAACGGCACTTCACCGAGCATCCGACGCGAAAGCGCCTGCTGTTTCATGCCGATCCGGGCCGCGATCTTGGTTTGCGGCATGGGGCGCTTCTGCGCGGCTAGTTCCTGTCTGATGCGCCGCGCGACGACGTCGTTGGGGCTCTCGCCACCATCGCCGTCTATGAGCTGCAAAGAGGTGGTCATGCCCCGATATTCAACCCGCTCAGCGCGTAAATAACCAGTCTTGGCGTGCTCACTCGCTGCGTAGGGTGACTCAAGACACAAGAAAACCATTTTGTACGGTTGTGCGCTACCTGCTCAGCGAGTAGCTTCTCGTTCATGGACATATCACCTACTGAGCGAGTAGCGGAGAACGTTCGCGCCGCTGCCGCTCGCCGTCGAGCCTCGCAGACGGACCTCGGTTCCGTCCTGGGAATCAGTCAAGCCGCCGTGAGCCAGCGTCTCTGCGGCCGGGTCGATTTCAAGTACGGCGAGCTGTACAAGCTCGCCGACTACCTCGGAACGACCGTCGAGCAGCTCGTCGCCACCGACGACGACACCGAAAAGGCGAGCGCATGAGCACGCCGAAGTTGGGCAGCGCCGCAGATCTCACGCACGACGACGTACAGGCATTCGCCCGCGGGTTCGGATTCAACTCCACACAGCACCTCGGCGACGTGCTCGCGGGCCGGGCGCCGTCCGCTCTGGTTGACGAACGGGCCCGCGCTGCGGACCGCGCCGCCGCCGAGCTCCGCAAGCAGCGCGCCGAGGAGCAGGAGCGAGACGGCCGTTGGGCGCGAGACAAGATGGCCGAGTTGAAAGCCGCCGCACGGTGAGCGCCCTGTTCGCGATCGTCGTGCTCGGCGGCCTCGGCGCGGCCGGGCTCAGTGCGCTCGTCATCCTCGGATCGCGACGGGGGTAGGCGATGCATCTGCCCTACGTTTATCGCGGCACTCGCAAACTGCTCGGCGCGATCGGCGGCGTCGTGCTGATCCTCGCGTTCGGCACCCTGTGGTTCGCGCTCATGGTCTGGTCGACGGCGGTCTCGCCGTGACCCGAATCCTGATCGCGCTCACCATCATCCGCGCTGTCCGCCGCGCGAAGCCGTTGCGCGTCGCTCTGGCGGCAATCGCCGATGCGACCGCCTGCGAGATCGCACTCGAGATGAACGACCACCTCAACGAGGCTCACAACGTCGCCCGCAGGTGGCCGGGATGAGCGCCGACGGCGAATTCGATCCGGGCCCGGAGTTTCGTGAGGCACTCCGCTACGGCGCGATGGCGCTCGTGGTCGGCCGCGACCCCGATAACCCGGAACAGTTCGGCGCGACCGTGTTCTATCTCGAGCCGCCCGCCGAGCGCCCGCGACTCAAGATCGCCGCCGTCGACCTCGCTCGCGTCCTGCGTCAGGCCGCCGACGAGCTCGAAGCGGCCGACGTCCCTCTCTAACGCACCCGGGCCCGACCGAAAGCTGCTCGGTCGGGACCGGGGCACAAGCAACGTACCCCGCCCCGAAAGGAACCAGCCGTGAGCTCGTTCATCTCCGTCACATACCCGATCGCCTCGCACGCACCCGTCGGCGTCGCCTGGGATCCCGACCACAATCAGTACCTCGTCCGCCTGAGCGGCGGCACGACACTGTTCCTCGACACCGGCGACGCCCGCGTGCTGTACGCCTCGCTCGGCGCGAGCCTGGCAGCGCGCGGCGTGGCCGCGCCGCCGACCGACCTCGCCGCGCGGCTCGCGCTGCTCGCGGAAAACCTGCGTTGGTACGGACAGCACGACTTCGCCGAGCAGGTCGACAACATCCTCGCCCCGGTGACGGCCGACGCCGCGCCCGCCGATGCGCCGCACGAGTGCAACGACGAATGCACGCCCGGCAATTGCGCCGTCGAGCACGCGCTGGAATTCGCCCCGATTCTCGTGCATCCCGAGTCCGATGGCGCCGACCCGACGCCGACCGAGCCCATCGCGGCGAAGTGATCGGGGGCCGTGCCATGCCAGAAACCAGGCCGCTGCCCGCCATCGCCCGCCGCTGGTTCACGCCGACCCCGGCCGCCGCGCTGCGCGAGGAGACCGAGCGTCTGTACCCGTACGGGCCGCCGCCGCCGATGGTCGACCCCGCGGCGTGGACCGAGCTCACCGAGGCCGTATACGCGGCGCAGTTCGTGCTCGGGCTGAACCTGCCCCTGTTTCAGGTGCGCGACTTCGCCGCGATCGTCGCCGACCGCGTGCTCGTCACCGACCCGCGAGAGGCGGTGTCGGCTCGATGAGGCGCACAACGACCGACCCCGAAACCGGTCTGAGACTGTCGCTGTCGACGACCCGGACCACGGTGCAACAGGTAAACGCCTACTTCGGGGCCGAAGACGTAGGCGCCGACGTCACGCTCGGCGAGCTGCGGGCGGCCGTCATCGCGGCTGCCAGGCTGCCCGACAACGCCATCGTCCGGGTGTACGCCAGGGAAGCATGGTCGACCCCGCACCGACTTTGGATCGAACACAAAGAGCAGCAGGACGACGACCCGGCGGCCGTCGATGCCGACGACGGCGAGACCGTCGAGGAGTACGACGAGGACGAGGGCACGCCGTGCCCCAGCTGCACGTGCGGCCCGACCGGCAAGGGCCAACCGTGGTGCGACGTGTGCGGCGGCACCGGCCGGATCCCGGCCGACACCGCGCCGATCCGGGCGGGCTCTCAATCCGACCCGGACGTCGCGCACGAGCACGCGGTCGACGTCCGCACGGGGGTGTCGCCATGCTGATCGACGGCAACGCCGGACCACCGCCCGCCCAGGTGGCCTGATGGTCGGCGGCGTGGACCAGACGGCGGATGACTGGCGGCATCGCGCGGCCTGCGGCAAGCACCCGAACCCGGACATGTGGTTTTCGCGCAACCTCCACAGCGCCGCCACCAAAGAGGCGAAACGCATCTGCTGGGGCTGCCCCGTGCAGCGGGATTGCGGCGACGACGCGATACGCCACAACATCCGCGCTGGCGTCGCGGGCGGCTACCACACCCGATTCGCAGGGGAATGGGCACAGCTGCACATCTGGCTCGGCCGCAAACCTCCCGAGAAACAGAGCGGCGCGCACGAGCCACGCTCGATCGTCTGCGCGCAGTGCCGCAGCGAGTTCCAAACGCGCCGACAAAACACCGTCACGCGGTGCCCGCCGTGCGAGCAGGGACTCGTCGACGCGGCGCCGGTGCGCAAGCACGTCGAGCGCGTGCACGCCGAGACCGGTTGGAGCTACCGCGAGATCGCCCAGCGAGCCGGACTCAGCAAGAACGTGGTCGGCTCGCTGATGACCCGGCAGCAGTACATCAACCGGAAAACCGCCGAGCTGCTGCGCGCGGTCCGGCCAGATCTCCTAACGGACGCGGCATGACCGCCCCGACCGAGCCCGGCCTGTACGCAGGCGTCCCGGAGGACGTGTACCACCGTGACCGCAGTTCGCTGTCGTCGAGCGGTGCGCGCCGCCTGCTCGAGCTCGCCCCGGCGGAATGGCTGTACGAGCTCGAACACCCCGAGGTGCGCGAGCCGACACCCGAGATGGAAAAGGGCACCGCGACACACACGCTCGTCCTCGGCGTGGGGCCGCGCATTGTCGAGGTGAAGGCACCGGACTGGAAGAAACCGGCCAACCAGAAGCTGCGAAGAGAGATCCGGGCCCGCGGTGAGGTGCCGCTGCTGAGCCATGAAATCGACCTCGTCGAGACGATGGCCGAGGCCGTGCTCACACACGACGAGGCCGGACCGCTGTTCGACGTAGGCACCCCCGAGGTGAGCGCCTACGGCCGCGATCCGCTCACTCGCGTGATGATGCGCGCACGTACCGACTGGCTGCACCGCCGCCGCGGCGTAGACCTCAAGACGTGCGAGTCGTCGGCCCCCGACGACTTCGAGGACGAGGTTCGCCGCTTCGGCTACCACGTCCAACAGTGGTGGTACGAAGCGACATTCGCCGCGGCCGAGCGCCCGCTCGACGACTTCGTATTCGTGGCCGTGGCGAAACGGCCGCCGCACCTCGTCGCGGTGCACCGGCTCAAACGACGCGTGGTCGACCTCGGCGGGGACATCGCCCGACGCGCGCTCACCAAGTACGCGGCCTGCCGCGAGTCCGGCGCATGGCCGGACCACGGACCCGGCCCGCACGAAATCGATTTACCCAATTGGGAATTCAAAAAGGAGTACAGCCGGTGACCACTGAAATCGCCACCGTCGAGCCGACCGAGGGCACCCTCGTCAGCGCTGCCGGGCCTGACCCGTTCACCATGCTCGGCCGCTACCTGTCGTTCATGGACGATGCGCGGAAGTTCGCAGACACCGTCTGCATGACGCCGATGGTCCCGACGTTCTACCAGGGCAACCCCAAAGCGGCGACCGTCGCGATTCTGCACGGCGCCGAGCTCGGCCTGAACCCGCTGCAGTCGCTACAGCAGATCTTCACCGTGCACGGTATGCCGGCCATCTACGCCCGGACCATGGTCGCGCTGCTCAAGAATCGCGGCTTCCGCTTCCGTACGGTCGAATCCGGCCCCGAGCGCGTCGTATTCACCGGCACCTCGCCCGACGGCGTCGAGACGGAAACAAGCACATGGACGATCGAGCGCGCCGACCAGGCGGGCTATATCCCGAAGACCGACCCCGCCACAGGTGAATACGCCCGGAACAAGAACGGCAACCTCATCGGGAACGAGAAGTACCTCACCGAACCCGAGAACATGCTGTGGGCGAAGGCCGCCGCCGAAGTGTGCCGCCGCCTCGCGCCCGACGTGCTGCTCGGCATCTCCCGCACCGTCGAGGACATCGAGAGCGAGCCCGAGCCGGTGCGCGTGAAGTCCGAACGGGTGTCACCAGCCGAGGCGCTCGCCGCCGCGAGTGCCCCGGACGAACCGGCCGAACCCGTCAAGACGTGGACACCGTCCGCCGAGGCGGCCGCACCCCCCGAGCAGCAGGCAGACACCGAGCAGACCGAGCCCGCCGATCCGCCGATGACCAAGATTCAGCAGCGCAAAATCGGCCGACTGATGAGCGAACGAGGCATCACCGACGACGCCGAGATTCTCGCCGAGATCGGCCGGTTCCTCGGCCGCAAGATCGCAACGCCCGCCGAGGTGACCCGCGGCGAGGCCATTCGGTTCCTCGCGCACCTCGAGGACAACCCGCCCGCGCCCGCGACCGCCTCACAGGAGGGCGAAAAACCGGACATGCCGCAGGTAGACGGCTCGGTCAAGGCCTCTCCCAAACAGATCGCGGCCCTCAAAGCGGCCCTCAGACGAGACAACGTGCTCGACGAGGGCGAGCGGCTCGAATGGGTGCGCAACGCCATACACCGCCCCGACCTCGCCACGCTCGAGGATCTGACCGCCGAGCAGGCCGAGCAGATGACGAGGTTCCTCGTCCAGGCGCAGGCCGCCGACGCCGCCGCGAAGAGGGCCGGTCAGTGAGCGACCACAGAAACTACCGCGCCATCGCCGCCGCGCTGCTCGCCGAAACCGCCGATGCCGCGGCGGAGGCGGCGACTCTGGCCGGGTCCGGGGGCGTCGACTACCCGGTCGCGACAGCGACCGTCACGCAGGCCGCCACCGCACACGCCTTGCTGTATCTCGGCGACCGGCTCGTCGAGCTCATCGAGCAGCAGCGGCTCGCGAACGTCATCGCCGCCCGCACCCCACGGGAGGACGGCATGTATCCCGTCGAACTCCGGTCGTGGGAGCGCGAAACCGACGCGGGCGAGTACATGCGCGAGGCGATCATCCGCATCGTTAGCGACCCGAGCGAGGCCACCCGATGACGCATACCGATATGCCGCCTCACATCGCCCGCCCATCGACGGATCTCGTCGGCCCGATCGTCCATTTCCGCGGCCAACCCGTCGCCGTGACGAGCTCGCCGCCGCGCGACACCAGCGATCCGCGCTATGACGCGTGCACTGATCATCACCTCGCCTGCGACTGCCGAGAGGCCGAGCAGAACGAGCAGCTCAGCGAGAACCGCTTCAGCCGGTTCGAGCTACGCGACCAGCTCGCAACCGCGCTCGCCGACCACCCGACGTTGGTGATCCTCAACGGCGAGCAGCGTCCTGACCTCTGCTGCCAGTGCGACGGATGCCGGTTTGCCCGAGCGGTCGATCTCGTGCCCTACAAGAACTTTCGCTACGTCGGGAGCAACGCATGACCAGTCTCACCGTGGGCACCGCCGACCTACGCCAAGCTCTCACCGCGGTGCTCCCGCACGCGGGCGTCGACAAGGACCTGCCGGAGTACAACCGGGTCCGCTTCACGATCGACCGCGAGCACGTGACCGTCGCCGCGACGGACCGGATCACGATGGCGTTGGCGATCGTGTCCATCTGGGATTCCGGGCACGAGGAATGCGTCGTCGAGCTGCTGCCGCACGACGCGAAAAAGCTGCTCACCGTGTTCAACGCCAGCGCCAGCAAGGGCGACGACCCCGAGT
>NZ_JBFAZA010000075.1:0-13565 GCF_040681595.1 Amycolatopsis sp. NPDC051716 | reverse complement strand
CCGCTGCGACGTCCTCTACGCCATGCTCCGCAACGGCACCCACTACCGCCACCCCGCTGCCGCTGCGGCTTGACAACCAGATAGGGACACCCCCCGGGACAGGCTGGCCGGCGGAAGGAAACCCTCCGAGAGATCAACAGCTGCCTCAAGCGGATCATCGCGCGTCAGCTCTTCCGCGCCCTCCAGCAACACCACACACCAGACCTTGACGCCACATAGCAGCGTCACAGGGACACTCCCCGAAACTCATCCCGCCTCAGGCTTGTCCGGCACCACGACCAAACTCACCACCCGACGTACCCGGCCTTCCCGCACCCGGTCCATCCGCGAGACGACCGCGTGCTCGATCTCCGCCACCATCTCGGCGAACTCCTCGTTCGTGAGCCACACCGCAGCCTGCCGGTAGACAACCCCGTCAGCATTCGGCTCGGCCCCTTCCTGGGCGAAGTACCGGTCGAAGTCCCCCATCAACGACGCCGCAAACGTCGTGAACGCCCTTCGGTGATCATCCCGCGTCATCGCGGCTCGCGCGGCCGGGTCGACCACGGCCTCTTCCTTGCGCACCCGGTAGCTGCGCTCCACCGTGCCGCGAACCCGCTTCTCCTCCACCACCTCCAGCACGCCTCCTTCGGTCAGCGCGGCGATGTGCCGGTACATCGTGGCCGGCGCGATGTCGGGCAGGCGTTCCCGCAGCTGCGCCGTGGTCAGCGGGTCGGCGTCGAACAGCGTTTGCAGGATGCGCATCCGCACCGGATGCAGGAGGAGGTCCGCGGTAGCCATGGACGAATTTTCTCACATACGATAACGTTCTCATGGACGATAATGATCGCAACACTGAGAACAATGGGAGTTGGCCATGCGGGAGGTCGACATGACGATCACCGCGGATGACGGGCTGCCGCTGGCGGGCACCCTCACGCTGCCCGTGGGTGCCGGTCCGCATCCGGCTGTCCTGCTGTTGCACGGGTCTGGCCGGCTCGATCGGGATGCCAACACCAGGCGGCTTCGCATGGGGCTCGGGCCGCCGCTGGCCGCCGCGCTCGCAGCGGTCGGGATCGCCGTGTTGCGGTACGACCGGAGAGGTGTCGGTGCGACGCCCGGCGACTGGCGGGCCACCGGTTTCATCGACAACCGGCGGGACGCCGCCGCCGCGTTGCGCGCCCTGGCCGGACGAACCGACGTGCGGGCGGGTGCCGTCGGTGTGGTCGGGCACAGTGAAGGCGCCGTTCACGCGATGGCGCTCGGCGCGCGTCCCGAGGTTGCGGCGGTGGTGTTGCTGGCCGGGTTCGCGCGCTCGGGTGAGGACGCGTTGCGCTGGCAGGCCAGGACGATCACGAGTGGTTTGCCCGCGCCCCTGCGGTCCGTCCTGCGGAAATTCGGCAATCGGCAGCTGGCGCGGGTCAAGGCGTCCGACGCCGACGTGGTGCGCGTCGCCAGGACGAAGCTGAACGCCCGGTGGATGTCGGAGATGCTCCTCCACGACTCCCGCCCGGACCTGGCGAACGTGCAGGCGCCCGTGCTGGCGATCACCGGCGGCAAGGACGTCCAAGTGGACCCGGCTGACCTCGACCGGATCCGTGACCTCGTACCCGGCGAAGTGGAAACCCACCGGATCCCGGACCTGACGCACCTGCTGCGCCGCGATCCAGGCCGGCTGTCCGTCCGTTCCTACCCCGCGCAACTGCGCAAGCCCGTCGACGCCGACCTGCTCGCGCAGGTGACGTCCTGGCTCGCCCGCAGGCTCGGCGTCGAGCAACACCCCTGACCGGAACGAAAAAGCACCCGCCGGTGGCCGGTCGACCGACCACCGGCTCCCCTCAGCGCGCCCGCGCACCCCCTGCTCGCCGTGAAAGGAACGAAGTCGTGACCACCGCCACCCCCGTTCGCCAGAAGAGCGACCTCACCGTCTTCTGGACCGTCACGTTCGTGACCACCTGGGCCTTCTGGCTCCTCGCGATAGCCCTCGGTGGATCGCCGACCACTTCCCCCACTGCCATCCCCTACCTGCTCGGCGGGTTCGGACCGGTGTTCGGGGCGATCGTCGTGCGAGTGCGCCGCGGCCGTCGTCGCGAGCCGGTTCCCGCGCACACCGTGCGACTCCGGTCGAGCGCACGGCTGCTGTGGGTGTTGCCCCTCCTGGTGCTGGCCTCGGCGACCGTCGTGGGTGCCGCGCTGCTCGCCGATCTGGTGGGTGGTCCCGCGGTGAGCCTCACCGAAGGGCAGAAGTTGATCGCGACCATCGGCGGGCCGGTGCCGTTCCTGATCAGCATGGTGATCGGGGGGCCGCTGGCCGAAGAGCCCGGTTGGCGTGGCACGGCCTACCCGCGGCTGCTCGCGACGATGAGCCATCTCCGGGCCGGCCTGCTGCTGGGTGTCGTCTGGGCGGTGTGGCACCTGCCGCTGTTCTTCATCGGCGGCACCGTGCAGTCCGAGCTGGGGCTGTTCAGCTGGAGCGGGTTGCTGTTCACGCTCAGCGTGCTGCCGATGGCGTTGCTGACCGGTTACGCCTACGAGCGGGCGGGGGTCGTCGCGGCGATCGCGGTGCACTTCGGCGTCAACGCGACCGTCGCGGTGCTGACCGTGAAGTCGCCCGTCGCCCAGGCGTTCGTCCTGGCGGTGCAGGTCGTCGTCGTGGTCGTCCTCCACCAGGCCGCTTCTCGACGCCGCTGACGTGCTGGAGCCATGAACCCAGGGGAGTGTCGTCGCGTTGGTGACCGGCCACCCGCAGCAGGCTTGCGCACAGCGACTTGAGGATCCGCGCGATCTGCTCGGTCCCCCGCCGGGCGCCTTCGCAGCGGCCCACAACGGCGTCGCGGCGGGTTTCCCGCCGACGGTGAGCTGGGGACAACGGCGCACGCCTCCCACCGTCGACCACTCTGGTGACGATGTCGGTGGTCGCGGAGCGCGGTGGGCCAGTGGCGTTCGAGGTCGTCGAGCGGCCGCTGCTCGACCTCCGCAGCGACGTGGGAGCAGGTGTCGATGACCCGGTTGCAGGGGGCAACCCGCATCGCGATCCGTCGCACTCGCGTGCCGCCGAGCGGTCGCGGGCCGAACATCCGCTACTGCCGATGTGCGACTGGTCGCCGAAGCCGGGATGCGGCTCAAGCCAGGAGGGCAATGAGAGGCGCTAAGGCGGGTGCGCCCTGACCGATCAGCCCCTTGATCCGCGCCCGGCGGGGGTCGAAGGCGGTCAACGCCAGGCTCGCAGTGAGCATGGACGCGCTGGCGGCCAGGACGAGCGCCTGGCCGCCGGCGGCCAGGCCCCAGCGCGCCATGGCCAGACCGGCGAGCACCTGCAGGGCCAGCAGAGCGTTGTAGCAGCCCTGGGAACGCCCAGGGACGGGCCGCGGCGAGATCCGCCGCGCGCACCTTGAACATATTCTGGGCTGTGGCCGCCGATCGACTTCCTCGATGAGCGAGGCCAGAGCGCTGTGCCCGCGTACGTCGTCGACTCAGCCGACCGGGCCCGCAAGCGGCTGCTGGCCGCCGACCTGCCCGCGCGTACTGGGCCACGCCGAGCTCGAACAGCACAGCCTCCGCTGGCACGACAACGAGGTGTGGGCCGTACACGACCGAGACAGCCCGGCATGCCAGCCAGAGGCGGCGCTGGTGGGTGCGGCCCCCAACGCCAGGGCGGTCATCCCTGCCGCCGATCGAAAGTTCCGAGGCGTTCGTGGTGGCTCATCAGGATCTCAGGGGCGCCAGTTCACTACGGAGGAGCAGGAGATCCGCGTGGGCGGCCGGTCTGTGGCCGGAGGCGTACAACGTCCGATGGGAAGCACTGCACGGCTCCGCCAGCGTCCTTCGACGCTCGCCGAGGACTCGTGCGCCGGACAGATCGGCCAGCCCCGGGAAGCTGGTGATGATCGCGTAGTCCGGGTGCTGCTGAAACGCCGCGGTAGTGGACTCGGTGAGCTCGTATGCGCTGGCGCACTCCGCGTTGAGAGTGGTCAGCAGCGCGAGCGATCGGCGGCCGAACGCCTCCCGACCAGCTTGCCCAACACCCCTGCGATCGCGGGGTGCCTGTACGGAAGCAGCGAGTAGGCCGCCCGGAACGCCGAAGTGCTGATGCCCGCAGCGGCGACACCTTGCCGGAGTTTTTAATCACTAAATCCTCCCTCCAGGCGTCAGCACCCCGCAACGCAGAGAAGCCCAGGCCGTTGGCCTGGGCTTTCTCGTGTGGAAGCTCCCCCGCTTGGACTCGAACCAAGAACCCTCCGGTTAACAGCCGAATGCTCTGCCAGTTGAGCTACAGGGGAATGTGGCTCACTTCCGGTGCCGGTCTCTCCGACCGACAAGAAGAACTTTAGCCCATGCCCGTACCGCCTCCGACACCACCCCCCATTTAGCGCAACCACCCCCGCGGGGCCGGTTTTCCTGGACAATGGACAGTCGGACGACCTAACGACGGAAGGCGTGGACGCGGATGAAGAAGTTCCTGCTGGGGGCAGGCCTGGGGTACGTACTGGGCGCCAAGGCAGGCCGGGGGCGGTACGAGCAGCTCGTGCGCACCTACCGCCGGGTCGTCGATCACCCCATGGTCCAAGGCGCCGCCGGGGTTGCGCGGGCCAAGATCGGAGAGAAGCTCAAGCGCTGATCCGGGCCACGACAAACACCCGGCGGAACTCGAACCACGTCGTGCCGTCGGCGCGGGCGGGGTAGGCCGCGTCCAGGCGGGGCGCGAGGGAAGCGCGGAACCGCTCCCACTCCGCGTCGGTCAGGGCCGCGCGGATCGGGCGCAGCGCGGTGCCCGTGATCCACTCCAACACCGGTGACGGGCCGCGCAACGGCTGGACGTACGTCGTCTCCCAGGCGTCTACCGTGCAGCCCGCGTCGGCCAGGAGGTTCGCGTACTCCAGGGGGGTCGATACCGCGTCGTCCTCGCGCAGGACCACCTCCGCCAAGCGGGACGCCCAGGCCGGGGACGCCGCCAGTTCGCGTGTCAGCACGTGTGACGGCGCGTTGAAGTTGCCCGGCACCTGCACTGCCAGGTACGCGCCCGAAGGCAGCGAGGCAGCCCATCGGCGGAGCAGCGAAAAGTGTTCCGGCACCCACTGCAGGACGGCGTTCGACACGACGACGTCGGTGTCCGGCGCCGGCGTCCAGTCGCGGACGTCGAGCAACGTCGCGTCGAGGCCGCGAGCGCGGGCTGCCGTCACCATTTCGGGTGAACTGTCGCTGCACTCCAGCGTCGCCGAGGGCCAGCGGTCCTGCAGCGACGCCGTCAGGTTGCCCGGGCCGCAGCCCAGGTCGACGACACGTCTCGGCGCCGAAGCCCCGATGCGCGAGATCAAGTCGTAGAACGGCCGGGCCCGCAGGTCGGCGTAGTCGAGGTACTTGCCCGGATCCCACACGGCTGCCTCCCGCATAACAGTACGCCTGTACTGAGTACGAGCGTACTGCTACTCCGCCGGGTTGACCAGCTTCGCGGCGGCCTGCTCGGCGATGGCCTCGACCAGGGCGACGTCGGTGCCGGGGTCCGGCCGGACCTGCAGCACGGTGCCGTCGCGGCCGGGCACCTTGCGCTGGACGAACCACGCTCCCCCGGCGCCGATCTGCTGCCGGTGCCGCGAGCGGATCGAGCCCTCGACGCGCTGGTAGGCCTCGCGCGGCAGCTTGCCCGGCGCCGGCAGCCGGAAGCGCACCGGCGGGAGGTCGGCCAGCACGACCGCCGCACCCGCCTTGCCCACCTCGGACGACTCCGTCAGCGTGAAGACGCCGTCCGCCCAGGTCGCCTTGGCGACGAGGTGCCAGCCGACGCGGCGAGCGCCGTCCTCGGCGGGGATCCACAGGCCCAGGGCCGTCACGACCAGGTGGCCGCCGCCCTCGACCGGGGCGCTGTCCACGACGTCCTCACCCGGGTCCAGCGAACCCGGGAAGTCCGGCGGTGTGCGGTCGCCCAGCAACCGGCGCAACAAACTCATCTCAGCCCCACGCGCCGGCGGCCGCCTGCTCGCCCAGCGACTTCTTGTACTGCTCCAGCGCGACGAGGTCGCCGAACAGCGCGCGGTAGTCGTCCGGCGCCTCGACCGGCGACAGCCGCTGCAGCTTGCCCTTGATCTCCGCGATCTGGCGCCCGACGAGGCCCTCCTGCAGCCGCGCGAGGATCGACGAGATGTACCGGGAGTCGACTTCGTCCTTGGCCTGCAACGGTTCCACGGCCAGCTCCGAGAGCACCCGCCGGACCGTCCCTTCCGGACAGTGCGGGGCCGCCGCGTCCAGCAGCGCCGGGCCGGTCAGGCCCGAACCCGCGCCGCCGGCCTTCAAGACCGCCTCGTGCACCGCGACGTACACCGGGTGCGTGAACGCCTCCAGCGGCAGGGCGTCGTACTCCGGCCCGGCGATCGCGGGCTGCTGCAGCGCCGCCTTCAGCGCCTCGCGCTGCACGGCGAACCGCGGGTCCTTCGGGGCCGGCCGCGCGACGTCCTGGGCCGCCGGAGCCTCGGGAGCGCCGACGCGCGCGGGCTGGCGCAGGGGCGCTCCGCCACGCTTGTCCGTCGCGCCCGCGCTGCCGCGGACGCGGTTGACCACCTGCGCCACGTCCTGCCAGCCCACCCACCAGGCGAGCTTCGACGCGTAGCCGTCGCGGGCCGCGCGGTCCTTGATCGACGCCACCATCGGCACCGTCTTCTGCAGCGCCGCGACCTGCCCGTCGACCGAGTCGAGGTCGTAGTTCTTGAGCGTGCTGCGGATGACGAACTCGAACAGCGGCGTCCGCCGCGCGACCAGGTCCTTCACCGCGCTGTCGCCCTTGGCCAGGCGCAGCTCGCAGGGGTCCATGCCGTCCGGCGCCACCGCGATATACGTCTGACCGGCGAACGTCTGGTCGCCTTCGAAGGCTTTCAACGCCGCCTTCTGGCCTGCTTCGTCGCCGTCGAAGGTGAAGACGACTTCGCCGCGGAAGGCGTCGTCGTCCATCATCAGCCGGCGCAGCACCTTCATGTGGTCTTCGCCGAACGCCGTGCCCGACGACGCGACCGCCGTCGGCACGCCCGACGCGTGCATCGCCATGACGTCGGTGTAGCCCTCGACCACGACCACCTGGTGCCGCTTCGCGATCTCGCGCTTGGCCAGGTCGAGGCCGAACATGACCTGGGACTTCTTGTAGATCGGCGACTCGGCGGTGTTGAGGTACTTCGCCGAGATCCGGTCGTCGTCGAACAGCCGCCGGGCGCCGAAGCCGACGACGTCGTTGCCGACGTCGCGGATCGGCCAGACCAGCCGCCGGTGGAAGCGGTCCATCGGGCCGCGCTGGCCTTCCTTGGACAGCCCCGCCGTGAGCAGTTCCTTGACCTCGAAGCCGCGGTTGAGCAGGAACTTCGTCAGCTTGTCCCAGCCGCCGGGTGCGTACCCGCAGCCGAACGTCTTCGCCATGGCGGCGTCGAACCCGCGCTCGGACAGGAAGTCCCGCGCCGGGCGCGCCTCGTCGGTGACCAGCTGCTCGGCGTAGAACTCCTGGGCCAGGCGGTGGGCTTCGACCAGCCGGGTGCGGCTGCCGCGGTCGCGCTGGATCGTCGCGCCGCCGCCCTCGTAGGTGAGCCGGATGCCGACCCGGTCGGCCAGCCGCTCGACGGCCTCCACGAACGTGATCAGGTCGATCTTCTGGACGAACTTGATCACGTCGCCGCCCTCGCCACAGCCGAAGCAGTGGAAGGTGCCGTGCGTCGGGCGGACGTTGAACGACGGGGTCTTCTCGTTGTGGAACGGGCAGAGCCCCTTCAGGCTGCCCCCACCGGCGCGGCGCAGGGCCACGTACTCCCCGACGACCTCGTCGATCCGGTTCCGCTCGCGCACCTCCGCGATGTCGCTCTCCCGAATCCGTCCTGCCACGCCGCCCACTCTAGTCTTCCCCGTTTCCCGGCTCCTCCCGTGTGCGGCACACTCGGGGCATGGCCGCCACGCCCACCGCCCAGGACACCCTCGCCGCGGAGTTCGCCACGCACCGCAGTCACCTGATCGGGGTGGCCTACCGGCTGACCGGCACGCGCGCCGACGCCGAGGACGCGGTGCAGGAGTCCTGGCTGCGGCTGGCCGGCCTGGACGACGCCGGCCGCGCGGCGATCCGCGACCTGCGGGGCTGGCTGACCACCGTCGTCGGCCGGATCTGCCTCGACCGGCTCAAGTCGGCGGCCGCGCAGCGGGAGCGCTACGTCGGCAACTGGCTGCCGGAGCCGGTGGTCACGCCGTTCGGGCGGCCGGTGAGCGAAGACCCCCTGGACGTCGCGGTCCGTGACGACGGGCTGCGGATGGCCGCGCTGGTCGTCCTCGACAAGCTGACGCCGGAGCAGCGCGTCGCGTTCGTGCTGCACGACGCGTTTTCGGTGCCGTTCGCGGAGATCGCGGACGCTCTCGGCGTCTCGGTCGACGCCGCGCGCCAGTACGCCTCCCGCGGCCGCAAGGCCCTCGCCGACGCCGACCCGGCGCCGCGCGCCCCGCTGGAGGACCAGGCGAAGATCCTCGAGAAGTTCGTCATCGCCCTGCAGGCCGGCGACATCCGGGCGATCACCGAGCTGCTGGCCCCCGACGTCGTGCTCATCGGCGACTCGAACGGCAAGGGCCGGACCACGCGCCAGCTCATCGTCGGCGCGGACAAGATCGCCCGGTTCTTCGTGGGCCTGGCGAGCAAGTACCCGCCCGGCGTGCTCACCGCCGGCACGCCGGTGCTCGTCAACGGCGACCTGGGGGTGTACCTCGCCCCGCAGCCGGGTCGGGACGGCTTCTTCGCCCTCGACGAGCACGTGCAGGCGATGACCGTCCGCGACGGCAAGATCGTGGCGATCTACGACGTCGTGAACCCGGACAAGCTGGCCCGGATCACGCGTCCCGGCGACGCGCCTTCGTGATCCCGGCCGTGAGCAGGAGCGCGGCGAACACACCGAAGTAGGCCAGCGCCCAGCCGGGGCTCAGCGGCGAGTCGGACAGGACCGCGGCATTGCCGCCGTCCCGGCCCACGTTGGCCTCGCCGCTCCCGCTGAGGAACTTCGTGACGGCGTTCAACGGCAGCCACCGGTGGATGGCCTGGCCGGCCCGCGGGATCAGCTGGACGACGTTCTCGGCCATGAGCGGGTAGGCGACGAGCACGGCCACGGCGCCGGCCGTGTACCGCACGAGCAGGCCGACGCCGACCCCGCAGACGGCGGCCAGCGCGAACACCGGGCCGGTCCCGGCGACGATCCGCCAGTCCGCGGCGCTGTCGAGGGCGAGGTCGGCCTCCGGGGCGAGGATCCGGGCCACCAGCCAGGCCGTGAACGCGGCGGCTTCGCCGAGCAGGAAGGCGTACCCGGCGACGAGCGCGGCCTTGGCCAGCAGCACCGGTGTCCGGCTCGGCACGGCCTGGAAGGTGCCGTGGATCGTGCCGGAGTGGTACTCGCTCGTCACCGCGAGCCCGGCCAGCACCAGCACGGCGACCATCGCGAGCTGGTAGCCGAACTGGGTGCTCGCGACCGTGGGCGGCAGGTGCGCCTCCCCGGCGCTGAGCGCGGCGATCGCGGCCGGGAGGGCCATCGCGACCAGGGCGAAGATGCCGCACACCCAGGGCGTGGCGATGCTGAAGAGCTTGATCCGTTCACTGGCGACGAGGTGCATGCGCAGAACGGTCCCGCGGCGGACCCCGGTGGCGCGTCCCACCGGGGTCGGGTTCGGCGCCTCCTACGGGAGCGGGACCCGGCACGCGTCGCCGGAGGTGAAGCCCTGGTCGGCGATGCCCAGCGCGCTGTTCATCCGGGCCCGGGAGTTCTCCAGCGCGATCTGGTAGGTCAGCTCGAGGACGCCCTCGCGGCCGAACTCGCGCTCGAGCTCGGCGACCTGCTCGTCGGTCACCGTCACCCGGTCCGAGGACATCGCGTCGGCGTAGGCGAGCGCCAGCCGCTCCTGGTGGCTGAAGGCGGGCGAGGTCGCGTAGGCGTCGATCTGCTTCAGCCGCTCGATGTCGAGGCCGTCGTGCTTCTGCAGCATGGTGCCGAAGTCGACGCACCACGAGCAGCCGATCCGCGTCGCGACCCGGTAGACGGCGAGCTCCCGCACGTTCGCCGGGATCTTCTTCGACGCGCGCTCGGCCAGCAGCTCGTGCACCACGGACGTCCGCAGCAGGGCGGGGTGGTGCGCGGTGACGGCCATCGGCTCGGGCACCGCGCCGAAGCGGCGGCCGGCGATCCGGTAGACGAGCTTGAGGAAGAGCCCGGCTTCGGACGTCTTCTTGGCGGGGATGCGCGGCATTTCGGTCTCCTTCGTCCGGCGTCTACGGGCTGGACGAGACGGCGTCCGCGGATGTGACGACCGGCGACGTGAGCCACGCCACCAGCATCGTCACGGCCGCCGCGGCGAACACGACGGTGAGGCCCGGTGCGCCCAGCCCGCCGGTCGTGGCCAGCGCGAGCCAGCCGAACACCGCGGCCCCGGCGAGGCCGCCGGCCTGCCGGGCGAAGGTCAGCGACCCCAGCGTGACGCCCAGCAGCGTCCGGTCGGCCCGCGTCTGGCCGAGGACGGTGTAGGCGGAAGTGCAGACGGCGAAGGCCGCGCCGATCGCGTACAAGCCCGGGGCGAGGAGCCAGGGTGCGCCATCGGCGGCGGCCGCCACGGCGATCACGGCGAGCCCGGCCGTGCCGAGCAAGCAGCCGGATCGGCCCCACCCCGTCATCTCCGGGTGCCGCCGGGCCAGCGCGGCGAAGGAGGCCGACAGGACGAGCTGTCCCGCGGTCATGGCGACGAGCAGCAGCCCGGTGCCCGCCGCGCCCGCCCCCGAAGCGGCGACCAGGGCGACGTAGGTGAAGGTGCCGTAGAGCGCGGCGCCCGCCAGGCCGTTGACCACCACCGCGCGCTTGAGGACGGCGTCGGCGAACACCTTCGGCGAAATCAGCGGGCTCGGCGTCCGGCGTTGCCGCCGGACGAACAGGAAGCCCGCCACCCCGGTCGTCCCGAGCAGCACCGGCGTCCACAGTGGACTTCTCGCGAGCGCGTCGAAGGTGCCGAGCGCGACGACGGAGGCGCCCGCGACGGCCAGCAGCACGCTGCCCGGGACGTCGAACTTTTCCCTGCCCTGACGCGGTTTCGCGGGCAGCCCACGCCACCCGAGGACCAGCGCGGGCACGCTCAGGGGCAGGTTGACCAGGAAGATCCACCGCCAGCCGGGCCCGGCCGCGAGCAGTCCGCCCAGCGGCGGCCCGCCCAGGGTGGCGGCCGCGAAGACGGCCGTCTGCCAGCCCTGGCGGCGCAGCAGTTCGCCGCGGTCGAACAGCTCGCCGAGTGCGCTCATCGCCGTGACGATCAGGCCGCTGCCGCCGAGGCCCTGCAGCGCGCGGGCGGCGATCAGCGAGCCGAGCTCGGGCGCGGCGGCGCACCACGCGGAAGCGGCGGCGAACACGAGGACCGACAGCGCGAAGGAGATCCGGCGGCCGTACAGGTCGCCGAGCCTGCCGTGCAGCGGCGTCGCGACGGTCAGGGTCAGCAGGCCGGCGGCGGTGACCGCGACGAGCCCGGTCCGGGCGTGCAGGTCGGCGCCGATCGACGGCAGGGCCGCGGTGAGGACCAGCCCGTCCAGCTGGGCCATGGCCATGCCGAGCAGGAGGCCGGCGTAGGCGAGGTTCCGATATGCGTGCATAAAGCACACGTTATAACGTGTCTTATGCACACATCAAGCGAGGGCGGCCCGGCACTGTTCCGCCTGGTCCGGCACTGGGCACGCCAGTGGGCCCCGGACGTCGTCGAGCGCTTCGCCGCCGGCGCGCCGCCGTCGTGGACGGTGCCGAACCTGTTCGTCATCCAGGCGATCGACGGGGCGGCCGGCGAGGAGGTGACCGTCGCGGACGTGGCCCGCCAGCTGGGCATCGACCGCTCGGTGGCCAGCCGGATGGTGAGCGAAGCGGCGCGAGAAGGCTTCGTAGAGCGCTCGACGTCGACTCGCGACGCGCGACGCGCGGTGCTGACCCTCACCGATGCGGCGAAGGAGTTCCTCGATGCTTCGCGGGCCCACCAGCGTCAGGCGTTCGAAGCACTGGTGGGCCACTGGCCCGAGGAGGACCGCGAACGGTTCGCCGGCTACCTGAGCCGGCTCGCGGACGAGGTCCTCGGCTAGCTTTCCGCGAGGATCGGGTTCAGCGCTTCCCAGGCGTGCCAGGCCCGCGTGACGCCGAACTGGGCGTTGAACCGCAGCGCCGCCCGCACGTCCTCCGGCGACGCGCCACCCCGCAGCGCGCGCCCGACGTGCGTGCGGAACGTGTCGGCCAGGGTCTGGTAGTGGACGTCGACACTGAGGCTGACCAGGCCGCGCTCGCGTTCGCTGAGCGTGCCCGGCCCGTGTCCGGTGCGCATCCGCGACTGCAGGTCGAAGTAGCCGGCGAAGTGCGGGTCCAGCTCGCCGACGCGCGCCCGCACCGCGTCCGGCAACGGGCTGGGGGCCGCGTCCGGTCCGGCGGACACCAGTTCCGGCGCCAGCGGTTCGGCGTCCGGACGCGGCAGGCCGAGTTCGGCTTCGAGCTCGGCGATCCGCTCGATGCCCGCCGACGCCGCGTGGTAGCCGCAGTCGTAGGAGACGAACCGCAGCAGCTCGCGGACGTCCGAAGTGGACACCCCGGCGGCCAGGCCGGCCCGCACGTGCGCGGTGAACGCCAGGCCCAGGCTGCCCTGGCAGACGTCGGCCGTCACGCACAGGAAGGTTTTCTCCCGGTCGGTGAGCTCGGGGATCGATCGGACGTACTTCGCGGTGGCCCCGGCCATCTGGGCGAACACGGGGTCGAGCGCGGCGAGCCGTTCGAGGCTCGTGGGAGTTTCGGTGGTGGTCAAGCTCGGCTCCTTCAGCTTCGTGGACGTTTGTAGCGCTACAGCTGTAGTGCGACTGACGCTACACCTGTAGCGCAAAGGGTGTCCAGCTACACTGGGTACCGATGGAAGAGACCAGGCGCCGCCCGAACGCCCGCGGCCAGGGCGAGCTGCTGCGGGAAGAGATCGTCACGGCCGCCGTCCGGATGCTCGACGAGCTCGCCGACGACGAGGCGCTGTCCCTGCGGGCCGTCGCGCGCGCGGTGTCGATCGCGGCGACGTCGGTCTACCTGCACTTCCCGGACCGCGACGCCCTCGTGCTGGCGGCCATGCGGCGCTGCCACGAGGAGCTCGTCCGCACCGGCGACGAAGCGGCCGACGCCGCCCCGGACCCGGCGGCCGCGCTGCGCGCCCGGATCCTGGCCCAGGCGGCGTGGGCGCAGGAGCATTCCGGGCTCTACAAGGTGCTGCACGAGAGCAAGGTCCACCGCCGGCACGGAATGCCGTTCAAGGAAGTCATGGTCGCCCGCACGAACGAGGCGGTCCGGCGGTGCATGGAAGCGGGCCTGGCGCCGGCCGACGACGCCGCCACCGTCGCCATCGACCTGCGGACCGCCGTGAACGGCATGCTGGCGCAGCGGATCAACGAGCCCGACCTGCCGTGGCCGCCCGCGGTCGAGCAGCTGGACCGGTTCCTGGCCAAGCTGGTGGGCCTGCGGCTCTGACTCGTACGCCCGGCCAGGGCGAAAGCCCCGGCCCCCGAGGTCGCGAATGACTCATTCGGGACCTCCTAGGCCCCGAATGAGTCATTC
>NZ_JBFAZA010000074.1:0-16566 GCF_040681595.1 Amycolatopsis sp. NPDC051716 | reverse complement strand
GGTGGGGGCGGGCGGGGGGCGCGCGGAGCTTTCCGCCTGGCGGGGGTGCGACGCGCCCCCCCCGGGGGGCGCTGGGGGGGCTAGAACGCACCGAAGGCCACATTGGGGCGCTTCGGGGCACCCGTCAGGCGAGGTCCGTCTCGTCGAGCCGCCGCTCCAGGGCGTCCAGGTGGTCCGACCAGAAGCGGCGGTAGGGCGCCATCCAGGCGTCGACCTCGGCCAGCGGCTCCGGGCGCAGCGCGTAGCACCGCCGCTGCGCCGCGACCCGCACGGTCACCAGCCCGGCTTCGCGCAGCACCCGCAGGTGCTTGGACACCGCGGGCTGGCTCAGCTCCAGCCGCTCGACCAGCTCGCCGACCGAGCGCTCGCCCTCGCGCAGCAGGTCGAGGATGGTCCGGCGCCGCGGTTCGGCGAGGACGTCGAAAGTCTGCATCACCCCTGAAATGTGCTCCGCCGGGCATATTCCTGTCAAGGAATGTGGACCTTGGATGGTCTGAACCATTGACCTAGTGGTCTAGTCCACTTACGGTGAGTGTGGTCCCCACCACTCCGGCACCGTGGCCGTGAGGAATTCCCCGGAGGGAGAACGCATGTCCCGTTTGCGCAGGAAGAGCTTCTCGGCCCTGCTGGCCGTGGCGGCCGCCGCGGGCCTCGTCGCGGGCGGCGCGACCGCCCCGGTGGCCGCCGCCGCCACCGAGACCGCGCAAGCTTCGGTCGGCAAGGTGGTCGGCTACTTCACCGAATGGGGGGTCTACGACCGCAACTACCACGTCAAGAACATCGAGACGTCGGGCTCGGCGAGCAAGCTGACCCACATCAACTACGCGTTCGGCAACGTGACGAACGGCGGCTGCGCGATCGGCGACGCCTACGCCGACTACCAGAAGACCTACGACGCCGCGGGCAGCGTCGACGGCGTCGCCGACACCTGGGACCAGCCGCTCGCCGGCAGCTTCAACCAGCTCAAGAAGCTCAAGGCCAAGCACCCCGGCCTGAAGGTCATCTGGTCCTTCGGCGGCTGGACCTGGTCGGGCGGCTTCGGGCAGGCCGCGAAGAACCCGGCGGCGTTCGCGAACTCCTGCTACAACCTCGTCAACGACCCGCGCTGGGCCGGCGTCTTCGACGGCATCGACATCGACTGGGAGTACCCCAACGCCTGCGGGCTGTCGTGTGACACCAGCGGCGCGGCGGCGTTCAAGAACCTCCTCCAGGCGCTGCGGGCGAAGTTCGGTTCGAAGCTGGTCACCGCGGCGATCACCGCCGACGGCACGAGCGGCGGCAAGATCGACGCGGCCGACTACGGCGGCGCCGCGCAGTACGTCAACTGGTACAACGTGATGACCTACGACTACTTCGGCGCCTGGGCCGCGCAGGGCCCGACGGCTCCGCACTCGCCGCTGACGTCGTACTCGGGTATCCCGACCGCCGGCTTCTACTCCGACGCGGCGATCCAGAAGCTCAAGAGCAAGGGCGTCCCGGCGAGCAAGCTGTTGCTGGGCATCGGGTTCTACGGCCGCGGCTGGACCGGCGTCACGCAGAGCGCCCCGGGCGGCACCGCGACCGGCCCGGCGCCCGGCAAGTACGAGCAGGGCATCGAGGACTACAAGGTGCTCAAAGCGTCCTGCCCGGCGACCGGCACGGTCGCCGGCACCGCGTACGCCAAGTGTGGCAGCAACTGGTGGAGCTACGACACTCCGTCGACCATCGCCGGCAAGATCTCCTACGCCAAGACCCAGGGCCTGGGCGGCGCGATGTTCTGGGAGCTCTCCGGCGACACCACGAACGGCGAGCTGATCACGGCCGTCGCCAAGTAGCGGCCGCGGGGGCACCGGCGAAACCTGTCGGTGCCCCCGTTTATCGTCGCGGGCGTGACGTTCAGCGGATTCGGCGAGTACGCCGTCGACTTCTACGACGGCCTCGTGGAAGACAACTCCAAGCCCTACTGGGACGACCACGTCGAGACCTACAGGTCCGACGTCCGGGCCCCGATGGAAGCGCTGCTGGCCGAGCTGGCGCCCGAGTTCTCCGACGGCTTCGGCGAGCCCAAGGTGTTCCGCCCCTACCGGGACGTCCGGTTCGCCAAGGACAAGACGCCGTACAAGACCCACTGCGGGGCGGTCATCGAACAGGGCCGCGGCGGCGGCGCCTACTACGTCGAGGTGGGGCCGGAGGGCCTGCGCGTCGGCGGCGGCTGCTTCCACCTGGCGTCCGACCAGATCGCGCGGTTCCGCCAGGCCGTCGACACCGAGCTGCACGGCGAAGCGCTGCGCAAGATCCTCGCCAAGCTCGAACGAGCGGGCTGGGAGGTCAAGGGCGACCGGCTCAAGTCCAAGCCGCGCGGGTTCGACGCCGATCACCCGCGCCTGGACCTGCTGCGCCACCGCTCGGTGTACGCCGTGCGCGGCTGGGAGCCCGACGACGTCCTGCACGAGCGGGGCGCCCTCGAGCGCGTCCGGAAGGCCTGGCGGCAGCTGCGCGAGTTCAACGAATGGGCCCGCGACCGGGTCGGCCCAAGTGAACAACCGCGTCGCTAGCGTGACCTGACCAGGCAGGTTTCTGAACACTTTCTTGAACATTCGGGATCGGTACAGACGTACGAGCGAAGAGGGTCTACGCTATGTGGACGTGAGCCGACGCGCGAAGATCGTTTGTACCCTGGGCCCTGCCACCGCGACCCCGGAGAAGATGCGGGCCCTGGTGGATGCCGGCATGGACGTGGCCAGAATGAACTTCAGCCACGGCAGCCACAGTGACCACAAGCAGGTCTACGACCTGATCCGGGCCGCGGCCGCCGAGAGCGGCCGCGCGGTCGGCATCCTCGCCGACCTGCAGGGCCCGAAGATCCGCCTGGGCACCTTCGCCGGTGGCCCGGTCGAGTGGCACAACGGCGACGTCGTCCGGATCACCGTCGAGGACGTCGCCGGCACCCACGACCGGGTCTCGACTACCTACAAGGGCCTGGCGAGGGACGCCAAGCCCGGCGACCGGCTGCTCGTCGACGACGGCAAGGTCGGCCTGGTGGTCCGCGAGGTCGAGGGCCAGGACGTGGTCTGCGAGGTCACCGAGGGCGGCCCGGTCAGCAACAACAAGGGCGTCTCGCTGCCCGGCATGGACGTCTCCGTGCCGGCGCTGTCCGAGAAGGACATCGAGGACCTCGAGTTCGCGCTCGAGCTGGGCGTCGACTTCATCGCCCTGTCCTTCGTCCGCTCGCCGGCCGACATCGACCTGGTCCACCAGGTGATGGACCGGGTCGGCAAGGGCCGGCTGCCGGTCGTCGCCAAGATCGAGAAGCCCGAAGCCGTCTACAACCTCGAGGCCATCGTGCTGGCCTTCGACGCGGTGATGGTCGCCCGCGGCGACCTCGGCGTCGAGCTGCCGCTGGAGCAGGTCCCGCTGGTGCAGAAGCGCGCCATCCAGATCTGCCGCGAGAACGCGAAGCCGGTCATCGTCGCGACGCAGATGCTCGAGTCGATGATCAACAACTCCCGGCCGACCCGCGCCGAGGCCTCCGACGTCGCGAACGCGGTGCTCGACGGCGCCGACGCGCTGATGCTGTCCGGCGAGACCTCGGTCGGCCGGTACGCGATCGAGGTCGTGGAGACGATGGGCCGGATCATCGAGGCGGTCGAGACCGACTCGCCGATCGTGCCGCCGCTGTCGCACGTCCCGCGCACCAAGCGCGGCGTCATCTCCTACGCCGCCCGCGACATCGGCGAGCGGCTCAACGCGAAGGCCCTGGTCGCGTTCACGCAGTCCGGTGACACCGTCCGCCGCCTCGCGCGGCTGCACACCCGGCTGCCGCTGCTGGCCTTCACCCCCGAGGACTGCGTCCGCAGCCAGCTGTCGATGACCTGGGGCACCAACACCCACATCGTGCCGCGGGTGGAGTCGACCGACCAGATGATCCAGCAGGTCGACCACGCGATGCTGGAGATGGGCAAGTACCAGAAGGGCGACCTGGTCGTCATCGTGGCCGGTTCCCCGCCGGGCACCGTCGGGTCGACCAACCTGATCCGGGTGCACCGCCTCGGTGAAGACGACCACGCTTGAGAGACCGACCGCTTGGTATGCACTTAAGCTCCTGGCATGACTGAATTGGCCAGGACGGCCGCCACCGAACTGGAGATCCCCGGTGGCGGCCAGCCGGTGCTCGACCGCTTGATCGCGCTGCTCGACCTGGAAAAGATCGAAGAGAACATCTTCCGCGGCGTCTCGCCCGCCCACTCGCCGGTGCGGGTGTTCGGCGGGCAGGTCGCCGGCCAGGCGCTGGTCGCGGCCGGGCGCACCGTCCCCGAGGAACGCCGGGTGCACTCGCTGCACGCGTACTTCATCCGCGGCGGCGACCCGAGCGTCCCGATCGTGTACGAAGTCGACCGGATCCGGGACGGCCGGTCGTTCACCACGCGCCGTGTGGTGGCGATCCAGCACGGCAAGGCCATCTTCTCCCTCTCGGCGTCGTTCCAGACCGACGAACCGGGCATCGAGCACGCCGAGGCCATGCCCGAGGGCGTCCCGGCGCCGGAGACGCTGCCGACGCTGATGGAACGCGCCGAGGGCTACGCGATCGGCGCGCACGCCCGGCCGCGGCCGATCGACCTGCGCTACGTCAACGAGCCGCCGTGGGTCACCCGCGAGACCGGTGAGCGGCCCGCGCGCAACCAGGTGTGGATGCGCGCCGACGGGAAACTGCCCGACCAGCAGCTGCTGCACGTCTGCGTGCTGACCTACGCCTCGGACATGACGCTGCTGGACTCGGTGCTCGCGCGCCACGGCGTCTACTGGGACACCGACAAGGTGCTCGGCGCCAGCCTCGACCACGCACTGTGGTTCCACCGGCCGTTCCGCGCGGACGAGTGGTTCCTCTACGACAGCGCCTCGCCGACGGCGTCCGGCGCCCGCGGTCTGGCCACCGGCCGGTTCTTCGCCGAGGACGGCACGCTGATCGCGACGGTCGTCCAAGAAGGACTCTTGCGCGTCTTGTGAAGTTCGCCGGGAAATCACCCGCACGGGCGACGAATGGTCTGAATATCGGTCGCCGGAAAAGGGCATTCGGCCCGGGTGAGGGGGCCGGGACCGATCGGGGGACGGCCCCGGACCCCTCCGTGTGATGATCGCGCGGCACTCCGCGCGGTCATCGTCTACCCTGCTCAGAGGCCAGTCGAAGCCACGGCTGGCCGACTGTCAGGCGCCCGACGCAGTGCAGGGTGCGAGGATACAAGAGCATTCTGCAAATTGCAGATCCGGTGCCGGAATCGCCTTGCGTTAATGTTCCACCAACTCCGCGCCCGGCTGGTTAGATGCAGGAAGTACGTCGACATCCGGAGGTACCGCGATGGCCAGGGGACAGAGCCCCACCGTTCGCCGGCGGAGGCTTTCGGGCGAGCTGCGCCGGCTCCGCGAGGCCGCGGACCTCACCATCGACGAGGTGGGCGAGAAGCTCGAGTGCTCCGCCTCGAAGATCAGCCGCATCGAGACCGGCCACGTCGGCGTCACCCCGCGTGACGCCCGGGACATGCTGGCCCTCTACGGGATCACCGGCGACGAGCAGGAGGCGCTCGTCCAGCTGGCCAGGGAAGCCCGCAAGCGCGGCTGGTGGCACGCGTACAACGAGGTCTTCACCGGTACCTTCGTCGGGCTCGAAGCCGACGCCAGCTCACTGCGCGCGTTCCAGGCCCTCCTGGTGCCCGGGCTGCTGCAGACCGAGCGGTACGCCCGCGCGGTGATCCGCGCGCTGCGGCCGGACGCCGACGACGCCGAGATCCGCCGCCGCGTCGCCGCCCGGATGGCCCGCCAGGAACTGCTGTCCGAAACCCCGCCACCCGAGTACTGGGCCGTGATGGACGAAGCCGTGCTGCGCCGCGTGGTCGACGGGCCCGAGGTGATGGCCGAGCAGCTCTACCGGATGGTCGCCGTCGCCGAAAAACCGAACGTGACCGTCCAGGTCGTGCCGTTCGGTGCCGGCGCGCACCCCGGCATGGAAGGTCCCTTCCTGATCATGGGCTTCCCCGAGCAGGCTGACCCGGACGTCGTCTACGTCGACGACAGCACGTCCAGCGGCCTCTACCTGGAGGAACCCACAGACGTGCGGCGCTACGGGCTGATGTTCGACCATCTGCGCGCGGCCGCACTGAAACCGGACGACTCGGTGGACCTGATCGCCGAGGCGGCCGGACGGTTCGCCGAACAGGCGGCCGTACCGGGTCCGGTGCACCATCCGGATCCGAGGACACAGTAAGGGAGTGGGGACCATGGAAGCAGAACTCTCCGGAGCGCGGTGGCGCAAGAGCAGCCACAGCGGTGGCGGCAACGACTGCGTCGAGGTCGCGTTCGTCGCCGGCGGTGCCGCGGTGCGCGACTCGAAGGACCCCGAAGGGGGTGCGTTCCGCCTGCCCGCGTCGGGTTGGCGGGGGCTGCTGGCCGCGGTGCGGACCGGTGGCCCGGCGCACGACTGAGGCGCTTGGGAAGACCCCTTACCCCCGCCGAGCTGGGCTCGGCCGGGAGTAAGGGGTCTTTTTGCGCGATGCCTGCGTGATCACCCGATGCCTGAGGTGTCCCCTCAGGACGAACCTGAGTGCTACCAGACGGAGAACCCAGGGACAGGGGAACACGATGCACAGCGATCTCATGCTCGACGCGGTCCGGGCCGAAGCGGCCTACCGGAACGAGGAACTGCTGAAGGCCGGGCGCAGCGCCTGGGCCGTCCGCGCCCGCCGCGCCGTCCGCCACCTGCGGGCCGCGCACGCCGATGTCGAGGTACCGGCGCAGGAGCGCCGCGAGGTCGAGCGGGAGACCGCCGGCGCTGCCAAGACCGCTCGGTGAAAGTGTCGAAGGCGATAAGCGGTCGGAAACTGTCGGTGTGGTAGGCAACAATGCTCCTCGTGCCCCGACTCGGCTCCGGAATCCCGCTCGTCGCCCGTACCCACGAGATGCGGCGGCTCCGCGCCGCCTTCGCCAGGGCTGAACGTGGCGAAGCCGGCGCGGCGCTGCTCTCGGGGGATGCCGGGGTCGGCAAGACCCGGCTGCTGACCGCGCTCGGCGAGCACGTCGAAGCGTGCGGTGCGCTGCTGCTCACCGGCCGCTGCATCGACGTCCGCGAGGGCGGTCTTCCTTATCTTCCGTTCGCCGAGGCGCTCGCCCCGCTGGGCAGCGCGACGGACCCGGCGGTCGCCGCCGCGGTGCGGGCCCGGCCCGCCCTGGGGCGGCTGCTGCCGCAGGGGCAGGGCGTGGAAGAACCGCGCCCGGCCGAACACCCGCCGATGACCTCCAACGACCGGGAAACCATGGTGCGTCCCCGGCCGGAGCAGGATCTCGGTCAGCTGCAGTTGTTCGACGCGGTACTGGGGGTGCTGACCGAGATCGCCGAGGCGCGGCCCGTGGTGATCCTCCTGGAGGATCTCCATTGGGCCGACGCCTCGACCCGGAACCTGCTGTCCTTCCTGCTCAGCCGGCTGCGGGCGCAGCGGCTGCTGGTCGTGGGCAGCTACCGCGAGGAAGACGTCCACCGGCGGCACCCGCTGCGCGGCCTGCTGTCCGAGCTGGTCCGGCTCGCCACCGTCGAGCGCGTCGACCTGCAGCCCTTCGGCGCGGTCGACGCCCGCAAGTTCGTCGAGGCGCTGGCCGACGAGCCGCTGCCGCCGGACGTCGTGGGCGACATCGTCACCCGCTCCGAGGGCAACCCGTTCTTCGCCGAGGAACTGCTCGCCACCAAGACCGAGTGCAACGACCTGCCCGCCGGGCTGGCCGAAGTGCTGCTGTCCCGGCTCGAGCGGCTCTCGCCGGACGCCCGCCGGGTCGCGCGGGTCATCTCGGTCGCCAACGAGCCGGTCATGCACGCCGCGCTCGCCGAAGTCTCCGGGCTGGGGGAGCTGGAGCTCGACGAAGCGCTGCGGGAAGCCGTCCAGCACCACGTGCTGGTGGTGCTTTCGGACGGCTCGTACACGTTCCGGCACGCGTTGCTGCAGGAAGCGGTGTACGGCGACCTGCTGCCGGGGGAGCGGTCGCGCACGCACGCGGCGTACGCGGCGCGGATCAAGGCGCGGCCGCAGGGCCGCGGCCACGACGCGAAGCTGGCCTACCACTCGATGCAGAGCAGCGATCTGGCCACCGCGCTGCCGGCGTTGCTGCGCGCGATGGACGAGGCCGAGAAGCTCGGCGCGCCCGGGTCGGCGCTGCAGCACGTCGAACAGGCACTGTCCATCTGGGACGCCGTCACCCCGGCGGACCGGCCGGACGGGGTCGACGAGCTGAAGCTGCTGTACGAAGCGTCGTACTTCGCGGGGACGTCCGGCGAGCCCGAGCGGGCCGCGGCGTTCGCCCGCTCGGCCACCCAGGCACTGACCGCGGACGTCCCGAACGACCGGGCCGCGAAGGTGTGGCGGCGGCTGGCGGACGCGCTGCTCGCGCTGGAAGGCACCCTGGACGAGGCGGTCGCCGCCATCGACCGGGCCTGGGACCTGGTCGAGGACACCGATCCCGGCTCGGCGCGTGCCTGGGTGCTGGCCAGCCGGGCCGGGTTCCTGCGGATCCTCGACCAGCCCGAGGCGGCGCTCGACAGCGCGCTCGCCGCGGTCGCCGACGCGCAGGCCGTGGGCGCGACGGGGGCGGAGGCGTCGGCGCTGGTCACCCTGGGCACGCTGGCCGATTCGCGGGGCGACGCCGCCGAGGCCCGGGAGCGGCTGCGCCAGGCCCAGCGCAAGGCGCGCGACGTGGGCGCGTACAACACCGAGATCCGCGCGACCTACTTCCTCGCGCTGAGCCACGACGACCAAGGCGAGTTCGCCGTGGCGCTGGACCACGCCTCGCACGGCGTCGCCCGCGCCGAAGAATCCGGGCTGAGCTGGAGCGTCTACGGGCTGGAACTGCGGGCGCGGCAGCTGATGCTGCGCTATCTGATGGGCGACTGGCCGGACGAGAGCGCCGGCCGTGCCGGGCGCGGGGTGTCCAGCGCGGTCGCCGCGCGGATCCTGGCCATCTGGTCGCTGTTCGTCGTCGCCCGCGGCCGGTTCGACGAGGGCGCGAAGCTGCTGTCCGGCCTGCGGCAGCACTGGACGGCGGACATGCAGATCCCGCTGTCGGCCGGCGGCGCCGGCATCGAGCTGGCGTACTGGCGCGGCGACCACGCCGGGGCCGTCCGCCAGGCCGAAGACCTGGTCGGCTGGCTCGAGCGGATCGAACCCGGCCTGCTGGCCGGCATCCGGATCGCCGCGCTCGGCGTGTCCGCCGCGGCCAGGCTGGCCGCCGAGGCCCGCGTCCACGGCGACCAGGCCGCGGCCGAAGCCGCCGTGGCGGCCGGCGAGCGGCTGCTGGCGCACGGCCGGATGTGCTCGGTGGTCGGCCAGCCGCGTTCGGGAACGCTCGGTCCGGAGGGCCGCGCGTGGCTGGCCCGCCTGGAGGCGGCGGCGACCTGCCTCACCGGCCGGGGCGACGCCCGGCTGTGGGCGGCCGCGGTGGAAGCGTTCGGCTACGGCGCCGTCTACGAGCAGGCGGTCTGCCGCTGGCACGAAGCCGAAGCCTTGCTGGCCGCGGACACCGGCGCGGGCGCGGCGCTCGAAGCGGCCCACGCGGTGGCGGTCCGGCTCGGCGCGATCCCGCTGCGCGACGCCGTCCGCGACCTGGCCCACCGGGCCCGCGTCGAGCTGGCGGGCGTCGAACCGGCGGCCCCGGCCCGCACGGTCACCGACCCGCTGACCGACCGCGAGCGAGACGTCCTGGAGCGCGTCGCGCTGGGCCGCACGAACCGCCAGGTCGGCGAAGAGCTCTACATCAGCGAAAAAACGGTGAGCGTCCACCTTTCCCGCGTGATGGCCAAGCTGGGCGCCAGCCGCCGCGCGGAAGCGGTCGCCATCGCCTACGACCGCGGCCTCCTCACCGCCCCCACCGCGTGATCGCGCGTAACCAAACGGTCGGTTCGCGTACCCAGGGAGTCGGTTCGCGTACCCAGAGGGTCGGACGGTGAGCCGACCGTCCAGGTACGCGAACCGACTGTGCAGGTACGCGAACCGACCGTCCGGGTACGTCAGCGGGGGAGGCGGCGGAGGGCTTTGAGGCCGAACGTCATGCCGCGGGACCACAAGGAGCCCGGGATCGCGCGCGGCGGGCGCAGGGCCAGGCCGCGCTGGAGCGCGATCGACTGGGACTCCGTGTACTTCAGCAGGCCCTCGGCGCCGTTGCGGCGGCCGACACCCGAGTCCTTCATCCCGCCCATCGGGACGCCGACGCTGCCGAACGTCGCCGCGTAGCCCTCGTTCACGTTGACCGTCCCGGCCTTCAGCCGCGCCGCGATTTCCCAGCCCGCGCGGCCGTTGCGCGACCAGACGCTGGCGTTGAGCCCGAACGGCGTGTCGTTGGCCCGCTCGATGGCGTCGGTGACGTCGGTGTAGCCGTAGATCGACACGACCGGCCCGAACGTCTCCTCCGCGAACGGCAGCATGTCCGGGGTGACGCCGGACAGCACGGTCGGCTCGTAGAACAGCGGGCCGAGGTCGGGCCGCGCCCGGCCACCGGTGAGCACCGAAGCGCCCTTCGCGCGGGCGTCCTCGACGTGCGCCGACACCGTCGCGAGCTGGTCTTCCGACGTCAGCGAGCCCATCTGGGCGTGGTAGTCCAGCGAGCCGCCGAGCCGCAACGCGGCGGTGCGGGCGACGAACGCGCGGGTGAACTCCTCGCGGATGTCCTCGTGGACGTAGATCCGCTCGACCGACACGCACAGCTGCCCGGCCGAGGAGAAGCACGCCGTCACCGCGCCCGTCGCGGCCTTCGCGACGTCGGCGTCGGGCAGCACCACCATCGGGTTCTTGCCGCCGAGTTCCAGCGAGTACGACGTCAGCCGCTTCGCCACCTGGCCGGCCAGCTCCTTGCCGGTCGGCGTGGAGCCGGTGAAGCACAGGTAGTCCGACTCCTCGACCAGTGCGGTGCCGATCTTCGAGCCGCGGCCGAGCACGATCTGCCAGGTCCCGGCGGGCAGCCCGGCCTCCTCGGCGAGCTCGTGCAGCCACAGCGCCGAAAGCGCGGTCTGGTTGTCCGGCTTCTGCACGACGGCGTTCCCCGCGGCCAGCGCCGGCAGGACGTCCATCGCCGTCAGGGCCAGCGGGTAGTTCCACGGCGAGATGATCCCGACGACGCCCTTGGGGTGCCGGATCTCGCCCGCGCGGGTCAGGCCGGGGATGACGCCGGCGACCCGGCGCGGCGCGAGGAGCTTCGCCGCGTGCTTGCCGTAGTAGGCCGCCACCAGCGCGGTCGCGCTGACCTCGTCGAACGCGTCGAGCCGCGCCTTGCCGGCCTCGACCTGGACCAGGTCGAGCACCTCGTCCTGGCGGGCGAGCACCAGGTCGTGCAGGCGGGTGAGGACGCGGGCGCGCTCGGCGGGGGAGCGGTCCGCCCACCCCGCCTGGGCCGTGCGGGCGTCCGCGAACACCGCCCGGACGTCGGCGTCGGTGGCCTGCGGCAGGGTCGCGATCGGCAGTCCGGTGAAGGGCGCCCGCATCCGGATCGGCGCGGAGTCGGCGCCGCCCGTCACGCGGGCGACGAGCTGGGCCGCCCGCGCCGAGCCCGGCACCCCGGCGACGCCGCCGACGGTGGGCGGCAGCGTGGTGTCTTCGACCGCGTTCGCGGGGGTCGTGCTGGTCATGACGTCTCCGTTCCGGCGGAGTCCGCGCGCGGACGCGCAGGGGTTACCGACGAGTACACCATACCGTCGGTACGTCAGATGTCCAGCGTGATGTGAATAAGATTCACGTCTTGGGTGGGTGCAAGGGCGGGAGCTGGTAGTTCGGTTCCGTCGGCTCCTGCGGCGCCGGATGCTGCTGGGCCTGCGTGACGCCGCCGTAGGGATCGTCGGCGTGCTGCGCGGGGAACGGCTGCGACGACGGGCCACCGTACGGAGGCGGCTGCGGGCCGGTCTGCGGCGGCGGGGCCTGAGCGGGGAACGGCTGCGACGCCGGATAACCCGGGTGCGGCTGCCCGTACTGCTGGGGCGGCACCGGGTACGGCCGTGACTGCTGCTGGTACGGCCCGGGTGGCGGGCCGGCCGGCGCCGCGGCGGGGGCGCGCCGCCCGGCCAGTGCCGCGGCCACCAGCGCCAGCAGGGCGATGATCCCGCCGCCGATCAGCACCCAGAACCCGAGCCCGGTCGCGTAGTGCGACTTGATCGTCCCTTCGTCGGTCTCGTAGCTCAAGGTCGACGAGACGTCCATGCCGAGCATCCACACCGCCGCGGTCACCCCGGCGGCGCCGGCCACCAGGGCCGTCCGGGCGCCCGAGCGCAGCCCGGGGCCCGCCGAGCGGCGGGCGCCGGCGAGGGCCAGCCCGGCCCCGGCCAGCAGCACCACCGCGCCGGTCGTGAGCGGGATTCCGTACCGGGCGACGTGGGTCTGGTCGTAGAACTTCTTCGCCTCGCCGGTGGGCTCGACGGCGAACGAGCGTGACCAGGCGCTGATCGTCTGGCTGCTCTCGGTCTTGCCGTCCACCACCTGGTCGAACGACGTCTGCGGCAGGAACGACCCGGTGATCACCAGCACCGCGGCGAGGACGCCGAGGATCGCGGCGAGCAGCCGGAACACGGCACCCGGGTCGGCCGGCGGCTGGACGGGTGGCGGGCCGTAGGGGTACTGGTACGGGGCGGCGGTCATGGGAACTCCCCTCGTTCGGAGGGGATTGGACCACGAAATCCGCCCGCGGATAAGGGGCAAAGCACCCTGGTGGTGGCGCGCTGGTCAGCTCGGCGCAGCGGTGGCGTCCTCGTAGAGCAGGACGGCGATGCGCTTCCACTCCTCCAAGAGCTGCCGGCGCCGGTTCGGGTCGCCGCCGAGTTCGGCGTCCAGTGCGAGTCCTCGGGTGAGGTTCACGGTGAGCCAGAACAGCATTTCCGCCCGCTCCGGCGGGAGTTCGCCGGCGACCTGCGTGACGTGCTCGAGCGTGGCGCGGCCGAGCGCGCGGTCGACCGGGCGGATGGCCGCGCGCAGTTCGGGGTCGGTGCGGGCGGCGACCCACAGCTCGGTGACGGCGGTCGAAAGCGTGCCGGAATACCCGGCCCACAGCAGGTCGATGGCCGCGGCGACCCCGCTGCCGCCGCCGGGCAGTTCGCCCAGGGACTCCGCGAGCCGGCGGCGCAGCTTCGTCGTCAGGTGCTCGACCGCGGCCGCCATCAGCTCGGCCTTCGCGGTGAAGTGGTGCTGCACGGCACCCTTCGACACGCCCGCGCGGGCACAGATCTCCTGCACCGACGTGCGCGCGTAGCCGACCTCGACCAGGCAGTCGATGGTGGCGTCGAGCAGCGCCGTGCGGGTCTGCTCGCGCCGCTGCGCCTGGGTCCGGTGCGTCGTCTCGGTCACCGCGGCCTCCCTGCTTTACCTACAGGCCGGTACGGATGTACATTCCGATCAGAACTTACATGCTGATCGTCATGTTTTCCAGCAGGAGGGTCCCCGTGCCACTGCAACTGCCGAAGAGCTCGTGGAGCACGACCGAGCTCGACGACCTCCGCGAACTCGCGCGGTCGTTCCTGCAGAAGGAAGCCGTCCCGCACCAGGAACGCTGGGCGGCGGAGAAGAAGGTCGACCGCGAGCTGTGGACGAAGGCGGGCGACGTCGGCCTGCTGTGCCTGTCCATCCCCGAGGAGTACGGCGGGGGTGGCGGCACCTTCGCCCACGAAGCCGTCCTCTACGAAGAGCAGGCGCGCGCCGGCGACAGCGCGTGGGGCGTCACCGTCCACAATGGAATCGTCGCGCACTACCTGCTCGCCTACGCCGCGGAAGACAAGAAGCGCGAGTGGCTGCCGAAGCTGGCCAGCGGCGAGATGATCGGCGCGATCGCGATGACCGAGCCCGGCACCGGCTCCGACCTGCAGGGCATCAAGACGCGCGCGGTCCGCGACGGCGACCACTACGTCCTCAACGGCGCGAAGACCTTCATCACCAACGGCCTGCACGCCGACCTCGTGGTCGTCGCGGTGAAGACCGACCCGGACGCCGGCGCCCAGGGCGTCTCGCTGGTCGTGGTCGAGACCGACACGCCGGGCTTCCGGCGCGGCCGCGTCCTCGACAAGGTCGGGATGAAGGGCCAGGACACCGCCGAGCTGTTCTTCGACGACGTCCGCGTGCCGGTCGGCAACCTCCTCGGCGACGCCGAGGGCCAGGGCTTCATCCAGCTGATGCTGCAGCTGCCCCAGGAACGGCTGATCATCGCCGTCACCGCGGTGGCCGGGCTGGAGGCGGCGGTCGACCTCACGCTGGCGTACACCAAGGAGCGCACGGCGTTCGGTCGGCCGATCTTTTCCTTCCAGAACACCAAGTTCAAGCTCGCGGAGGCGGCGACCGAGGCCGCGGTGGCGCGGGCGTTCCTCGACCAGTGCGTCGAACGGCACCTCAAGGGCGAGCTCGACGTCCAGGGCGCGGCGATGGCGAAACTGTGGACCACCGAGCGCGTCAACAAGGTGATCGACGACTGCGTGCAGCTCTTCGGCGGCTACGGCTACATGAACGAGTACCCGATCGCCCGGGCCTGGGCCGACGTCCGGATTTCCCGGATCTTCGGCGGCACCAGCGAAATCATGAAGGAAATCATCTCCCGCTCGCTCTGAAGGGACCGACTATGAAGGCAGGTCCGCTCGGCGGCCTGAAGGTGGTGGAGCTCGCCGGTCTCGCGCCCGGGCCGTTCGCCACGATGATCCTCGCCGACCTCGGCGCCGACGTCGTCCGCGTCGACCGCGCGCAGCCGGGGCAGGACGTGCTCGGCATCCCGGCCGACCCGCTCGCCCGCGGCCGCCGGTCCGTCGGCATCAACACCAAGACGCCCGAGGGCGTCGAGCTGGTGCTGAAGCTGTGCGACACCGCCGACGTCCTCATCGAGGGGTTCCGGCCCGGTGTCGCCGAGCGGATCGGGCTCGGCCCGGACGTCGTGCACGCCCGCAACCCGCGGCTGGTCTACGGCCGGATGACCGGCTGGGGCCAGGACGGGCCGCTGGCCAAGGCGGCCGGGCACGACATCAACTACATCGGCATCGCCGGCGCCCTCGAACCGATCGGGCGCGCGGGCGAGCGGCCGGTGCCGCCGCTGAACCTCGTCGGCGACTTCGGCGGTGGCGGGCTGATGCTGGCGATGGGCGTCCTGGCCGCGTTGTACGAACGGAACACGTCCGGGCGCGGCCAGGTCGTCGACGCGTCGATGGTCGACGGCGCCGCGCTGCTCACCACGAGCCTGCACGGCATGGCCGCCGCCGGGCTCTGGGGCGGCGACCGCGGCGACAACATGCTCGACGGCGGGGCCCCGTTCTACGACACCTACGAAACGGCGGACGGCAAGTACGTCGCCGTCGGCGCGATCGAGATGCGGTTCTGGGGCGACCTGGTGAAGGTCCTCGAACTGGACCCGGATTCGCTGCCCGTGCACGTGGACAAGACGCAGTGGCCCCGCCTCCGGGAGATCCTCGCGGCGGCGATCGGCAAGTACACGCGGGACGACCTCGTCGCGCGCGCCGAAGGCACCGACGCGTGCCTGACGCCGGTCCTCGCGCCGGCCGAAGCCGCGTCGCACCCGCACAACGCGGCGCGCGGGACGTTCGTCGAGATCGGCGGCCTGGTCCAGCCGGCCCCGGCACCGCGGTTCGACCGCACCCCGCCCTCGACGCCGGAAGCACCGCGTACCAAGGGGTCCGACACCGAAGCGGTGCTCGCCGAACTGGGCGTCACGGACCTCGGCGCCCTGCGTTCGGCGGGCGTGATCGCCTAGTCGTTCTTCAGGTCGGAGCGCACGACCGAGTAGACGACGTGGTCGCGCCACTCGCCGTCCCGGAAGCCGTAGCCGCGAAGCACACCTTCGCGGGTGAAGCCGGCTTTCTCGAGCGAGCGTTGCTCGGCGCGGTTACCGGCCTCGGTCGTCGCTTCGACCCGGTTGAGCTGGGTGTGGGCGAAGAGGTAGTCGACGAGCAGGCGCTGGGCTTCGGTGCCGTAGCCGTGGCCGCGCGCTTCCGGGACGAGCACGAGGCCCATGTTCCAGCAGTAGGACGTCGGCCCGGTCCGGGTGCGGTGCCAGGAGACGACCCCGAGGACGCGGCCGCCGAGCGTCGGCACGAGCATCCCGGTCTCGGCGGTGAGCATCCCGGTTTCCAGCCACCGGCGGTGCAGGTAGCCCGGATCGTGCCAGCCGAACCACTGGTGCTCGCCGGCGGCGACGGGATCGTTGGTCAGCCGTTCGAGGAGGCCGAGATCGCTTTCGGCCACCGGCCGGAGCTCCACTCTGACACCGTCGTCGTCCATCCGGAGACCTTATCGGCCGCTTGACCGGAACCAGCACGGCTTTGCGCAAGATAGCTCGCTAGAGGCAACCCCCATCACCGAGCGGACATCACCCGTGATGGAAACGCCGACACCCGTGATCCAGAGGTCGACACGCGTGATCCGGAGGTCGACACGGCGAGACTTGAAGGCCCGGCCGTGTCGACCCTCCAATCACGCGTGTCGACCTGCCAATCACGCGAGTGGAGTTGCCCCGTGGAGCCGGACACCTTGATTCCAGACAGTGGTCTGGAGGGAGGATGTCCTGGTGTCTCGCAGGTCGAAGTATCCGGAGCAG
>NZ_JBFAZA010000073.1:0-17366 GCF_040681595.1 Amycolatopsis sp. NPDC051716 | reverse complement strand
AGCGCGGCCCAGAGGAACGGCGCCTTCTCGCTGCCCACCTTGCCGAATTCGCGGTTGAGCAAAGCGTCGGCCATCAGCTCCAGCTCGGACTCATTCGGGACGTGGGAGGTCCCGAATGAGTCATTCGCGACCTCTGTGGTGGCCGGACACGGTGCCGCGGGTCAGGTTTCGACGGTGCGGTGCTGGAGGGTGCCGCCGGGGAGGGCGGCCAGGAGGGACTTCGTGTACTCGTGCCGCGGGTCGAGCAGGACCTGTTCGACGGTCCCGGTTTCGACGAGCTCGCCGCGGTACATCACCGCGACGCGGTCGGCGATGTTCCAGGCCAGGCCCAGGTCGTGGGTGATCACCAGGGCGGCGAGGCCGAGTTCGCGGCGCAGCCGCAGCAGCAGGGCCAGGATTTCGCCGCGGACGGAGGCGTCGAGGGAGGCGACCGGTTCGTCGGCCACCACCACCGACGGTTCGAGCGCCAGCGCCCCGGCGATGACGACGCGCTGGCGCTGGCCGCCGGAGAGCTGGTGCGGGAGCCGGTCGGCGTACTTGCCGGCGGGCCGCAGCTCGGCGGCTTCCAGGGCCCGGTGGACGACGGCCCGCTCGTCGGCGAGCCGGTGGATCCGCGGGCCCTCGGCGACGGCCTCGTACACGGTGTGGGCCGGGTTGAGCGCACTCGTCGGGTCCTGCAGGACGAGCTGGACCTGACGGCGGTATGCCTTGAGCCCGGCCCCGCCGGTGGGCACGGGTTTCCCGGCGTAGCGGACGACGCCGGAGTCGGGCTTCTGCAGCCCCAGCAGGGTGCGGGCGAGGGTGGTCTTGCCGGAGCCGGACTGGCCGACCAGCGCGACGATCTCGTCGCGGGACACCGTGAGGTCGACCCCGGCGACGGCGTCGATGCGCTTGCCGGCGCGGTCGCGGAAGGACACGCGCAGGTTCTCGGCGGCCAGCAGCGGGTCGCCGGTAGGGGCGCGGTCCGCGGGTTCGGGTGGGAGGGGGGTGCTGGTGGCCGGGGCGAAGCGGGACACCGGGTCGCCGACCGTCGGGAACGCCGCGGCGAGCGCTCGCGTGTGGTCGTGGCGGGGCGAGCCCATCACCTGGGCGCTGGGGCCTTCTTCGACGATCTGCCCGTCGTACATGACGGCGATGCGTTCGCAGGTGGCGGCGAGCACGGACAGGTCGTGGCTGATCATGATCAGGCCGATGCGCTGTTCGGCGACCAGCTTGGTGAGCAGGGCGAGGACCTGGGCCTGGACGATGACGTCGAGGGCGGTGGTCGGCTCGTCGGCGATGATCAGCCGGGGCGAGCAGGCCAGGGCCATGGCGATCATGACGCGCTGCTTCTGCCCGCCGGACAGTTCGTGGGGGTAGGCGCCGGCCCGGCTCGGGGGCAGGTCGACCTGGGTGAGCAGCTCGGCGACGCGGTTGTCGACCTCGGCCTCGGTGAGGGCCTTCCCGGCCGGTGCGTGCAGCCGGAGCGGTTCGGCGATCTGCTCGCCGATCTTGCGGACGGGGTTGAGCGCGTGCATGGCGCCCTGGAACACCACTGACGCCTCGGCCCAGCGGACCGCGCGCAGCCGTCCCCACTTCATGGTGGTGACGTCTTCGCCGTCGAGGAGGATCTCGCCGGTGATCTTGGCCGTGCGCGGCAGGAGCCGCAGCACGCTCATCGCGACGGTGGACTTGCCCGAGCCGGACTCGCCGGCGACGCCGAGGGTGCCGCCGGGGTCGAGGGTGAGGCCGACCCCGCGGACGGCGGGGACGTCGGTGTCCCCCACCGCGTAGGTGACGTTGAGGTCGGTGAGCTGCAGTAGCGGGGTGGTCACTTCTTCAACCTCGGGTTGAACACGGTCTCCAGGCCCCGGCCGACCAGGGTGAAGCAGAGGACGACAAGGACGATGGCGATGCCCGGCGGGAGCACGTTCCACCAGGCACCGCGGCTGATGGCGCCGTTGTTGAGCGCGGTTTCCAGCACCAGGCCCCAGGTGATGGAGTTGGGGTCGCCGACGCCGAGGAAGGACAGGGTCGCGTCGGCGATGACGGCGTTGCCGACGACGAGGGTGGTGTTGGCCAGCACCAGCGGCATCACGCCGGGCAGGACGTGCCGGCCGATGATGTGCAGGTGGCCGCCGCCGAGGGCGTGGGCCCGCTCGATGTAGGACCGGCTCTCGATGGTGAGGGTCTGGGAGCGGACGAGCCGGGCGGTACCGGGCCAGGCGGTGAGGCCGATGGCGAGAATGATCGTGCCGACGCCCTTGGGCAGCACCGCCGAGAGCGCGATGGCGAGGATCAGCGAGGGCAGGACCAGGAAGAAGTCGGTGAACCGCAGCAGGGTTGCCGACACCCAGCCGCCGAAGTGGGCGGCGGCGATGCCGATCAGGGTGCCGATGACCACCGACAGCAGCGCGGCGGAGAAGCCGACGAGCAGGGAGATCCGGGTGCCCCAGACGGTCATCAGCAGCACCGAGCGGCCGAAGTTTTCGGTGCCGAGCCAGAATTCGCCGCTCGGCGGGGACAGCGGCTGCCCGGTGGCCTTGGTGACCTCGAGGCCGCTCTCGTCGCTGATCAGCGGCAGGAGCAGGGCGACGAGCACGGTGACCCCGAGCAGGACGAGCCCGGCGAGCGCTCCGCGCTGGCCGGCGAACTCGCGCCAGGACCTGGCCAGCGACGCGCGGCGACGGGCCCAGGTGATCTGCCGGGGCGTCTCGGCGGTGGTCATGAGGCACGCACCCTGGGGTCGAGCACGCGGTAGAGCAGTTCCGCGAGCAGGTTCATCAGCACCACCGCGCCGGTCAGCACGGTGAACACGCCCTGCAGCACCGGCAGGTCGGGCCCGTGCAGGGCGTCGTAGATCAGCTGACCCAGGCCGGGCCAGCTGAACACGGCTTCGACGGTGACCGCGCCGGCCAGCACCGAACCGAACTGCATGAACACCAGCGTGGTGGTGGGCAGCAGGGCGTTGGGGACGGCGTGGCGGCGGCGGACGAGGTCGTCGCGCAGGCCCTTGGCGCGGGCGGTGGTGAGGTAGTCGGCGTTCATCTCTCCCAGCAGCGACGAGCGCATGATCAGCATGTACTGGGCGTAGAACACCGCCACCAGCGTCACGCACGGCAGCACCAGGTGGTGCAGGACGTCGAGGGTCTGGGAGAGGAAGTCCGGGGCGGCGTCCGGGGAGTGCATGCCGCGGCTGGGGAACAGGCCGTTGGTCACCACGAGCAGCATCAGGCCGAGCCAGAACTGCGGGACCGACCAGAGGGTCAGCGCGAGCCCGGTCTGGGTCCGGTCGAAGAGGCTGTCGCGGCGCCAGCCGGCGCGGATGCCGAGCCACAGCCCGAGCAGGATGGCGAGCAGGGTGGCGCTGCCGACGAGCAGGATGGTCGGCCAGAGCCGTTCGCCGATCATGTCGGCGACCGGGCGGCCGTTGTTGAGCAGCCGGGATTCGCCGAGGTTGCCGTGCAGCAGGTCCCGGAAGTAGTTGCCGAACTGGACGAGCACGGGCTTGTCGACGCCCATTTTTTCGCGCAGTTCGGCGATCATCTGGGGGCTGGTCGGGTGGTCGCGGGTCATGGCGGCGACCGCGTCGCCCGGCAGCATCCGGAAGAGGAAGAAGAACAGCACGATCACCAGCACGATGCTGATCAGCGCTTCGAGGAGCTTCTTGAGCACGAACCGGGCCGTGCCGGTCCCGCCGCGGTGCTCGTCGGGGTCGACGAGCACCGCGGCCTGGTCGGGGGTGGTCATGTCTTACTCGCGGTCCTCTGCGGTCTTGCCGCGGCGGCCGAGCATGATGCCGCCGCCGACGAGGACCACCACGACGACCGCGCCGAGGACGATCCACAGCACGGTGTTGCCGCTGCCGGAGTCGGCGGCGTTCGTGGTGCCGGCCGGGGTGGCGCCGTAGACGCCCCAGTAGCCGGTCTGTTCGAGGATGGCGCCCTTGGGCTGCGGCTGGGTGGTGAAGCCGGAGAACTTGTCGGAGCGGTAGGCCTCGAGGGCGTTCTGGTAGTCGAGCACGATGGTCGGGAACTGGCTGTAGAGCCGGGCCTGGGCCTGCTTGACGTACCCGGCGCGCTTGGCGTCGTCGGTCTCGGTGAGCTGCTTCTTGTACAGGTCGTCGTAGGCGGCGTCGCAGAAGAACGTGTCGGTGCTGCCGCCCTTGCCGTCCGGGCTGGGCCGTGCGCCGCAGGTGTGCAGCGACAGCGCGTAGTCCGGGTCGGGGTTGGTGCCGTAGCCGCCGATGGCGAGGTCGTACTTGCCGGCCTGGGTGCGGTCGGACAGTTCGTCGTCGGAGACGAGGTCCTGCTTGACGGTGATGCCGATGTCCTTGAGCCAGCCGGTGACGTACTGGGCGACGCCCTGGTCGTAGCTGCGGTTGGCGTGGCCGGTGAGGCGCAGTTCCAGCTTGGCGCCGCCGGGGGCGGTGCGGACGCCGTCGGGGCCCTTCGGGTAGCCGGCCTGGTCGAGGGTCGCGTTGGCGGCGGCGAGGTCGAACTTGACCTTCTCGGCGGCGCTGGGGTCCCAGTGGTAGGCGGCGTAGACGGGGGGCACGACGCCTCCGCCGACCTGGCCGAGGCCCTTGAGGACCTTGTCGACGAGGGCCTGGGTGTCCACGGCCTGCGTGATGGCCTTGCGGAGGTTGATGTCCTTGAGGACCGGGTTGCCGTCCCCGATGGGGTTGTTGGCGTTGTCGGTGACGCCGAAGTTGATCGACAGCTCGTCGTAGCGGCGGCCGGGGGCGGCGTTGGTGGTGATGCCCTGCTGGCCCTTCAGCGCGTCGAACTGGTTGGGGTTGAGCCGGTTGATGACGTCGACTTCGCCCTGCTTGAGCGCGTTGACCGCGGCCTCGCTGTCCTTGAACTGCAGCAGCTGCAGTTCGTCGACCTTGGGCGCGCCGCGCCAGTAGTCCTTGTTGGCCTTGAACTTGACGTACTCGTTCGGCTTGTACTCGGTGAGCTGGTACGGGCCGTCGGAGACGCCGGCGACGGCGAGGGTGTCGGTCGAGGCGTCCTTGAGGTCCTTGATCGGCTCCCAGATGTGCTGGGGCACGATCGGCACGTCGAGCAGGTTCATGTTGACCTGCACGGTCTTGGTCTTGATGACGAGGGTGGTGTCGTCGGGGGCGGTGACCGTCTCGAAGTTGGCCACGTAGTTGCCGTTGGCGGTGCGGGCGTTCTCGTCGTCGAGCATGCGGTTGAAGGTGAAGGCCGCGTCCTTGGCGGTCACCGGCTGCCCGTCGCTCCACTTGACGCCGCCGCGGATCTTGAACGTCCAGGTGAGCTTGTCCGGCGACGGGGTCCACGACTCGGCGAGCGCGGGCGAGGCTTCGGCCTTTTCCGCGTTCGGGATGGTCAGGAACTCGAAGGTGAACCGGCCGATCTGCGTGGACGCCGACAGCGCGGCGGTGAAGGGGTTCAGGTGGTCGATGCCGGTGGTGAGCGCGACCCGCAGCACCTTGCCCTGCTGGGCCTGCGCGGGAACGGCGAGCGGGATCGCCGCCAGTGTCGCGGCCGCGACGACCGCGCCCACGCGGGCGAACCGCCCGCACCTGCGTTGGAACTGCACCGAAAACCACCCCATCATTCGCTGGTGAGCCTCCCCAAGGACGAGAAGTAACCACATACCGGGACAACCGCGCAATATGTTGCCGCCTCGGCAGGTGCCCGATCGTTATCGACCCGCTGATCGTCACGCTGAGTGACATTCGGCTCAGGCGGCGTTTCGCGTCCGGTGGTCGGGCGCGCTGGCTAGAGTGCCCGGCATGCGCATCCTGATCTCGGCGGACATGGAGGGCGCCACCGGCGTCACCTGGACCGACGACGTCGTGCCCGGTTCGCCGCAGTGGGACCGCTTCCGGCGGTTGTTCACCGGCGACGTCAACGCGGTGCTGGCCGGGCTGTTCGAAGCCGGGGCGAGCGATGTGCTGGTCAACGAAGCCCATTCGTCGCAACGGAACCTGCTGCTGGAGGAGCTCGACCCGCGGGCGCGGATGCTCACCGGGCGGCACAAGCCGCTGTCGATGATGCAGGGCATCGATTCCGGTGTGGACGGTGTGGTGTTCCTCGGCTACCACGCCGGCGCGGGCTTCGACGGGGTGCTCTCCCACACCTACCTGGAGAACCAGATCACCGGGGTGTGGCTCGACGACGTCCCGGCGAGCGAGGGCCGGCTGAACGCGGGGATGGCCGCGGAGTACGGCGTCCCTGTCCTGCTCGTTTCGGGTGACGACAAAACGTGTGACGACGCCCGTGATTACGCTCCGGAGGCGGAGCTGGTCCAGGTGAAGGAATGCGTGAGCCGGTACGCGGCGATCTGCCTGCCGCCCGCGCGCACGGCGGAGCTGCTCACCGGCGCCGCGGCCGACGCCATGGCCCGCGCCGGCCGGGAAGACCGCCGGGTGGGCGCGCACCGCATCGAGGTGGAGTTCGACGCGAGCCACCTGGCGCAGTCGACGGCGGTGATCCCCACGGTGGAGCAGATCGGGACGCGGCGGGTCGGGTTCGACGCGCCGACCATGACCGAGGCGATGAAGTGTTTCAAGGTCGTCACGGCGATCGCGGCGGGGGCGGTGCAGGGTATCTATGGCTGACTCGGCCGACGCTGTCCAGCTGTGCGCGGACCTGATCCGGTTCGACACGACCAACCGCGGGAACAACGACGCTGAGCCGGAGCGGCCGGCGGCGGAGTACGTGGCCGCGTTCCTGGACGGCCTGGGCATCCCGTCGCGGATCCTCGAGGCCGCGCCGGGGCGGGCCAGCGTGATCGCGCGGGTGCCGGGCACCGATCCGTCGCTGCCCGCGCTGCTGGTGCAGGGCCACCTGGACGTCGTTCCGGCGGACGCGGCGGACTGGTCGGTGCCGCCGTTCGCCGGCGAGGTGCGCGACGGGTACCTGTGGGGCCGGGGCGCGACCGACATGAAGGACTTCGTGGCGATGGTGCTCGCGGCGCTGGCCGGCGGGGCACGGCCGCGGCGCGAGCTGGTGCTGGCGTTCGTCGCCGACGAGGAGGACCGCGGTGACTGGGGCGCGCACTGGCTGGTCGCGCGGCACCCGGAGCTGTTCGAGGGCTGTGTCGCGGCGATCAGCGAGTCGGGCGGCTACACCTACCACGTGCCCGCCGCCGACGGCCGTGACGTGCACCTGTACCCGGTCGGGACGGCCGAGCGCGGGACCGCGCACCTGCGGCTGACCGCGCGGGGCCGGGCCGGGCACGGGTCGCGGCCGAACGACGAGAACGCCGTCACCCGGCTGGTGGGTGCGCTGCACCGGATCGCCGCGCACCGCTGGCCGGTGTCGCTGACCCCGGCGGTGCGGGCGTTCCTGGAGCGGACCGGCGCGGCGCTGGGTGTCCCGGTCGAGCTGTCCTCGTCGGACGGGGTGGACGCGGCGGTGGCGGCGCTCGGCCCGGCCGGTGGGCTGGTGCTGCCCACGATCCGCAACAGCACGACCCCGACGATGCTGGACGCGGGGTACAAGGTGAACGTGATCCCGTCGACGGCGACCGCGCAGGTCGACGTGCGGGTGCTGCCGGGGACCGAAGAGTCGTTGTTCGCCGCGCTGGACGAGCTGCTCGGCGAGGGCGTGACGCGGGAGTTCGTCGCGCACCAGCCGCCGGTGCAGGCACCGGTGGACTCCCCCTGGTTCGCCGCGATGGCGCAGGCTCTGCGGGCGGAGGATCCCGAAGCCGTGGTGGTGCCGTACTGCCTGGGCGGCGGGACGGACGCGAAGGCGTTCGCGCAGCTGGGGATCGACTGCTACGGCTTCGCGCCGTTGTGGCTGCCGAAGGGCTTCCCGTACCGGGCGATGGCGCACGGGGTGGACGAGCGGGTGCCGGTGGCGGGCCTGCACTTCGGCACCCGCGTCCTGACCCGGTTCCTGGAGAACTGCTAGAGGGCCCGGTCGAGCAGCGCCAGCAGGCTGTCCCAGTGGCGTCGCAGGCCGGCGGGTTCGAAGGCGTCGGTGTCGGCCATGGTGAAGCCGTGGACGGTGCCGGGGTAGATCTCGGAGGTGTATTCGAGCCCGGCGGCGTCGAGGGTCTTGTTGAGCTCGCCGAGCGCCTCGGGTGTCAGGTCGGATTCGGCGTGGCCGAAGTGGGTCCGGGCGGTGATCCGCCGCAGGCTGCCGGGTCCGGCGGCGCCCACGGGAGCGTGGAAGCCGGCGAGGGCGGCCACCCGGCCGGGGTGGGCCGCGGCGGTGTGCGTCGCCAGGAGGCCGCCGATGCAGTACCCGGTCACCGCGACCGGCCCGGGGGCGACCTCGGGGCGGGTGGTGAGGAAGTCGAGGTAGGCGCCGGCGTCCCGCAGGATCCGGTCGGTGGTGTGCGCCTCGATCATGGGCATGAGCTCGGCGAAGATCGCGGGCCGGGCTTCTTCCCCGATGTGGCCGGGGAGTTCGAGCACCGGCGCCGGGCCGTGGCGGTAGAAGATGTTGGGGACGAGCACGGAGTACCCGTGACCGGCCAGTTCTCGAGCCATTTCCCGCAGGACGGGCCGGATGCCGAAGCCGTCCGGGTACATCAGCACTCCGGGGTGGCGGTCGCCTTCGCCGGGGAACGCGGCGAAGGCGTCGGCCTGGCCGTCCGCGGTGGGGATCTGCAGTGACTGGGTGGGCATGATCGCCGAGCCTAGGCCACCGGATCAGGGCACCACCACGAGTTTCCCGGCGGCGCGGTCGTCCTCCATGTACCGGTGGGCGGCGGCGATCTCGCCCAGGGGGAAGATCCGGTCGACGTGCGGATGGTAGGTGCCGGCCTCGACTTCGGCGACGATCCGCTGCAGCAGGGCCGTGCTGCCCTTGCGGTCGTCGCTGTGGAAGGCGGTGAGCTTGGTGCCGGACGGGATCTTCGCGATCGGCTCGAAGTCCGGGACGATCCAGCCGCTGAGGGACCCGGCCACGCACACCGTGCCACCCCGGCGGACCAGGCGCAGGGAGTCCACGGCCGTGCGGGCGCCGACGAGGTCGAGGACCCAGTCCGGGCCCTCGGGCCACAGTTCCGGCAGGCCCGCCAGCGGGCCGCCGTCGTCGATGAGCACGTGGCCGGCGCTCAGGGCGGCCGCCTTGTCCGGCCGGCGGGTGGTGGCGGCGACCTCCAGGCCGTGGCCGGCCGCGATCGAGGCGGCGGCCAGCCCGACCGACGACGTGCCGCCGCGGATCAGCAGCCGGCCGCGGCTGCCCGGGCCGATGCCGAGCGCGTCGAGTGCGCCCTGCGCGGTCAGGTAGGTCTCGGGCAGCGCGGCCAGCACGTCCCAGGCCAGGGTGGTGGTGACCGGCATCAGCAGCGGGTTCGGCAGCAGGGCGTATTCGGCGTAGCCGCCGTCGAAGGCACGGCCCATCTCCCCCATCACCGCCGCGACCGTGGTGCCGTCCGGGAGCCGCGGGTCGGTCGAGGTGGCGACGGTCCCCACGCATTCGATCCCGAGCACGCGCGGGAAGAGCACGTCCGGGGAGTGTCCTTGGCGGGTCCTCAGCTCCGATCGGTTCAAGCCCGTCCCCCGGACCCGCACCAGGCTCCAGCCGTCCCGGACCGCCGGGACCGGCACCTCGTGGATCTCCAGCACGTCGGGGCCGCCGGCGCGGACGCAAACCGCCGCTCGCATCGTCTTCATGCGTCCCACTGTCGTCGGCGCGGGCGTGGCCGACCACCGGTAGAATGCCAAGTCATGCCCATTGGCCGCCAAGCCTCGCCGGTCTCGCGGATCTGGCCGTCCGGCGGGGTGCACCTGTGGCCGCCGGGCGGAACCAGCGCGGCGGACGCCCACGAGCGCGGGCACCTGGTCTACGCGGCCCGGGGTGTCCTGTCGGTGCACACCGAGCGGGGCACGTCGATCGTCCCGGCGAACCGGGTGGCCTGGACGCCGGCCGGCTTCACCCACCGGCACCGCGCGCACGGCCACACCGACATGCGGATCGTGTTCCTGCCCGCGTCGCTGGCCCGGCTCGTGCCCGATCGGCCCGCGGTGTTCACCGCGTCGGGTCTGGCCCGCGAGGTGCTGCTCGCCCTCACCGGCCCGCGCGAGTACGACCGGGCCGCCGGTGCCCGCCTGCGCCGGGTCCTGGTCGACGACCTGCGCGAAGCGCCCGAGCAGCCGCTGCACCTGCCCGAGCCGCGCGACGACCGGTTGCGGGCGATCGCGCGGAGGCTGTACGAGGAACCCGGGGACAACACGCCGCTGGCGGAACTCGGGTCGCGGATCGGCGCCAGTGCGCGCACGCTGAGCCGGTTGTTCCGCGACGAGCTGGGCATGACGTTCCACGAGTGGCGCACCCAGGTGCGCGTCGGCCACGCGCTGATCCTGCTCGCCGACGGTCACGACACCGCGTACACGGCCCGGGCGTGCGGCTGGGCGAACCCGAGTCACTTCATCGCGGCGTTCACGGCCGTCGTGGGGACGACGCCCGGCCGGCACCGGGCTAGCGGGTGAAGGTGGCCCAGTAGCGGGCGCCGTCGCGGATGGTTTCCAGGCTGACCAGCCGGACGCCGTCCTGGGCGACGGATTCGATCTCGGCGCGGCTGAACGGCCACGGCGGGCCTTCCCACGTCGCGACGTCGGTGCTCTCCTCCGCGACCTCGCTGACCAGCGCCGTGCCGCCCGGCGCGAGGAAGCCGGCGAGGGAGGCGACCGCGGCGGGGCGGAATTCGCGCGGCATGGCCTGGATGTTGATGATCTCCACGACCAGGTCGAACGCGTGGCGCCAGTTCCCCGGTGGGTTCAGCAGGTCCGCCACGACGTAGTCCACTTCGGACCGCGGGAACCGCGCGCGGGCCGCTTCGACCGCGGCCGGGGCGACGTCGAAGGCCGTGACGGCCCAGCCGGCCGCGGACAGCAGTTCGGCGTCGTCGCCGAGGGCGCTGCCGACCACCAGGGCGCGGCGGCCCTCGCCCGGGCGGACCCAGGCGGCCAGGTCCGCGTTCGGTTCGCCGCGGGTCCACGGGACTTCGGCCTCGCCGCGCGCGGCGGCGGTGTAGAGCTGGTCGAACCACCGGGTGGGGCTGCCGTCGGCGAGGGAGGCGCGGGCGAGTACGCGGTCGGCGGGTTCCGGCGTCGTCATGATCGTGACCCTAGCGGCGACGCCGGGACCCGCGGGAGGCGTTTTACGGCGCGACCGGCCCCGGGAGGTCGTACAGCTTCTCCCCCGCCCAGTGGACGATGTCCCGGACCGGCGAGGACGGCGGTGCGGGGCGGAAGCTGGCGGCGTCGTCGATGCTGCCGGTGCCGTCGTAGACCGCTCGCTGCGGGTAGGCGAACACCGGCCGGGTGCGGGTGACGGCGCCCGCGGCGTCGCGGCCGGTCGCGGTGACCCGGGTGGGTGTGGTGCCGCGTTCGACCCAGGCGACCAGTTCGCGCAGCGGGTCGAACTCGGTGAGCGTGGTGCCGCCGCCGCAGTGGTAGAGCGACGGGACCATGAACAGCCGGGCCCAGTCCTGCGGACGGCCGTGGGTGAGCCGCTGGTAGTAGTCGAGGGTGCCGGCCGGCGGGATGGCTTCGTCGGCCCAGCCGTGCCAGAGCAGCAGCTTGCCGCCGCGCCGGTGGAACGCCGACAGGTCGGGGCTCATCGCGTTGTAGCGGACACCGACCCGGGTGAGCCGGTCGAATTCCGCCTGGGTGAAGGCGAAGGTGTCGACGGTGGCGGCCGGCGCGCCGATCGGGTAGCCGAGGTAGCGCAGGTAGTTGTCGGCGAGGTTGCGGGCGAAGGCGAAGCCGCCGGTCTCGGGGGTGGCGATGATCCACCCGGCCCAGGACAGCTCGGACCCGGGCAGCTGGCCGCCGGGGTAGAGCAGCGTGCCGTAGGCGTCGGTGGGCGGCGAGTAGAGCCGGCGGGTCGCGGCGACCTGGTCCGGGGTGAGGCAGGCCGGGCTGTCGCCGTCGGGGCAGGTCAGCGTCGCCGGGTCGAAGTGGCAGGCGCGGGGGTCGTCGAGCTGGCCGTCGGCGAGCCCGTCGAGGCGGTCGCAGGCGGCGAGGACGGCGTCGTGCAGGGCGGGCAGCTTGCCGGCGGTGAGGATGGGGCTGCCGTCGGTGGCGGTGTTCGCCCGCGCGAGCCAGGTCTGGTAGACCCCGAGCAGCGGGCTCCAGGAGTTCGCGGGTGCGCCGGCGTCGATGCCGTCGAAGTCCGCGGGGTAGCGCTGGGCGAGCTGGAGGCCTTCGCGGCCGCCGTCGGAGCAGCCGCTGAAGTAGGACTTGCGCGGCGGGGCGCCGTAGAAGGCCTGGATGATCGCCTTCGAGGCGCGCGAGATGACGTGGGGTGCGCGGAATTCGAGGTCGTTGCGGGCCGCCTGGTCGTGGGCGCCCCAGCTGCCGTCGTCGACGACGGCGGGGGTCTTGCCGATGTGCCCGTCGTCGGTGGCGGCCACGGCGACGTCGCCGCCGTGGTGCAGGCCGCAGTCGGCGAAGGCGGGCGGGTTGACCAGGCCGCAGAAGCCGCCGCAGCCGTACTGCAGGTAGCGCCCGGCGTAGGTCTTGGTGGGCAGGCGCAGCTCGAACCGGACGGCGGGTTCGACGTAGCCCTGCACGCCGCAGTATTCGGGGTCGGTGCCGGTGGCCGCGACGACGGTGGCCACCGTGACGTGCGTGGCGGCTCCCGGGAGGGCGAACCCGCGGGCGAGGTCGGTGCAGGCGGTCACCGGCCGGAGGATCGATTCCGGGGCTGCGACGGCGATGGCGGGGACGAACGTGGCCGCGGGAGCGGGGGCGAACGCGGCGGTGGCGAGGGTCAGCGCGGTGATGGCGGTGAAGATCTTCAGCGGTCTCATCCGTCCCCCGTTTTTCCGCGTTGTCTGATTCCGGCCAGGTTTGGCGACCGGTCTTGACATCGATGTCACCCGCGCGTTTCCCTTCCTTGGCGCCGCCGGTCCCCGCCTGCGCGGCGCTGCTGAAATCCGCCCTCCGAGCTTGGAGCAACGATGCCCCGAAGCGCCAGACCCCCGGTCGCTTTCCTGGTGACCGCCGCCGTGGTCGCCGCCGGCCTGGTCGCCCTCCCCGCGGCTTCGTCCGCCGCCGAAGACGCCCTGCCCGCCGACTTCTCGTCCTCGTTCGAGGCCGGTGACGTCCAGCCGACGTGGACCGACACGGTCGACACCGACGCGGCGGGCAAGCCGCGTGCGTCCGGGATCAACGGCGCGAACGGTACCGCGATCCCCGGTGACATCCGCGGCAAGGTGACCGAAACCAGCGCCAGCAGCGAAAACAGCGGTGGCGGCGAAGTGGTGTCGAACCTCGTCGACGGGACGACCGACACCAAGTGGCTGTCGTGGGACCCGACGGCGTGGGCGCAGATCACGCTGACGGAGCCGACGTCGATCACGCACTACGCGATCTCCTCGGCCAACGACTTCGACAACCGCGACCCGAAGGACTGGACGCTGCAGGGGTCGAACGACGCTTCGACCTGGACCGACCTGGACAAGCAAGCCGATCAGGCGTTCACCGCGCGGTTCCAGCAGAAGGACTACAAGCTGGCCGCGCCGACCCCGGCGTACAAGTACTTCCGGCTGGACGTCACCCGCAACAACGGCGGCCCGATCCTGCAGCTGTCGGAGCTGCTGCTGGCCAACGACGAGCCGGCGCCGCCGCCGCTGCCGAACATGCGCAGCTTCACCGACTCCGGGCCGACCAGCGGGTACACGAACAAGAACCGCGTCGGCTTCACCGGGCTCAAGGCGTTCCGCTACTCCGGCAGCCAGACCCAGCCCCACGGCTATTCCTACAACAAGGTCTTCGACGTCGACATCCCCGTCGTGGCCTCGACCGAGCTGACCTACAAGGTGCAGCCGCAGTTCATCACCGGTGACCTGAAGTACCAGAGCACGAACGTGGCGATCGACCTGGTCTTCACCGACGGCACCCGGCTGCGCGACCTGGGCGCGACCGACCAGTACGGGTTCCCGCTCACCCCGGAGGGCCAGGGCAAGAGCAAGGTCCTCTACACCAACCAGTGGAACCTGGTGCGCTCGACGATCGGCACGGTGGCCAAGGGCAAGACCGTCGACCGGATCCTGGTCGGCTTCGACAACCCCGACGGCCCCGGCTCGCTGCAGGGCTGGCTCGACGACGTGAAGATCTCGGCGACGCCGACCCCGCCGGCCAGCACCCGCCCGAGCGACAACGTCCTCACCACGCGCGGCACGATGGCCAACGGCACCTTCTCCCGCGGTAACAACTTCCCGGCCACGGCCGTGCCGCACGGGTTCAACTTCTGGACCCCGGTGACCGGCGCGAACGCCGACAACGGCGACGTGCGGTGGATGTACAACTACCACAGCCAGAACAACGAGCAGAACCTGCCCGAACTGCAGGCGTTCAGCGTCAGCCACGAGCCGAGCCCGTGGATGGGCGACCGGCAGACCTTCCAGGTGATGCCGTCCGCGGCCACCGGGGTGCCGGACGCGAACCGCGACGCCCGGGCGCTGGCGTTCAAGCACGACAACGAGACCGCTCGCGCGCACTACTACGGCGTGCAGTTCGAGAACGGGATCAAGACCGAGATCGCCCCGACCGACCACGCGGCGGTGTTCCGGTTCTCCTTCCCGGGCAGCGACTCCAGCCTGATCTTCGACAACTACAAGAACCAGGGCGGGCTGACGCTCGACACCGCGGGCGGCACGCTGTCGGGCTACACCGACGTCAAGAGCGGCCTGTCGGCCGGGGCGGGCCGGATGTTCGTCTACGCCACCTTCGACAAGCCGGTCACCGCGGGCGCCAAGCTCACCGGGCAGGGCCACGACGACGTGGCCGGTTACCTGCGGTTCGCCGCCGGCGCCGACAAGACCGTGACGATGCGGATCGCGACGTCGCTGATCAGCGTGGACCAGGCGAAGAAGAACCTGGCGCAGGAGATCGCGCCGAGCGCGACCTTCGACTCCGTCCGCGACGCCGCGCAGCGGGCCTGGGACGACCAGCTAAAGGTGATCGAGGTCGAGGGCGCGTCGAAGGACCAGCTCACGACGCTGTACTCGAACCTGTACCGGCTGTTCCTCTACCCGAACTCCGCCTTCGAGAACACCGGCACGAACGAGAAGCCGAAGTACCAGTACGCGAGCTTCGTCTCGCCGAAGGCCGGGGCGGACACCCCGACCCAGACCGGGGCGAAGATCGTCGACGGCCAGACCTACGTCAACAACGGGTTCTGGGACACCTACCGCACGACGTGGCCGGCGTATTCGCTGCTCACCCCGGAGATGGCCGGGAAGATGGTCGACGGGTTCGTGCAGCAGTACCGCGACGGCGGCTGGATCTCGCGGTGGTCCTCGCCGGGCTACGCGGACCTGATGACCGGCACCAGCTCGGACGTGGCGTTCGCCGACGCCTACCTCAAGGGCGTGCGCAACTTCGACGTCAAGGCGTCCTACGACGCGGCGCTGAAGAACGCGACGGTGACCCCGCCGAACAACGCGGTCGGCCGCAAGGGCATCGACGAGGGCATCTTCCTCGGCTACTCGCCCAACACGGCCGACCACGGGTTCTCGTGGTCGATCGAGGGGTACGTCAACGATTTCGGCATCGCGAACCTGTCGAAGAAGCTCTACGACGAAGCCCCGGCCAGTGACCCGCGCAAGCAGGAGTACCTGTCGAACTACGAGTACTTCACCAGCCGGGCGCAGCAGTACGTGAACCTGTTCGACCCGAGCGTCGGGTTCTTCCAGGGCCGGGACGCGGCGGGCAAGTTCAGCCGGTCGACGCAGGACTACGACCCGCGGGTGTGGGGCATCGACTACACCGAGACCGACGGCTGGGGCATGGCGTTCTCCGTGCCGCAGGACGGTCAGGGCCTGGCGAACCTCTACGGCGGCAAGGCGGGCCTGGCGAAGAAGCTCGACGCCTTCTTCGCCGACCAGGAGACCGCGAACTTCCCCGGCTCCTACGGTGGGGTGATCCACGAGATGCGGGAGGCCCGCGACGTCCGGATGGGCCAGCTCGGGCACTCCAACCAGGCCTCGCACCACTCGCTCTACATGTACGACTACGCGGGCCAGCCGGCCAAGACGCAGGAGAAGGTCCGCGAGGCGCTCTCGCGGCTCTACACCGGCAGCGAGATCGGCCAGGGCTACGGCGGTGACGAGGACAACGGCGAGCAGTCGGCGTGGTGGACCTTCAGCGCGCTGGGCTTCTACCCGCTGCAGATGGGCAGCCCGGACTACGCGATCGGGTCGCCGCTGTTCAAGAAGGCGACGATCCACCTGGCCGGCGGCAAGGACCTGGTGATCAACGCGCCGAAGAACAGCGCGAAGAACGTCTACGTCCAGGGTGTGAAGGTCAACGGCAAGGCGTACTCCTCGACGTCGCTGCCGCACGAGCTGATCGCCCGCGGCGGGAAGATCGACTTCGACATGGGCCCGAACCCCTCGGCGTGGGGCACCGGCCCGAACGACGCGCCGAAGTCGATCACCCAGGGCGACGGCGCGCCGGCGCCGCTGCACGACGAGACCGGTCCCGGCAAGGGCACGCTGTCCACTTCGGACGGCTCGGACGCGGCCGCGCTGGTGGACAACACCTCGCGCACCCAGGCCGCGGTCACCGGTGCCGTGCAGTACCAGCTCAACTCGACCGACGAGGCTGTCACGAACTACACGCTGACGTCCCAGACCGGTGCGGGCGACCCGAAGAGCTGGGTGCTGAAGGGCTCCTACGACGGCAAGACGTGGGCGGTGGCCGACCGGCAGGAGAACCAGGCGTTCAGCTGGCGGCAGCAGACCCGCGCGTTCAAGGTGGCCGACCCGGCGCACTACGCGTACTACCGGCTCGAGGTGACCGCGACCAGCACCGGTGCCCCGGCGCAGCTGGCCGAGTTCGAGCTGCTGGGCAGGCCGGACGCTTCCTGCACCCGCACGGTGACGGGTGTCCAGTCCGGTCCGCTGTCGATCACCTCGGGCACGGTGTGCCTGCAGGACGCGACCATCTCGGGCCCGGTCACGGTCGGTCCCGGAGCGTCGCTGATCGTCCGCGGCGGTCAGGTCAAGGGACCGCTCGCGGCGACGGGTGCGGCTCAGGTGGTGCTGAACCGCACGAAGGTGAGCGGTCCGGTGGCGATCACGGGTGCGACCGGTCAGGTGTCGATCGAGCTGACCGACATCGGCGGCCCGGTGGCGTTGACCGGCAACCACGGGCCGGTGCTGACGTCGAGCACGGTCGGCGGCCCGCTGGCGTGCGCGGTGAACAACCCGGCGCCGACCGACCACGACCTGCCGAACGTCGTGCGCGGCCCGGTCGCCGGGCAGTGCACGAAGATGTAGATGTGAGGTAGTGCGGTGAAGGCCATCCCGAGTCGATCGGGGTCGCCTTCACGGCTTTCGAGGGGTTGCGGCCGGAGGGACCGGCGGAAGGGAGGTGGGGGGGGGTTGGTTTATGGGGGGCCCGGGGCCGCGGGTTTGTCTTTGGTCGGGTGTCGCAC
>NZ_JBFAZA010000072.1:0-18447 GCF_040681595.1 Amycolatopsis sp. NPDC051716 | reverse complement strand
CCAGACCGACCGCACCAACTACCCAGCAACCATCACCATCACGATCATCACCGAGTTGACACACGCCCCTGAGCCTTAACTTTCCGGCATTGAGGCTAACCGCGTCCGCCGGTCCGCCGCCGCCTCGCGCCGAAGACCGCGCTTTCGGGCGGCCCGTCCCTGTGCGGCGCTGTGCGGTCGCTATGAGGTCGCTGTGCATCCGGCTCCGCACGCTGCGGATGCGGCGGTGCTGTGGTGATCTGAAGCGGTGGCGATCGAGTTTCCCCGCACCGCGCTGACGGCCGCGGCGGCGTTGCTGGTCATGGGGACCGGGCTGGTCCTCGGCACCGGCACGACCGCCGACGACGCCTACGCGGCGGGCGCGCCCACGCCGGTCACCACTCCGGTCACCGCCCCCGTCACCACTCCGGTCGCCGCCGCCCCGGTCGCCTCGCCCGCTCCGGCGAAACCCGCCGCCTCCCCGGTCGGGGCGCTGTTCGCGGGCGGTCGCCACTTCTGCACGGCAAGCGTCGTGCACTCCACCGCCGGCGACCTCGTCCTGACCGCCGCGCACTGCGTCCGGGACGGCATGACCTTCGCCCCGGGCTACCACGACGGCGTCGCGCCGCTGGGGATGTGGACGGTGACGTCGGCGGCCGTCGCCGGCGGCTGGACGTCTTCGGCGGACCCGGATCTGGATTTCGCGTTCCTGACCGTCCGGCAGACCGGAAACCCGGCCTCGCTGGAAAGCCTCACCGGCGCGAACGTGCTCGGCACGAATCGCGGATTCGAGCACCGGATCACCCTCACGGGCTACCCCGACACGACCGATTCCCCGGTCGTCTGCGACGGGGACACCACGCGTTCCGGCAGTTACCAGCTGCGCGTGGCGTGCCCCGGTTTCCCGGACGGAACCAGCGGCGGCCCGTGGGTGACCGGCGGCGCGGTGATCGGCGTGATCGGCGGTTACCAGCTCGGCGGCGACACCCCGGACGTTTCCTACAGCGCCTATTTCGACGACGACATCGCGAAGCTGTACGCGTCGGTCACCGGCTAGTGTCGCGCGTCGCAAGTTGTTTGACGTCCGGGAAGAGCGGGGACCGGGCCGCTGTCACTGAACTTCGGACGCGCGACACTAGTTCCTGGCCGGAACGCGAAACCGGGCCCGGGTCCCTGGCGGAGGACACGAGCCCGGTTCACCTCTCGCGAACCCTCAGCAGGTCACGATGAGCCCGGTGAGCGCCGAGCACGTCTTCGACGCGCTGTCGTTGGCGGGGTTGGGATCCAACGGCGAACTCGCCGTCCGCTTCGCGGTCGTGGTGTACGAACCGAGCGCGAGCAGGCCGCCGTTCACCGAGAACTTCGGTGTCGCCGACGCGCCGCTGGCCAGCGAAGCGACGTCACAGTTCACGGTCCGGGTGCCGCTGACGGCGGCGCACCCGGAGCCACTGGCGAACGACAGACCCGCCGGATACGTGGCCACGACCCGGGTTCCGGTCGCCGTGGCCGGGCCGGTGTTCGTCACGGTGACGGTGTAGTCGATGCGCGCGTTCAGCCCGCCGTGCCCGGTGGCGCCCAGCGCGACCTTGACGTCGGCCTGCGCGGCCGGGTCGGCGACGGTGATCACCGGGCCGTCGAGGGTATCGAACGAGAAGTTGTCGCCGACGAACTGGTGCTGCAGCGTGAACTGCCCGGGTGCCGCGGTGTCCTTGACGCGCAAGGTCCACACCGTGGTCTTCGTGCCGCCCGCCTCGAGGTCGCCGAACGCGGCACGGTAACTGCTCCCGAACTGGAAGCAGCCGACCGCCGTCGTGTTGGTGCAGGACACGACGTCGGCGACGTCGACGATCGCGGTCGGGGTGCCGTAAATGGCGCCCTTCGCGAAAGTCACCGTGAAATCGGTGGGGTTGTGAATGGTTTGCGTGATCGTGAATGTCTGTCCCGGCAGCACCGTGGTGGGACTGACTTCGACGGAACTGGTGGGCGTGTCCGCCTGCGCAGCGGGGGCGATTGCGATGAACGCCGTGGCCAGTGCGGCCACCGAGGACAGGATCGTGGTCCGTCGCCAGGTTCTTTGCATAGTCGTCATCTCGCTGTTCCAGTCCGGGGAATGCCGCTCTGACAGATCTTGCATAGGTCTTTTCGGACGCCGACGCTGATCAGTCGTCGCGCTCCCGGAATTCGTTACCGCCATCCGGACGCGCCCGGCACCTCCGTCAGGCGGGACGCCAGCGGCCGTTCATCTCACCGGGCCGGGGCGGCGGACCCGGCAGATCCGGGCCGGTCGCCGACAACCCCTCGATGAGCAGCGCGAGGTACCGGTGCCGCAGCTGCGACGTCCGCTCCTCGTCGTCGACGCGGATGGCGGCGCAGCACTCGAGGATCATGCCGATGTCTTCGGTGACGGCGTCCGGCCGCAGGCGCCCGGTTTCGCGCGCCCGCTCGACCAGGTGCTTCGTCAGCTCGCCCGCCCGCCGCGCGTCCTGGCCCATCTCGGGGGTCGGGGTGAACGTGCCGGCGAGGTGGACGGTCAACGAGTGCACGTCGAGTTCGACGACCCGGGCGAGGAAGCCGGTCAGCGCCGCCCAGCCGTCCGGTTCCTCGGCGGCGACTTCGGCCTCGCCGATGTACATGAGGAGCCCGTCGTGGCAGATGCGGCAAAGCAGGGCTTCCTTGCTCGGGTACCGGCGGTAGAGCGCGCTGATGCCGACGCCGGCGCGCTCGGCGACCTGGGAGATCGGCGCCTTCGGGTCGCCGAGGAAGACGTGGCGGGCGGCGTCGAGGATGACGATGTTGTTGCGGGCGGCCTGGCCTCGGCGGCCGGGCAGGGCGGTCTCGGGCGGGGCTGTCTCACGCATGGGCCGAGATTACCACTGGAACGGATCATTCCGGTCTGCTAGAGTTCGGAACGAAGCATTCCGTTCCACTCCGAAGGAGCCAGTCATGACGGTCCCCGCCCTCCGCCCGTTCCGCGCCGAGATCCCGCAGCCCGCCCTCGAGGACCTGCAGAACCGCCTGCGCGGGGCGCTGTGGCCGGACGACCTGCCCGCGGAGTACGGCGTCACGAACGAGCGGGTCCGCGCGCTGGCCGAGTACTGGCTGGAGAAGTTCGACTGGCGGGCGTTCGAGGCGCGGCTCAACGCCCACCCGCAGTTCGTGACGGAGATCGACGGCGAGACCATCCACTTCCTGCACGTCCGCTCGTCGCGGGCGGACGCGACACCGCTGGTGCTGACGCACGGCTGGCCGGGCTCGATCGTGGAGTACCTCGACGTGATCGGCCCGCTGACCGAGCCGTCGTCGGCCGACGAGCCGGCGTTCCACCTGGTCATCCCGTCCCTGCCGGGCTTCGGCTTCTCGGGCCCGGCCCGGTCGGCGGGCTGGGGCACGCACCGCACGGCGGCGGCGTGGACCGAGCTGATGAGCCGCCTGGGTTACGAGAAGTACGGCGCGGTGGGCAACGACGCGGGATCGATGATTTCGCCGGAGATCGGCCGGAACGCACCGGACAAGGTGGTCGGAGTGCACGTCACGCAGCTGTTCTCGTTCCCCTCCGGCGACCCGGCGGAGATGGCGGACCTGAGCGAAGCCGACCAGGCCGCGCTCGCGCACCTGCAGTGGTTCTACGAGAACATGTTTTCCTTCAACACGCTGCACAGCCAGCAGCCGCACACGCTGGCGTTCGCGCTCGCGGACTCGCCGCTGGGCCTGCTGGCGTGGAACGCGCAGCTGTTCGGCGAGCACCTGGACCCGGAGTTCGTCCTGGCGAACGTGGCGCTGTACTGGCTGACCCGCACCGGCGGCTCGTCGATCCGCTTCTACTACGAGGACGCGCACACGACTTCACACCCGGAGGGTCCGACGACGGTCCCGACGGGCCTGGCGATGTTCGCGGGCGACTTCCAATCGATCAGGCGATTCGCCGAGCGCGACCACGCGAACATCGTCAGCTGGCACAGCTACGACGTGACATCGAGCAGCGGCGGCCCCCGCGACGCGGCGGGCCACTACGCGGCCCACGAGGCCACGGAGGTCCTGGTGGCCGACATCCGCCAGTTCTTCGCCGGCCTGAACCGCGGCTCGTCCTGGCCGATCCTGGAGGCAGCCCACGAAGCTCTGCGGTCGGCGATCGCGGGCGTGACGGACTGGTCGGCCCCGACGCCGTGCGCGGAGTGGAACGTGACCCAGGTCCTCCAGCACGCAGCAGGCGACCAGCTGGGCTACGCGGCAGCGATCACGGGTTCGGGCGGCCCGGACTTCAACCCGTTCGCCCCGTCGGGCAAGCTCCCCACCCCGGCCGCGGAGTTCCTGGAGCCAACCCTGTCAGCCTCGGCGGCGGCGTTCGCCACGGTGGCCCCGGACGCCCCTTCGGTCCCGACACCGTTGCCGCAGGGAGCGTTCCCGGCCCCGGTGGCGGTGGGAGCGGCGGCATTGGACGCGGCGGTCCACGCATGGGACATCGCCAGGGCGGCGGGCCAGGAGTCCCCGCTGACGCCGAAGCTGGCCGAGCAGCTGCTCCCGGTCGCCCGCCAGCTGGCCGAGCCCCTGCGCGGCTTCGCGTACGCCCCGGCGTTGGAGGGCAAAGCCGACGACGACGCGGTCGCAACGCTGCTCCGGTACCTGGGCCGCAACCCGGAGTGGACCGCCTGAGGCCCCCGAGGGTCCCGGAGGCCCTGGGGGTCCGAGGGCCGGAGACCCCGGAGGCCGCGGGGGCCGGGGGGCCGGAGGCCCCGGGGGTCCCGAGGCCAGAGGCCGCGGGGGGCCGAGGGGCCGGAGGCCGCGGGGGGCCGAGGGGCCGGAGGCCGCGGGGGTCCCGGAGGCCGTGGGTCCGAGGGGCCGGAGACCCCGAGGGTCCCGGAGGCCCTGGGGGTCCGAGGGGCCGGAGGCCCCGGGAGTCCTGGAGGCCGGAGGCCCCGGGAGTCCGAGGGGCCGGAGACCCCGAAGATCCCGGAGGCCAGAGGCCCGGGGTCCGGGAGGCCAGAGGGCCCGGGGCCGGGAGGCCCGGGGCCGGCGAGACCGGCGCGGGGGCCGAGGGACGGGGCGGGAGTGTCGGGAGCCGCAGTCGCGGCCCCGGCACTCCTGTACGCGCGCCACCAGCTCCGCTCCAACCCCAAGCAGCGGGCGACTTCGGCAACCGAGCGGCAGGGTTGTCCTCCCGCAAGAGCACCGCAGGGCGCTCCACCGCCCCGCCCCTCTTGGCTCGCTAGCCCCTTCCCCAGCGAGACCGCGGCCATCCACCTCTTGGTCACGGCTCTCCCCACCCTTCGGCCGCCCAGCAGCGCGGCCCGCCTGGTCTGTTGGCCAAGGCCTCGGCCACTGCCCCCTTTGGCCGCCCACCAGCCGAGCCCACCCCGGTCTGTTGGCCACCTGGCCTCGGCCACTGCTCATCCTTTGACCACCCGCCAGCTGAGCCCACCCCCGACCTGCTGGCCGACTCGGCCCCCCGGCCACTGCCCACCCGTGCCGCCCATGAGCCCGCCCCTCCTGCCCCGGCCACTCCCCAACAGCGCGGTCGCACCTTCCGGCCCTCCTGGACTCGGCCTTCCCACTTGCCGGCCGCCCAGCCAAGCCACCACCCCGGCCTGGGCGCCTGCCACTCCGCGCTACCCGGCCCACCAGCCAAACCCGCCGCCCTGGCCGCGCGAACCAACCCGCCTGCCACCTATCCGCAGCAGACTTGCCATCCCCGGCCATCGCCGGGCACACCCGCCATAGCCGCGCCCCCGGGCGAGGGTTCCTTGTTCTCCGAGCCCCTGGCCCAAACCAGGTTGGTGACAACGCACGGACCTGCGGCGAGATCGGGATGGCGCCCTGGCCCGCTGTGCGTGCCGGCGTCGCGGGACGGGGACCGGTCCCGGGCGAGACCCGCCACGCTGAGCACATGATGGAACCGGCTCCGCGGCGGCCTCCGGTCCTGATCGCCGCTCTGGTTGTGCTGCCGCTGGCGGCTTTCCTGTTCGGGATGACCGAGGGGGCCGTCGACGGGACGACAACAGGATGGACGTCGTTGGCCGTGCTGAGTTCGCTGCTGGCGATTCGCTTCAACGGGGCTCGGGTGACGTCGCTGGTCATTCTCGCCCTGCAGACCCTTTTGTGGCTCCCAGGCGCTCTCAAGCACATGAACGAGGCGGCAGCCACCCAGGCAGCGTCCTACGCCTTGATCGGCACGGCCCTGTTCTTGGCGGGCGCCGTCCTGGCTTGCCTGCCCGAGTCGACCCAGTACTACCGGCAGGCCGCGAAGTGGCGATCCCGCAGAAAGAGTCTCCGCTGATCCACGCTGCGCCCGCTCCCCCACAACAGCCCAAGCCGGCGTAGAACCGGCCGCGACCCGCGCGCGGCGAGCCCCGACCGGACCGACCGCTCACCCGCCGCCTCCCCCAAACCCGCGACGCCGAGCACCAGCCGCCAGCCGCCCGCGCGCCGCGAACCCCCACCGGACCGGCCCGCCAACCCCACCGCCGCCGATCACCCGACCGCGCCCCGAACCGCCACAAAAACCCCACCAAGCAACCCCCTCACCTGCGGTCCTGACCGTCCGCACAGGCCGAGGAACCCACATTCGGCGCCTCCCGCCCGCCCATTCCCCTCGGTACGGTGGCCGAATGATGCGGAAGGCCGTTGCCGTGCGGCGGGAGGAGATCGTCCGGGCCGCTCTTGCCCAAATTCGCTCCCGGGGCATCGCCGGTGTGCGGGCCGCCGATGTCGCTCACTCGCTCGATGTCAGCACCGCGCTGATCTTCTACCACTTCGGGACCCTTGAAACGCTCGTCATCGAAGCCTTCCGGCAAGCCGCCGAGCGCGAACTGACCAAACTGAACGATGAGCTCGGCAAAAGCGGGCCCGCCGACAAGCGGCTTCGCGCCGTTCTCGCCCTGTATGGGCCCTCGCACCACGACAACTGGCAGCTGTGGATCGAAGCCGGTGCCGCGGCCATGCGGGATGCCGCCCTGCGGGCCGTGCTGCAGCGGCTTGACCTGCGGTGGCGGGATGCCGTCGTCGCGCTGATCGCGGAGGGTGTCGGGGCCGGGACCTTCCGGTGCGCCGATCCGCACGGCGCCGCGTGGCGGCTGACCGCTCTTCTCGATGGGCTCGCCGTCCAGGTCGTCGCCCGGCAGGGCACCGTCACCGCCGGGGACTGTGACCGGTGGGTCGAGCAGGCGATGGCTTACGAGCTCGGATGTTGACCGGGGGATCAGGAGGGGCGATGACCGGAACAGCCTTGCTCGAAGTGGCGTGGACCGACCCCGTCACCGGGTGCCGCGGGTACCTGGTGATCGACCGGCTCGTGCGCGGCGTGGCCAGCGGCGGCCTGCGGATGCGCCGCGGCTGCTCGCTGTTCGAGGTCCGCGGCCTGGCCAGGGGCATGACGCTCAAGGAAGGCCTCAACTACGACCCCGACGGCCGGTACGTCCCCCTCGGCGGCGCCAAGGGCGGCATCGACTTCGACCCCTACGACGAGCGCGCCCGCGACGTCGTCGCCCGGTACCTGCACGCCATGCGGCCGCTCATCGAGCAGTACTGGACCATGGGCGAGGACCTGGGGCTGCGGCGGGACGTCATCGACGGCGTCATCGCCGAAATCGGCCTGCTCAGCCCGGTGCAGGCGATCTACCCGCTGCTCGAAGACCGCGACGCGGCGACCGCCCGGCTGGCGGAGGCCTTCCGGATCGAGGTCGGCGGGCTGGGGCTCGACGAACTCGTCGGCGGCCTCGGCGTCGCCCAGGCCACGCTCACCGGGCTCGAGATGCTCGGCCTCCACAACCGGCCGAACCGCGTCGTGGTGCAGGGCTTCGGCGCGATGGGCGGGGCCACCGCCCGCTTCCTCGCCGACGCCGGGCTGCGCGTGGTCGGCGTCTCGGACGTCCGCGGGGTCGTCGCCAACCCGGCCGGGCTCGACGTCGAAAACCTGCTCCGGCACCGCGACCGCTTCGGCGGCATCGACCGCGACAACCTCAAGCCCGGCGACGAGCTCCTGCCGCCGGAAGCCTGGCTGGACGTGCCGGCCGAGGTGCTGGTGCCCGCGGCGATCTCCTACTGCGTCGACGCCGACAACCAGGCCAAGATCGGCGCGCAGCTCATCGTCGAGGCCGCGAACCTGCCGGTCACCCCCGACGCCGAAGAGCTCCTCGACGCGCGCGGCATCCGCGTGGTGCCGGACTTCGTCGCCAACTCGGCGACCAACTCGTGGTGGTGGTGGACGCTGTTCGGCGACGTCGGCGCGGACGCCGAGGAAGCCTTCGGCAAGGTCCGCGCCCGGATGCGCGCCCTGGTGACCAGCATGTTCGAGGTCGCCACCCTGGACGGCCTGAGCCTGCGCGCCGCCGCGCTGCAGCTGTCGGAGAAGAACCTCGAGGCCATCCAGGCCCGCTTCGGCTGAGACCGAAGGGAACGAATCCGCCGCGCAAGTAGTTGAGCGTTGTATGAAACTCGGCATCTACAGCTTCGGCGACCGCGCGCCGGACCCGCGCACCGGCGAACAGCCCACCGTGGCGCGGACGCTGGCCAACACCCTCGAGCGGATCAAGCTCGCCGACGAGCTGGGTCTCGGCTTCTACGGCCTCGGCGAGCACCACCTCGACCAGTACGCGATCTCCAACCCGGGCACCGTGCTGGCCGCCGCCTCGAGCGTCACGAACCAGATCACCCTGAGCTCCGCCGTGACCGTGCTGAGCACCGAGGACCCGGTCCGCCTCTACCAGCAGTTCACCACGCTCGACCAGCTCAGCCACGGCCGTGCCGAGCTGCTCGCCGGGCGCGGGTCGTTCACCGAGTCGTTCCCGCTGTTCGGCAACGACCTCGGCGACTACGACGAGCTCTTCGAGGAGAAGCTCGCCCTGCTCCTGCGCATCGACCGCGAAGACCCGCTCACCTGGTCCGGCCGGTTCCGCCCGCCGCTGGAGAACGCCCGGGTCCTGCCCCGGCCGTACGGCAGGCGCCTGCGCATCTCGGTCGGCACCGGCGGCAACCCGGAGTCGTCGATCCGCGCCGGGCTGCTCGGCCTGCCGGTGGTGTACGCCGTGATCGGCGGGCAGCCCGAGCGCTTCGCCCCGCTGGTCGACCTCTACCGCCGCGCCGGCGAGGCGGGCGAACAGGCCCCGGAGGACCTGCACGTCACCATGAGCGCGATCGGCTTCATCGCCGACAAGTCCCAGGACGCCAAGGAAACCTTCTACCCGTACTGGCTCGAGACGATGAAGTACGGCGCCCGCGCCCGCGGCTGGGCGGTCCCGACCCGCGCCGAGTACGACGAATACACCCGCGACGCGCAGGCGCTGTTCGTCGGCAGCCCCCAGGAGATCGCCGAGCGCCTGATCGCGGTCGGCAAGCTCACCGGCGCGGACCGGTACGCGATGCAGATGGACTGGTCCGGCGTCCCGCACGCCGACGTCATGCGGGCCATCGAGCTCCTCGGCACCGAAGTGCTTCCGTTGGTGGAAAAGGAGTTCTAGACGTCGTTCGCGGCGATGTAGCCGAACGTCATCGCGGGGCCGATGGTCGACCCCGCGCCGGCGTAGCTGTGGCCCATCACCGCCGCGCTCGCGTTGCCGGCCGCGTACAGGCCGGGGATCACCGAGCCGTCCGGGCGGAGCACCCGCGCCCGGGCGTCCGTGCGCATGCCGCCCTTCGTGCCGAGGTCGCCGGGGACGAGCCGCAGCGCGTAGTACGGCGCCGCCCACAACGGCGCCAGGCAGGAGTTCGGCGACACCGACGGATCCGTGTAGTAGTGGTCGTACGCGCTCGCGCCGCGGCGGAATTCGGGGTCGGTGCCGGACCGGGCGAAGCCGTTGAAGCGGTCCACAGTGGACTTCAACGCGGCCGGCGGCACGCCGATCTTCGCGCCGAGGTCCTGGACGGTCGACGCCTTGAAGACCGCGCCGGCGGCGTACCAGGCGTCCGGGAACGGCAGCAGCGGCGCGATGTCGCGGAAGAGGTACCGGTTGCGGTAGTTCTGGTCGACGATGAGCCACGCCGGGATGTCCGGCGCCGCCGGGTTCTTGTCGTACATCGTGTGCACGACGTCGCTGTAGGGCGCGGCTTCGTTGACGAACCGCTGCCCGGCCTGGTTGACGATCAGGCCGCCGGGCAGGGTCCGTTCGGCCAGGCAGAAGTACGGGTCGCCGGGGGTCGGGATGGCCGGGCCCCACCAGGCGTCTTCCATCAGGTCGAGGGCGGCTCCGGCGCGCTGCCCGGCGCGGTGGCCGTCGCCGGTGTTCTCCTTCGCGCCGACCGTCCAGTCGGTGCCGATCGGCTGCCGCTGGTACTGCGCGCGCATCGCCGCGTTGTGCTCGAACCCGCCCGAGCCGACGATCACGCCGCGCCGCGCCCGCACCAGCCCCTGCGGCGTCACGACGCCGGTGACCGCGCCGTTTTCGACGTTCAGGTCGACGAGCGGGGTGTTGAGCAGCACCGGGACGTTCGCCCGGAGCAGGCCGACGCGCAGGCCGGCGGCGAGCGACTGCCCCATGGTGAGCGGTTTCTGCCCGGCCAGTGCGGCGGCCGTGCCGCGGGCGAGGCATTCGGCGGCGACCGCGGCGCCCTTGGCGTTCACCAGGGCCAGATTCAGCCACTTGTAGTCGGCGCTGAAGACGACGAGCCCAGCCGGCGTGGCGAGGTAGGGCGGGTTCAGGTTCGCCAGCTCGGCCCCCAGCAGGCGCCCGTCGAACTGGTCCGGCTCGATCGACCGGCCGTTCGGCAGGCCGCCCGGGAGCTCCGGGTAGTAGTCGCTGTAGCCCTCCATGAACCGGAACCGCAGCGGGCTGTTCGCCAGGACGAAGTCGATCATCGCCGGGCCGTTGCGCAGGAATGCCTCCTGCCGCGCGGCCGGCACGTCCGGCCCGACGACGGCGGCGAGGTACTGCGCGGCCTTCGCGGGCGTGTCGGGCACCCCGGCGGCGAGCAGGACCCGGTTGTTCGGGATCCAGATGCCGGCGCCGGACCGGGCCGCGGAGCCGCCGAACGTCGGCGCCTTCTCGAGCACGACGACGCTCAGCCCCCGTTTGGCGGCGGTCAGCGCCGCGGTCATGCCCGCCGCACCGGATCCGACCACGACGACGTCGTACTCGGCCGCGGGTGCGGCCGCGGCGGGGTTCGCCAGCCCGGCGGTGACGGCGAGGCCCACCCCGGCGGCACTGCCGCGGAGGAGCTGACGACGGGTCAGGTCGGCATCCATGGCGCACTCCTCGCTCGCGGAACAGCGAGGGCCATGATTTCGGTCGCAGCCCGAAACTGGAACAGGTTCTACACGACTGGAGCAGTCCCGCCCGGCCCGGCTCGGCCGGTGGCGCCAACCGGGCGCGGCATTCGGCGCAGGCTCAAGCCGTCCAGGTCACCGGCACCTCCTCGGGCCCGCGCACCGACAGCGGCGGCCGCCAGGTGATCGTCTCCGGAGGTACCGCCAGCTCCAAGCCGGGCAGCCGGTCCAGCAGCGCCCGCAAGGCGATCTCACCCTCCAGCCGGGCCAGCGCCGCGCCGAGGCAGAAGTGGATCCCGTGCCCGAAGCCCAGCTGCGGGGCGTTCTTGCGGCGGATGTCGAACTCCGTCGCCATCGGGAACACGTTCTCGTCGCGGTTCGCGGCCCCGACGTGGGCCAGCACCGCCTCGCCGCGCCGCACCAGCACCCCGCCCAGCGGCACGTCCTCCAGCGCCACCCGCAGCAGCGACGAGTCGACCGGGCCGTCGTAGCGCATGATCTCCTCGACCGCCCCCGGGGTCAGCGCGGGATCGGCGCGCAACGCCGCCAGCTGCTCCGGGTGCCGGCACAGCAGGACGACCCCGCACCCGATCAGGCTGACCGTCGTCTCGTGCCCGGCGAGCAGCAGCTGGGTGGCCAGGTCGATCAGCTCCGGTTCGGTGAGCCGGTCGCCGTCCTCGTCGCGGGCGTGCACGAGGGCGCTCAGGAAGTCGTCCGCGGGGCGCGCGCGTTTCTCCGCCACCAGCGCGGCCATGTCCTCGGCGCCGTCGCGCCGCGCCCGCTCGACGTCGGCGGGAGCGTGCTGCATCGGCGTCACGATCACCCGCGACCACTGCCGGAAGCGCTCGCGGCCGGCGAACGGGACGCCGAGCAGCTCGCACATGACGGCGGTCGGCAGCGGGAAGGCGAACGCCTCGGCCAGGTCGGCCGGCGGGCCGTGCGCGATCATCGCCGCCAGGAGCCCGTCGGCGATCTCCTGGATCCGGGGCCGCAGCGCGGCGATCCGGCGGACGGTGAACGCCTGCGCCGACAACCGCCGCAGCCGCGTGTGGTCGGGCGGGTCCATGTTGAGGATGCTGTGCTCGCCGGTCGAGAAGTCGCCCGGCTCGATCAGGCACGGCGCCCCCGGGTACAGCAGGTCGCGGCTGAACCGCGGATCGGAGAAGACCGTGCGGACGTCGTCGTAGCGCGTCACCAGCCAGCCTTCGTGGCCGCTGGGGAACGCGATCCGGGACATCGGCGGGTGCCCGGCGTAGATCGCCCCCATCGGGACGGCGGGATGGTCCTTCTCGGCGGGGTAGGCAGCGGTCATGCGGCCGATGGTGAGCGCCGTTCCCGGCGTCCCGGAAGGCGAAGCAACCCGGAAAACCCGTCCGGACGCCGCAAATCGCCCGGACGGCCTCACCCAGGCAATGTCCTGTTCGGACTCCATGCCGACAAGTTGACGGCACACTCAACTTGAGACTAAGTTGAGGCCAGTCTCAATTTCTTCGAGAAGGAGGTTCCCTTGCCGAAAGTGCTCGCCGTCCTGGGCGTCGGTCCCGGGCTCGGCCTGTCGGTCGCCCACCGTTTCGGCCGCGAAGGCTTCACGACGGCGCTGGTTTCCCGCACCGACACGCGGCACGCGGGCTACCGCGCGTCGCTGGCCGGGATCACCGCCCCCACCTACACGGCCGACGTGACCGACGAAGCCCAGCTCCGCGACGTGCTCGTGCGCATCACGGCCGACGCCGGCGAGATCGACACGGTGTACTTCGGGCCGGCGGACGCGACGTCCGGTGGGGGCATCACGCCGCTCACCGAGGCCGGCGGCGGCACCCTCCGCGCGGCGTTCGACGCCCTCGTGGTCCCGGCGGCGAAACTCGTCGAAGCCGTGCTGCCGGGCCTGCTGGCGCGCGGTTCGGGTTCACTGCTCTTCGCCGGCGGCCTGAGCGGCAAGTACCCGATGCCGATGCTCGGCAGTCTCGCCCCGGCGTCGGCGGCGCTGCGGATGTACGTGCTCACGTTGCACGCGGCCCTGCGGGAGAAGGGTGTCCACGCCGGGATTCTCACCATCGGCGGCCTCATCGAACGCGGCGACATCCACCGCATGCTCACCGCTCAGGACCACGGCTTCACCGTGGGCACGCTCGATCCGGACGACATCGCCGAGAAGGCGTGGGAGCTCTACACCGAGCGGGCAGCCGAAGCGGAGTTCACCACGATGGCCGTGGCCTAAGCGAGGTAGGCGAGTTCCGGGTGCGCGGCGACGTAGGCGTCGAGCAGCCGCCGGGCGACCGGCACCGAGCCGACCAGCGGGTGCAGCGCGAACGCCCGCAGCGCCGCCGCCCGCGAACCCGTCGTCGCCGCCTCGATCGCCGCCCGCTCGACCGCCTTGACCGTCGTCACCAGGCCCAGCGCGTGGGCCGCCAGCGGCGCGGCGGCGAGCGGGCGGGCGCCGTCCGCGCCGACCGTGCACGGGACCTCGACGACCGCGTCACCCGGCACGCCCGGGAGCGCGGAACCGTTGCGGACGTTGAGGATCAGCGTGGTGCGCTCGCCGTGCGCGAGGGCGCGCATCAAGGCCAGCGCGACCTTCTCGTAGCCACCGCCCTCGAGGTCGTCACGCTCCCCCTCGCGCGTCTCGGCCATGTACGTCGCTTCGCGTTCCAGGCGCGTGCGTTCCCACGACGCCAGCGAAGGTTCCGCGTAGAAACCGCGTTGCTGCTCGAGGAGGAACGCACCGCGCGACGCCGAGCCGGCGGCCTCGCGGGCGAAGTAGTAATAGTGCAGGTATTCGTTGGGGACCGCGCCCAGCGTGCGCAGCCAGTCCGCACCGAAGAGCCTGCCCTCCTCGAACGACTCGCACGCCGCGGTGTCGGCGAGCAGCCGCGGCAGCACGTTCTGACCGCCGACGCGGACCGAGCGGAGCCAGCCGAGGTGGTTGAGCCCCGCGTAGTCGAACTTCGCCGACGCCGCGTCGATGCCGAGGGCCCGGGCGACGCGGCGGCACAGCCCGGCCGGGGAGTCGCAGATGCCGATCACCCGGCCGCCGAGGTGCGCGGCCATCGCTTCGGTGACCATCCCGGCGGGGTTGGTGAAGTTGATGACCCACGCGCGCGGCGCCAGCTCGCCGATCAGCCGCGCGAGGGCGATCGCGACCGGGATCGTCCGCAGCCCGTAGGCGATCCCGCCCGCACCGGCCGTTTCCTGCCCCAGCACGCCTTCCGCGTGCGCGACCTGCTCGTCCAGCCGCCGGCCGCGCAGGCCGCCGACCCGGATGGCCGAGAACACGAAGTCCACATCGGACACCGCGGCGGCGAGGTCGGTGGTCGTGCGCACCCGCGGCGCGTTCGCCGCGCCGGCGGCCTGCTCGGCCAGGACCCGTTCGATCGCCGCGAGGCGACCGGCGTCGACGTCGTGCAGGACGAGCTCGGTGACCTCGCCACCGGCCAGCAGCGCACCGTGCACGAGCGGCACGCGGAACCCGCCGCCGCCGAGGATCGCCAGCTTCATCGCGGAGTGCTTTGCTGGATCCGGGGGCCGGCTTGCCGCATCCGGCGACCATAGCAGCCGTGAGCACGCAATCCGCGGCTCAACCGGCCGAGCTCTTGCGGATCTCGCGCCGCTGACGCAGGCTCGGGCCACCGTTGCCTGATCCGTGGAGGCGCCCGTGCCGGCCGAGCCCGCCCCCGAAGTCGATGTCTTCCTGTCCGGCCTGCTGTTCTTCGACCTCGTCTTCACCGGGCTCGAACACCCGCCGGCGCCGGGCACCGAGGTGTGGACGGGCGGCATGGGTTCGGGACCGGGCGGGATCGCGAACTTCGCCGTCGCGCTGAGCCGCCTCGGCCTGCGCACATCGCTGGCGGCGGCGTTCGGCACCGACGTCTACGGGCGCTACTGCTGGGACGTGCTGACCCGGCAGGAGCGCATCGACCTGTCGCGGTCGCGGCGGTTCCCGGAGTGGCACTCGCCGGTGACGGTCTCGCTGGCCTACGCGGGCGACCGCGCGATGGTCACCCACGGCCACCCGCCACCCGTCCCGGTCGCGGAACTCGCCGGTTCGCCGCCGCCGAGCCGGGCGACGGTGGCGCACATCGGCCTCGACACGGCCGAGTGGGTCCACACCGCGCACCAGTCGGGCAGCCTCGTGTTCGCCGACGTCGGCTGGGACCCGTCCGAAGCCTGGTCGCCGGCGTTGCTGGAGCAGCTGGCGTGCTGCCACGCCTTCCTGCCGAACGAAATCGAGGCGATGCGCTACACCCGCACGGACACCCCCGAAGCGGCGTTGGCCCGGCTGGCGGACCTGGTCCCGATCGCGGTGATCACCCGCGGCGGCGAGGGCGTGCTGGCCGTGGACGGGACGACCAGCGAGACGGCGGCGGTCCCGGCGCTCCCGGTCGACGTGCTGGACGCCACGGGCGCGGGTGACGTGTTCGGCGCCGGTTTCGTGGCCGCGACGCTGACGGGCTGGCCCCTGGTGGAGCGCCTCCGGTTCGCCTGCCTGACGGCGAGCCTGTCGGTGCAGCACTTCGGCGGTGCGCTGGCGGCGCCGGGCTGGCACGAGATCGCCCAGTGGCACGCGCGGACCCGCAGCCCGGACTACGCGTTCCTGGACGAAGTGCTGCCGTCGGAGACGGTGGCGGGGATCCGCCGCGGCCCGGTGACCCTCGGCTTCGGCGACGACGGCTGGCGCTGACCGGGGGCCGGGCCGGCCCCCGGTCAGCGCGCCCTCACCCCACCGACACCCGCAGGATCTTGTTGTGGCTGTTGTGCGGGGTGCTGTCCTTGTCACCGTCCACACTGGTCGCCAGCCACATCTGCCCGTCCGGAGCGGGTTCGACCGTGCGGAGCCGGCCGTACGTGCCGTTGAAGAACGTCTGGAAGTTCGTCAGCGAGCTGCCGCTGATCACCGCGCGGTAGAGCCGCGCCCCGCGCTGGCAGGCCACGTACAGCGCGTCACGGATGATCGTGATCCCGCTGCACGAGCCCTGCGCCACCGGGTACGTCTTCTTCGGCGCGATGGAGCCGCCGCACGAACCCGACGTCCCCTCGCACGCGGGCCAGCCGTAGTTGCCGCCCTTCACGATCAGGTTCGTCTCGTCCATGATGCTGTTGCCGAACTCCTGCTCCCACAGCCGGCCCTGGGAGTCGAACGCCAGGCCCTGGACGTTCCGGTGCCCGTAGCTCCACACCGCGTTGTGGAACGGGTTGTCCGCCGGGATCGAGCCGTCCGGGTTGATCCGCAGCACCTTTCCGTTGGGGCTGCTGGTGTTCGACGCGTTGTCGCCGTTCTGCGCGTCACCCGTGCCCGCGAACAGGTACCGGCCGTCGGGGCTGAACCGCAGCCGGCCGCCGTTGTGGAACTTGTTGCGCGCGATGCCCGTCAGCAGGATCTGCTCGGTGCTCGTGGTCAGCGAGTCGCCGGCCGGGTCGTACTTGATCCGGACGATCCGGTTGTCGCTGCCCGAGGTGTGCATGATGTAGAGCCAGTGGTCGGAAGCGAACGACGCCGGGTTGATCTCCAGCCCGGTCAGGCCGCCTTCGCCGTCGGTGCTCTGCACGTTGGGCACGGTCCCGATCGTCTTCTTCGCGCCGGTCTTCGGGTTCAGGTGGACGATCGCGTGCGCGTCACGCTGGTTGTAGAGGATCGTGCCGTCCGGCAGGGTCACCAGCCCCCACACGACGTCGTCGTCCGTGCCGACCTGCGTGGCGCCGCAGACCCCCTGCGACGGCGTGCAGTTCGAGCCGCCGGTGGTGGTGACGTCCAGGACCGGCGTGCTCGGGTCGCTGAGGTTGCCGTTCGCGTCGAAGGCCCGGACCTGCAGGTGGTACGCGGTGTTCGGGGTCAGCCCGCCGAGCGTGGTGCTCGTCGTGTCCGACGTGCCGATCTGCGTGCCGCCGTCGTAGATCCGGTAGCCGGCGACCCCCACCTCGTCGGTCGACGCCGTCCACGCCAGGCCGATCGAAGTGCTGTTGACCGCGGTGGTGTGCAGGTTCGACGGCGCCGACGGCGGCGTGTGGTCGTCGGACGGCGGCGTCTTCACGATCAGGGTGCCGCTGGCCTGCGAGACGTTCCCGGCCGCGTCCCGCGCGTTGACGTAGAAGCCGTAGGTGCTGTTCGGGGTGAGGTTGCCGCAGGTCGCCGTCAGCGCGCCGGTCGTGCTCGCGCAGAGCTGGCCGTCGCGGTAGACGTCGTAGCCCGTGACGCCGACGTCGTCGGCCGCCGCGGTCCAGGAGACGGTCGCGCTGAGGGGCGTGACCCCGGTGAGCGTCGGCGTGCCGGGCGGTGACGGCGGAACGACGTCGCCCGCCGAGCCGTAGACGCCGAATTCCTGCAGCGAGTAGCCCTTGGACGCGTCGGTGCGGCACCGTTTCGTGCCGTACACCCGGACGTACCGGCCGGCGCCGTCGAGGGCGGTCAGGTCTTCGACGCCGCCCTTGCCCGCGCTCGTCGCGTAGATCTTGGTCCACGTGACGTGGTCGGCGGACGTGTCGATTTCGTAGGCGGTGGCACAGGAGGCGTCCCACTGCAGCCGCACGCGGCTGACGTGCACCGCCGCGCCGAGGTCGACGTAAATCCACTGTGGATCGACGCCGGCCGCGCTGGCCCAGCGGGTCGCCGAGTCGCCGTCGACCGCATCGGCCGCCGGGCAGCACCCGCCCGACGACGACGCCGTCACGGGCTTTCCCTGCGACAGCAACGGGTCCGCGGCCCGCGCCGGCCCCGCCGTGATCATCGTGCCGGCGACGAGCGCCAGGGCGATCGCCCCCGCCCGAATCCGTCTGTTCATCCCGTCCTCCATGGCTGATGACGACGGCGGAGGTCGGGAAAAACCCTACGAGCGCGGCGACCCGGTGGTCAACTGGCGTCCCGGTCAACGGGCAGTAGCCGGCCGGACCGGTGCTCCCCACCAGCGCATGGCCGACTTTCACCTCAGGTGGAACGCTGGCCACGTAGAGCATGCCCCCGGCAAACACGGCCAGCAGCACGAGGGCGATGGCCAGCCACACGAATCGGAATCGCCGCACCCGCTGCTCCTCGGGCGGCAGCCGGACCACGGTAGGGCAGTATTGCCGCACCCGCCTTTCCAGCACGGCACAGTCGGCGGTGTTACTGCGGAAGGTCAGCCGTTTACGGTCGGCAAACTGGCGGACTTCGAAATATGCAGCGCTTTGTCCCCGCCCGCTCCGGACAGATCACCTAGTGTCGCGCGTCCGAAGTTCAGTGACAGCGGCCCGGTCCCCGAGCGCCCCAATGTGGCCTTGGTTGCGTTCAACGCACCCAAGGCGGCCTT
>NZ_JBFAZA010000071.1:0-19672 GCF_040681595.1 Amycolatopsis sp. NPDC051716 | reverse complement strand
TCATCACTGAGGATCAGCTCGACCTTGGACCGTCCACGACCCGCCATCACCGCATCCTACAATTAGATAGCGAACTTCAGGCGCAGGACACTAGGCTACTATCGCACTCAGTTCCAAGATCGCGTTCGCGATCCGTGGGGTAATACTGTGTCCGAGACTTGAACCCCACACGTGGGATATCTCCCGTATTTGGGGAGATCATGCGCCGATGGTAGCGCAGAGTCACAGCTCTCGCACCTACCCTCTCGCCCAGTACAAGATGTACGTCGAAATGGCCGACCGCGTAAGTGCCCGGCGGGCGCTGGCCAACGGGTTCTCTCTGATGCTGAACACCGCGACCTCGACAGCCGCCAGTGCGTTGTGAGGCTCGAAGTTCCTCGCGTCGTGGCTGCTGTTCCTGCCCCAGTGCCCCACCGCCGATCCGCCACCCGAGCGCGCCCTGCCCGGCCAGCAGGGCGGTCACCCGCAGCTGCCCGTTGTCCCCGGTTTCCAGTTCGACGTCGTCGACCTTGCGGCCGGCCACGTCGACGATCTGCCAGTCCAGCAGGTGGAAGTCGACACGCGGCGGGGTCATCGGCCGGCTCCGGTGATGACCATCAAGGTGATCGCGGCGATAACCGAGATCAGGATGACACCGAGGTAGATGAGGCCCAGCACGTTGCGGATCTTGCCGTTGACCTGGTCGCCGCGGTGGACGGCGGTCATGTGCGACCACGAGGATCGCCAGGCACGTCAACGGCAGCGCCACCGCCGACAACAGTAACGTGTATTCGGTGAGCTGAACCGGGTCGATGGTCCGACTCACCAAAACCCGGGCGCCCCCTGGGGCCTGACCCAGTGTGTCGACCGGGGTCTTTCACGGGCGCGAATCGCACGAGCGGGTTGCCATGCTGGTGCACATCCAAAGGGCGGGTCGCCGGCGAGGGGCATACCGCCTCCCGTACCCGGATCTGTTCGTGCCGGAATTCGATGGAAAGGCCGTGCCTGAGATGACCACGCTCGAGCAGCGAACGAGCCACGCGATCCGACCGTTCACCGTGTCCTTCCGCAAGGGGGCGCTCGACGACCTACGCCACCGGCTGGCGGCGACGCGCTGGCCGAGCCGGGAGCTCGTGGGCGATCGCTCCCAGGGGGTGCAGTTGGCGACGGTCCGGGCGCTGGCCCAGTACTGGGCGAACGGGTACGACCTCGGCCGGGTGCAGTCCCGGCTGAACGCGCTGCCCCAGTTCACCACCGAAATCGACGGGGTAAGTATCCATTTCGTCCACGTGAAATCGAAGCACGCGGATGCGCTGCCGCTGATCATGACGCACGGCTGGCCCGGCTCGGTCATCGAGATGATCGACTCGATCGGCCCGCTGACCGATCCGACCGCGCACGGTGGCACCGCGGCGGACGCATTCCACCTCGTGCTGCCGTCCCTGCCCGGCTACGGCTTCTCGAGCGAGCCCGCCGAGGTCGGGTGGGATCTCGTGCGCACGGCCCGGGCGTGGGCGGAGCTGATGAGCCGGCTCGGCTACGGCCGGTATGTGGCCCAGGGTGGTGACGTCGGCGCCGGGGTGACCGACGCGATGGGACGGCTGGGTCCGGCTGGCCTGGTCGGCATCCACACGAATCTGCTGGTGCCTGCGCTGAACGATCCGTCGTCGCTGCCGAACGACACCGAGGAGGAACGCGCGGCGCTCGCCGCGATCAAGGTCTTCCAGACCACCGGGAACGGCTACTTCGTGGAGATGGCCACCCGGCCGGAGACGATCGGCTACGCGTTGCTGGATTCGCCGGCCGCGCTCGCCGGGTGGATGATCGACCACGACACGGACGCCTACTACAAGATCGCCGGCGCGTTCGTCGACGGCAAGCCGTCGGGGGGTCTCACGCGGGATCACCTCCTCGACGACATCACGACCTACTGGCTGACCGGCACCGGGGCGTCCACGGCCCGGTCGTACTGGGAGGCGTACGGGCCGGATGCACCGGCCGCGGGCCGCCCGCCGCTGCCGGATCCACGCGTTCCGGTCGGTTTCAGCACGTTCCCCGGGGAGATCTGGCGGACGCCGCGCAGCTGGGCCGAGACGGCCTATCCGACGCTCGACTACTTCGGGGTCGCGGCCCGCGGCGGCCATTTCGCTGCCTGGGAAGAGCCTGAGCTGTTCGCGGACCAGGTGCGGGCCGCGTTCCGGCCACGGCGATAGGACACGGCCGTGGCAAACGCCCGTATGTCCGCGCTGCGAACTCCGACGAATCCAGAAGTGGAGAGACCATGACTCCGTCCGTGTCCCAACCCACTCGACGGCAAGTGCTCCAGGCAGGCGTCGCGGCCGGCCTCACCGTCGCCGCGTCCACCGTGCTGGGGCAGGCGCCGGCCATCGCCGCGCCACCTACCGACCCGAACGGGATCCGCCCGTTCCGGGTCGCGGTCCCGCGCGAACAGCTGGCGGAGTTGCACCGCCGCATCGAGGCAACCCGCTGGCCGACCCGCGAGCTCGTCTCCGACCGCTCGCAAGGCGTGCAGCTGGCGACCGCTCAGGCGCTCGCCCGGTTCTGGACGACCGGCTACGACTGGCGGCGGTTCGAGGCGAAGCTCAACGCGCTGCCCCAGTTCAAGACCCAGATCGACGGCGTCGACATCCACTTCGTCCACGTACGCTCCCGGCACCGCGACGCACTGCCACTCATCATGACCCATGGCTGGCCGGGCTCGATCGTCGAGCTGCTCGAGACCGTCGGTCCGCTGACGAATCCGACCGCGCACGGCGGCGCGGCGGCGGACGCCTTCCACCTCGTACTACCGTCGATCCCCGGCTACGGCTTCTCCGGCAAACCGGACGAGATCGGCTGGGACCACAACCGGACGGCGCGAGCCTGGGCGGAGCTCGTGCACCGCCTCGGCTACACCCGCTGGGTCGCTCAGGGCGGGGATGTCGGCGCCGCCGTAACCGATGGCATCGGCCGCCTGGCCCCGGCCGGTTTGCTCGGCATCCACGTGAACCTGCTGACGCCGGCCTTGGGCAGCACCGCCTCCCTGCCGAAGAACACCGATGAGGAGAAGGCCGCAGCCACCGCCCTCCAGGTCTTCTCGACGAGCGGCCGGGGGTACATCGTCGAGCAGTCGACGCGGCCGCAGACAATCGGCTACGCACTCCTGGATTCGCCCGTCGCCCTGGCGGCCTGGATGCTCGATCACGACACGGACAGCTATCGCAAGATCTCCCGCGCCTTCCTCGGCGGACCGCCGTCGGGCGGTCTCACCCGGGAGCACGTCCTCGACAACGCGTCCGTCTACTGGCTGACCGGGACCGGCGAGTCGGCCGCCCGGCTGTACTGGGAGAGGGCGCGAACCGCCGGCCAGAACTCTCCGGCGGTGAGCGTGCCGGTCGCGTTAAGCGCCTTCCCCGGCGAAATCTTCCAGGCTCCCCGCAGCTGGGCCGAGGCCATCTACCCGACCCTCGGCTACTACCACCAGCCCACGCGGGGCGGGCACTTCGCGGCTTGGGAGGAGCCCGGGCTGTTCACCCGGGAACTCCGTGCCGCCTTTCGCCCGCTTCGATGACCGGATGCCTAAGGAGGCACAATGTCCAATCACTACAGTGCGGCCAATCTGAAATTCCCGGGCGATGACGCCCGCCTGGACCTCACCGACCTTTTCGTGTTCGCCGCGCCTGATGATCCCGCCAAGACGGTGCTGATCATCGACCTGAACCCGTACACGGCCGGCATGAGCGCGATGCCCCCGTTTCTCATGAAACCGGAATTCCATCCGGACGGGATTTACCGGATCAACGTCGACACCGACGCGGATGCGCAAGCCGACGCCGCATTCACATTTGTCTTCTCACAGCTGAAGAACGGTGCACAGACTGCGACCGCCTACTACGCCACCGGCCCGCAGGGCCGCCAGGCCGAACCGTCCGGCGACATCCTCGTCGCCGGTACCCCCGTCGGGTTCGATGCCACGGCGGGGGCGATCCGGTCCGGCCCGGTCCGGCTGTTCATCGGGGTGCGCAGCGACCCTTTCTTCGCCGACGCGGACGGCGCGTTTCACGGCTTCAAGTGGACCGGGCAGGACGCCTTCGCCGACCGCAACATCTTGTCCATCGCGGTGGAGGTGCCCAACGACATGCTCAGCCCGGACCCGGTGATCGGGGCGTGGGCCTCGGTCAGCGTGCGCCGTGACGGCGAGATCGTCCAGGTGGACCGCGGTGGCCACCCGACGATCAATCCGTTCGTCAGCCCGAACAACACCAAGAACGAATACAACCGCAGGCAGCCGGTCGACGACGTGGTGAACTACCTCGAGATCTGGTCCAAGTTCCTGGAAGACAACGGTGGCTACTCGCCGGAGGAGGCCAGAGCAGCCGCCTTGATCGTGCTCCCTGACGTACTTCGCTACGACCGCAGCCGGCCGGCCGGCTATCCGAACGGCCGCACCCTCACCGACGATGCCTTCAGCGCCCGCTTCGCCTGGATGAGCAAGGGGAAGATCGGCTCCCAAGGCCTCCGGCCGCACGACGACCTGCTGAGCGAGTTCCCCTACCTCGGCGTGCCCAACGTTTACCCGGTTTGATCGCCACCAGCCGCGGCACCGAGCAGCAATGACGTTCTCAGGCCAGCAGGACGTCCCGGAGTTTCCGGCGGGAGTCGATGTCCAGCTTCGCGAAGATCCTCCGGAGGTGCCATTCGACGGTGCGCGGGGAGAGGTAGAGCCGCTCGCCGACCTCACGGTTGGAGTAGCCATCGCGGACCAGCAACGCGATCTGCCGCTCCTGGGCGGTGAGCTCGACCCCCGGCGCCCGGACGGCCGTGCGTTTGCGCACGGTTTCGCCGGTGGCCAGCAGCTCGCGGCGGGCGCGTTCGGCGAACGCCTCCATCCCGATGGTGACCAGCATTTCGTACGCGGTCCGCAGCTGTTCGCGGGCCCGGACGCGCTGTCTGCGGCGGCGCAGCCACTCGCCGTAGACCAGATGGGCCCGCGCCGACTCCGGCTGCAGGCGGGTCCGGTCGAGTCGCTCGACGGCCTCGCGGTAGAGATCCTCGGCCTCCGGTCCGTCGGTGACCAGTGCCTGGGTCCGGGCCTCGACGCCGCGGGCGAAGTCGGTGTCGAACGACCGCGTCTTCTCGGTCAGCCGGTCGAGCGCCTCCCGGGCGACCTCCGGCTCGCCGGAGCGGCTGGCCGCCTCCACCAGCTCGGGCAGCAACCAGGTGGAGATCCCCGGCTCGGAGACATAGGTGGTGGCCAGGGCCGCACGCATCGCCTCGGGATAGCGCCCGAGTCCGTTGTAGAGCACGGCGGCCGCCCACCGCGCGGCGGAGTTGCCCATGCCGAGGCCCGCAGCGGTCGAGGCGTGAATCGTGGCTGCGATCAGCTCGGCAGCCTCCGGCTCCCGGCCGCGCAGCGAGAGCAGTCGCAGTTCGCCGTAGGGTGGCAGTGGGTTGCCCGTCGCGGCGGCGACGGCATCGGCCTCGGCGATCGAGGCGGCTGTCGCCTCGAAGTCACCGGTCCAGGAGCTGGCGAAGCTGGACGTGGTCAGCAAGAAGGGCAGTTCGCGCAGCGCGTGGGCGTCGCGCGCCACGCGCAGCCACCGGTCGCAGAGTTCGCGCATGCCTTCGTCGTCCCAGGCGGCGGCGATGCCCCCGGTCGCTACCCAGCCCCACCGCAACACCTGCTCCACGGGCAGGTTCACGAGCGCCGCCGCAGCCCGCCGTAGCGTGCCCGCAGCGGCTGCCGTGCCGTCCGTGACCAGTTGGGCGTACCCGTCGAGCAGCAGGTCCAGCGGGCCGGGGTCGGCCGGCGGCGGGAGGAGCCGGACGGCCTGCGACACCTCGAGCAACGATGCCGGATCGGTGAAGGTGACAGCGATGCCCCACGCGGTCAGGTAGGTCTCGCGTGCGGCTTGCGGTGCCACCGGCTCCAGCTGCCGCGCGGCCTCGATCGTCCGTGCGATGGCGTTGGCGCCGTCGAGGGTGGCGAAGGCAACCTGACCGCGCAGCACCGCCGCCTGTCCCCGCTGCAAGGCGTCGAGTGGGTAGACGCCGACGGCGCTCAGGAGCCGGCCGGCGTCCTCCACGTCACCGGCCTGGAAACTCGCCTCGGCCGCCGAGAGCATGCGGTCGGTGCGCCGGGCCGGGTCGACGGTCAGGACGACGGACCGTTGCAGGAACGCGGCCGCCGCTGCCATTCCGCCACGTGCCTGCGCCCGGGCGGCGGACCGTTCCAGTTCCGCGGCGACGGCCTCGTCGGGCCCGGCGGCGGCCGAGGCGAGGTGCCAGGCACGCCGGTCGGGGGCGGACCGCGGATCCGTGACCTCGGCCAGGGCCAGGTGTGCGGCTCGCCGGGCGGCGGGGGACGCCGCGCGATAGCTCGCGGATCGCACCAGCGGATGGCGGAAGGTCACCCGATCGTCGATGGTCAGCAGGCCGTCGATGCCGCTCATCGCGGAGGGCACGCCGAGCCGCTCCGCGGCGTGCCGGACCAGGTCCGGGTCGCCGACCGGTTCCACGGCGGCGACCAGGAGCAGCAGCCGTGTCTGCTGCGGAAGTGAGCCGATCCGGTTGAGGAAGCTCTCCTCGATCTGGCTGGGCAGCGTGTCGGCGTTCAGCAGGCCGAGGCCGCCGACCATCTGACTTGCGGTCAGGCCGCGAGGCAACTCGATGAGGGCGAGCGGGTTGCCGTGCGTCTCCGCGACGATGCGATCGCGGATGCCGCCGTCCAGAGGCGCGGCGGCGACCGAGTCGAGCAGTGTGCGCGCGTCGGTGTGGCGCAGGCCGGTGATCTCCACCGCCGGGAGGCCGTTCAGCTCGGGGCCGGGGACCCTGGACGCGAGGACCAGGGCGATCGACTCGGCCAGCAGCCGGCGGGCGACGAAGCCCAGGACCTGGGCCGAGGACCGATCGAGCCATTGCGCGTCGTCGATGACGCAGAGCAGCGGCTGCTCCTCGGAGGCGCCGGACAGGAGGTCGAGGATCGCCAGGCCGACCAGGAACGCGTCCGGCCGGGCACCGTCGCGCAAGCGGAACACCGTCTCGAGTGCGGCACGACGGGGAGTCGGCAGGTCCTTCAGCCGGGCCAGCAGCGGCAGGCAGAACTGGTGCAGGGCGGCGAAATCCAGCTCCATGTCGGACTCGATGCCGACGGTGCGTAGCTTGCGGAACCCGCTCGCGGCGCGCTCCGCGTAGTGCAGAAGCGCGGATTTACCGATCCCGGGCGCCCCGCGGAGCACGAGCACGCGGCTTTCCCCAACCTGGACGGCAGCGATCATCTCGTCCAGAGCGGCGCGTTCCGCCTCTCGATCCACCAGGCCGGGCCCGGTCATGCGAACCGCCTCTGCCTCATGACTGTCACCCAGGCCGCCGACCAGGACCGAAGTGACGTCGTACGGCACCAGTCTCGCTTGGTGCCGGCGCCCTGTCCAACAATCACGAGCCGGGTCGAACGTCGCTACCATCACCCGAAGCCGCTCGCAGCAGGTGAGCGGCTCAGCCAGGCCAGTCGAATGCCGCATTGGCCACCCAGAGGACACCATGTCCCGCAAGATCGGAAGTGCTGCGCCGGAACTCTTCGGTCGTACGCGCGAATGCAAGGCCCTCGATCGTCTGGTGACCACTGCGCTGGGCGGCACGAGCCAGGTGCTGGTCTTGCGCGGCGACGCGGGTGTGGGCAAGAGTGCGCTCCTGGGGTACCTGTCCGGGAAAGTCGACGACTGGCACGTCGCGTCGGCGGTCGGGGTCGAGTCATCGATGGAGCTCGCCTACAGCGGCCTGTATCAGCTCTGTGCGCCGATGCTCGACCACATCGAGCGCCTGCCGGCGCCGCAACGCGACGCACTGGCGACCGTGTTCGGACTCAGCGCCGGCCCGCCGCCGGACCGCTTCCTGGTCGGGCTGGCCACGTTGACGCTGTTCGCCGAGGTGGCCGAGGACCGGCCGCTGATCTGCATCGTCGACGACGTCCAGTGGCTGGACCAGGCCTCGGCGCAGATCCTCGCGTTCGTTACCCGGCGGCTCTTGGCCGAACGGATCGCGATCGTGTGCGTCGCGCGCCGGGGAATCGGCGACCAGGTCCTGGCCGGGTTGCCGGAGTTGCCGGTCGGCGGACTGGATGACAGTGATTCGCGAGCGCTGCTGCTGAGCAACATCCGGGGCCCCGTGGACATCGACCTGTCCCACCGGATCATCGCGGAGAGTCAAGGCAATCCGCTCGCGCTCATCGAGCTTCCCCGGGCTTGGAAAGACGGCGATCTCGCAGGTGGCTTCGGGTTGCCGGACAACCAACCGATCGGCAACAAGATCGAGGAGAGTTACGCCCAGCGAGCCTCCTCACTTCCCGCCGATACGCGACTGCTCATGCTGACCGCGGCGGCGGAATCCGTCGGCGACACCGCGCTGTTGCATCGCGCGGCCACCATGCTCGACCTGGATATCGCGGCGCTCGCCCCGGCCACCGACGCCGGCCTGGTCAGGCTCGACGGCCGGGTGCAGTTCACGCACCCGCTCGCACGCACGGCCGTCTACCGCTCCGCCGCGCCGGAGGACCGGCGCCGCGTGCATGGCGTCCTGGCCGGCGTCACGGACGCCACCACCGATCCGGATCGTCGCGCCTGGCACCGTGCCGGCGCAGCCTCGGGACCCGACGAACAGGTCGCCACCGAGCTCGAACAGGCCGCGGAACGCGCCCGGGCACGTGGCGGTCTCGCCGCGGTGGCGGCGCTGCTTCAGCGGGCGGTGGGGCTCAGCGGCGACCCGGCGCGGCGCACCGAACGCGCACTGGTCGCGGCTCGGGCAAGTTTGGACGCGGGCAGGTTCGACGCGGCGCGACGCATCCTGTCGGTCGCCGAGGTCGGGACCCTGGACGAGTACCAGCACGCGCAGGTGGACATCCTCCACGGACAGCTCGCCATGTTCACCACGATGACCGGCGACGCTGCCGCGTCGCTGCTCAAGGCGGCGCAACGACTCGAAACGGTCGACGCCGGTCTCGCCCGGGAGACGTATCTTGACGCGTGGTCCGCCGCGTTCGTCGCCGGCCATGGCTCCGCCGGTGACGACCGCCTCGCCGTGTCCCGAGCGGCACGAGCCGCCCCTTACCCGGACAAGGCCGCCCGACCGGTGGATCTGCTGCTGGACAGCCTCGCCACGCTGACGATCGACGGGCCGCGAGCCGCCGCGCCACAGCTCCAGCAGGCGGTGGCCGCCTTCACCGACGAGGCGTGTCCGCACGAAGAGATCATCCGATGGAACTGGTTGGCGGTATTGGCGGCGTGGACGATCTGGGACGACGAGAGTGTCTACACCCTTCGCGCGCGCACGCTGAAGATCTCGCGCGACAGCGGGGCGCTTGCCCGGCTTCAGGTCGAGCTGGGTGTCTTCGCGCAAGCCGGGGTGCGGTGCGGTGACTTCGCCGACGTCGCGCAAGCGATCGCGGAAATCGATGCAGCCGGAGACGGCGCCAAACCCATCACCGGGTCGTACGTCTCGATGAGGCTCGCCGCCTCCCGCGGCCGGGAGGCCGAGGCTCGGGCGGTGATCGAGGCCGTCCTGACCGAGGCCACGGCGGCCGGGCAGGGAACGGTGACCGAGCGCTGCAACTTCTCCCGGGCCGTTCTGTGCAACGGGCTCGGCCAGTACGAAGAAGCGCTGGTCGCCGCGCGCGCGGCCGTCGAATACCACCCCCGGATGTATCTGTCCGCCTGGGCCGCGGTGGAGCTGCTCGAAGCCGCAACCCGAGCCGGCCGGACGGCAGTCGCGGAGGACGCCCTCCACCACGTGCTCGAGGCCACGGCCCACCTGCCCAACGACGCGGCACAGGGCATCGCCGCCCGGTCCCGGGCGTTGATGACGACCGGCGAGCGGGCTGACGGCCTGTACCGGGACGCCATCGAGCGGCTCGGCCGGAGCCTGCTGCGACCCGAACTGGCCCGCGCACACCTGCTCTACGGTGAGTGGCTGCGCCGCGAGGGCCGGCAGCTTGCTGCGCGTGGGCACCTGCACGACGCTCATGAGCAGTTCACCGCGATCGGGATGGAAGCGTTCGCGGAACGCGCCCGCGCCGAGCTGGCGGCGACCGGCGAGACCGTGCGCAAGCGGTCCGACGACACCCGTACCCAGCTGACCCCGCAGGAGCTGCAGATCGCCCGGATGGCGCGCGAGGGGCTCTCCAACCCGGAGATCGGTGCCCGGCTCTTCCTCAGCCCGCGTACCGTCGAGTGGCATCTGCGCAAGGTGTTCGGGGTCCTCAGCATCAGCTCCCGTCGGCAGCTTCGTACCAACCTGCCGGAGCTGGACACGGGACTCGTGAAGGAATAGCCAGGGTCTCCGGACCGGGCTGCGACAGGCGCCGCGCCGCTCTCGGGCACGATCAAGCCCAGACGATCTTCCTTCCCGGCATGGGCTCCGCGAGTGCTGCCCGCGATGCGGGCGCACCGAAGGGATCCGTGAAGTACTGCGTCTCGTGCGCCACCTGGTCGTCGGCGAATTCCATGATGCTCACCGAGTAGGCGGGTACGCCGTCATAGGTGATCACGCACTCGCTCACCCACAGGTTCCGGCCACCGACGATTCGCAGGACGGTGAAGTGCCGCTCGGCGGGGTGACCGCGGCGTTGGCTCGAAATCGCCGCACGACCTCGGAACCGCTCCCCCGACTGCGGGTAGTCCAGGATCGCATCCACGGCGTAGATGACGTGTTCGGCTTCGGTGTCCCCGTCCTCCGATGCTTGCCAGTGCTGCTCGATCGCCGCTTTGGTTCGAGTGTCAAGGTCCATCGTGTTGGCCTTTCTCGGACATGATGAGCTGCTGGCCGCCGTCGACGTCGTAGGTCGCGCCGGTGAGTGCCGTGTTGGTCATCAGATGCCGGGCCAGGGCCGCCACGTCCGCCGGGCCGACGACGCGGCGGATCGGCAGCGTCGCTCGAAGTTGTTCCCGGCGATGGTCGAGCTCGTCGCCGAGCAGGCGGGCCGACAGCGGGGTGTCGACGAACCCGGCGGCGATCGCGTTGACCCGGACCGGAGCGAGTTCGACGGCGGCGTTCGCCGTGATGGCGGGCAGCGCGGCGGCCGCGATGGCCGCCAGGCTCAAGCCGACGCCGGGACGCCGGGCATGGGTACCCGTGACGAAGGTCAGCGATCCGCCGGGACGGACCCGGGTCGGGCATTCCCGGGCGATGCGCAGGGACCCGAGCAGGTGCTCGTCGAGCACCCCCAGGGCCCGGTCGAAGTCCAGCTCGGCGATCGGCGAGTAGAACGGCCCGCCGCCGGAGACCAGGACGTGGTCGACCGGCACCGGTAGCTCGGCGAAGAACCTCCGCAGTGCCGCGGCGTCGCCCAGCTCCAGCAGCGCGGTCGACGCGCCGAGTTCGTCGCTCGCGGCACCGAGCCGCTCCTGGTTCCGGCCGGTGAGGACGAGCTTCGCCTCGGCCGCGTGTGCCTGGCGGGCGGTCTCCAGGCCGATGCCGGAGGTTCCCCCGATGATGACGACGGTGCTTCCCGACAAACTGTCCATTGTGTCCTCCTCAAGGGGCCGTCGCCGGTTCCGGCACGGCACAGGAGTGAAGCCGCGGACCGGACGCGGCGCCCGGCCTGGCGGTACGACGGTTCGGGACGAACACCGCCGCGAGGAGCGCGGCGACCACGCTCACGCCGGCCATGACCAGCATCGCGGACCGGTAGTGCGCGGCCGCGGGCCCGGCCAGGTCGGTCGCGCCGCCGGCGCCGAGCAGCGCCGGGACGAGCGCGATCAGGACGACGCCGCCGACCCGGGACGCGGCGTCGTTGACGGCCGACGTCTCGCCGAGGTCGGGGTCGTCGACGGCGGCGAGCACCCCCGCGGTGAGCGGGGCGACGGTCAGCCCGATCCCGAGGCCCCAGAGGATCGCGCCGGGCAGAATCGCCTCGAAGTACGTGTCGCCCGGCAGGGCCGCCGACAACCAGCCGAACCCACCGGCCACCACCAGGATGCCGGCCGCCATCGGCCACCGCGTCCCGACCCGGGCGACCAGGCCGCCGACGAACGGGGACACAACCAGGAACACTGCCGACTCCGGAATGAGCGCGGCGCCGGCCGCGGTGGCGCTGTACCCGAGCCGCAGCTGGCACTGCAGGACGACCAGGTAGCCGGCGGCGGCCAGGGCGCCGTAGAACGGCAGCGTCGCGGCGTTGATCGCGTCGAACGGCCGTGACCGGAACAGGGCCGTCCGCAGCATGGGCCGGCGCGTGTGCCGCTCGACCGGGACCAACACCACCAGGCAGGCCAGCCCGAGCACACCGGAGGACAGGACCGGCCAGGTCGTCCACCCCGATCCCAGGCCCGCGGTGAGGGCGTAGATGACGCCACCCAGGCCCACCACCGCGAGCAGGGCACCGACGGCATCCACCGACAGGGGCCGCCGGTCGCCGGTGCCCGGCGGGACGCGGCGCAGCACCCACCCGGCGGCGACGACGAGCGGCAGGTTGAGCAGGAAGACCCAGCGCCACGAGGCGTGGTCGATCAGCCACCCGCCGCCGTACGGGTCGACCGTGGTGCCGAGGGTGGCGATCCCGGCCCAGATACCGATGCCCCGCGCCCGATCGGGCGTCCGCAACGCGCCGTTCAGCAGAGCGAGGCTGCTGGGCACGACCAGCGCACCGCCCACGCCCTGCACCAGCCGGGCCGCGATCAGCGTGGCCGGCGTCGGCGCGACTGCACAGCGCAGCACAGCGAGGCGACGGCGACCAGGTAACCGGTCAGCACCCACTGCAGCCGGCTGATGCTCGCGTGCAGGTCGCGCCCGATCGCCGGCACGGCCACGTTGATCATGTACGCATCCAGGAAACCGATCAGGGAAGCGAGCACGATCGCGGCGACGAGTGCGGCCCCGGCCGGGCTGCGCAGCGCCACCAGCGCCGGTCCGGTCGTGCCCGTGGCCGGCTCGGCGGTCACGGCGTCGCTCCCGCGATCACCGGGTCACTGGGGTGCCGGGTCAGCGACACCGTTTCGACACCGAGCCAGTCGCCCAGCGGGAGGGCCCGCAGGATCTCCCGCAGCCGGGTGGCACCGGCGGCCTGCCAGAGCCCGAGGTTGCGGCCTTCGCCGGGCAGCTTCCACAGGCGGACCAGGTACCCGTCGGCGGCCAGCTCACGAGCACGGCCGGCCTCGCGCGCGAACCTCTCGTCGACGGCCTCCGGGCTCGTCCCGACCGGAACGCCGACGACCAACGTGACCAGGTACTCCTCGTCGCCCGCCGCGAACGGCACCTTGCCGGGACCGGGATCGTTGGGGTGCGCGCCGAGCGCGGTGACCTCGTCGGTCCGCCAGACGCGCAACGGCATCGAGGCGAGAACCCGTTCGAGGTCACCGGCGTCGTCGGCGGCGAACAGCCCGATCGTGCGCCATTCGCCCGGCTCCAGCGGGGGACGCCACAGCCGCAGCACCCGCCCCTGGGCAGCGAGGTCGCGTGTGTGCGCGGCCTCCCGTGCCCGGATGTCGTCCACCTCGTGCGCCGGCGTTCCGTCCGGCACCCGGGTGGTCATGGTGACCAGGTACTCCATCTCCAGCCTCCTCGTCGGTCGGCCCGTCCAGGGTGCGGCCGGCCGGTGGCCGCTCGCGCCCGTGACTCCCACTGGCCGGCGGAACCAGTGAGAGTCACGGGCGCGAGCCGGCGGCCGGTCGGACGAAACTCGGCACGTCGGATTCCCCACGAGTGCAGGAGGCGCCGGTCATGGACATGAAGCTCGAGGTCGTCGTGGTCCCGGTCGCCGACGTCGACCGCGCCAAGGCCTTCTACACGGCGCTGGGCTGGCGGCTCGACGCCGACGTCGCCACCGACGAGAACTTCCGCGTGGTGCAGGTGACCCCGCCCGGGTCGCCGGCGTCGGTCATCTTCGGCACGTCGGTCACGTCCCAGGCACCCGGCTCGGCGCCGATCCGAGCGAGGTGTTCCACGACACCGGTGGCGTCTTCCACCACGCCGGGACCGACGCCCGGGTGCCCGGCCCGGATCCGCGGCGCGCCAGCCACGGCTCTTTCCTTTCGTTCGACGATCCGGACGGCAACGGCTGGGTCCTGCAGGAGATCACCACCCGGCTCCCGGGGCGGGTTGATCCGGCGGTCACCACGTTCGCCTCGGCCGCGGACCTCGCGGGCGCGCTGCGCCGTGCCGCCGCGGGCGGACCCGGACTGGTACGCGGAGCGCATGGTGCGTGAACAGTCCGGAGCAGAACTGCCCACCTGAGACGCGTGGACGCGGCCGGCCGGCCGGCCTGCTCGAGCGCCGCCCCCGACACGGAAGGAGGAGAGGCTCATGTCCGAGAAGTCGCTGGCCGGAGCCGTCGCGCTGGTCACCGGCGCCAGCAGCGGGATCGGCGCCGCGACCGCACGCCACCTCGCCCGCGAGGGCGCGGCGGTCGCCCTGGTGGCGCGTCGCCGCGACCGACTGGACCAGGTCGTGACCGACATCGCCGGACTCGGCGGCCACGCGGTCGCCGTCACGGCCGACATCACCGAGCCCGAACGCGCCTACGAGGCTGTGCAGGCCACGCTGGAGCGGTTCGGGCGGCTCGACGTCCTGGTCAACAACGCCGGGATCATGCTGCTCGGCTCGGCGCTGCAGACCACCGTCGAGGATTGGGACCGGATGGTCTCCCTCAACGTCGCGGCGCTGCTGCACGTCACGCACGCCGCGGTTCCGTACCTGATCGACGCGGCATCGACCTCGCCGCGGCAGGTGGCGGATCTGGTGAACGTCGGCTCGACGGCCGGGCGGGTCGCCCGGCCGGGCAGCAGCGGCTACACCCTGACCAAGTTCGGCCTCACCGGGTTCACCGAATCGCTCCGCCAGGAACTGCTCGGCGAGGGCGTCCGGGTCAGCGTGGTGGAGCCCGGCACCGTGGACACGGAACTGGTGGACCACCTCGGCGACGCCGTCCGGGACGCTGCCCGCCGGCAGGTCGGCGGGATCGAAGCGTTGCGGGCGGACGACATCGCGGAGGCGATCGGCTACATCGTCACGCGGGACCGGCGGGTGGCCGTCAACGAAATGCTGGTCCGAGCCGGCGAGCAGACCTGGTAGGCGGGAGCCGGAAGATGAACAGCGGTTACGACGTCATCGTGCTCGGCGGCGGGTCGCCGGGCGAGCACTGCGCCGGCGCTCTCGCCGAAGGCGGCCTGCGCGTCGCGCTGGTCGAGCGGGAACTCGTCGGCGGGGAATGTTCCTACTGGGCGTGCATTCCGTCGAAGACGCTGCTGCGGCCGGGCGAAGCAGTACGTGGAGCACGCGACGCCGAGTCCACCGCCGAGGTCGATGCCGAACGGGCCCTCGCGTGGCGCGACTTCATGGTGTCGGACTACTCCGACGCGGGACAGGAGCGATGGCTGGCGAGCCACGGCATCGACCTGCTGCGCGGCACCGGCCGGCTGGCCGGACCGGGTGTCGTCGAGGTGACCGGCACCCGCTACACCGCCACCCACGTCGTCGTCGCCACCGGCGCCTCGCCGACCATCCCGGACATCCCGGGCCTGCCGGAACTGGCGGGCATCTGGACCAACCGCGAGGCCACCGCGATGAAAGCGGTACCGCACCGGCTGATCGTGCTCGGCGGCGGCCCCGTCGGCGTCGAGCTGGCCCAGGCGGTCCGGCGACTGGGCGGCGAGGTGGTCCTCACCGCCCACGGCGGGCGCGTCCTGCCGCGTGAACCCGCCCCGCTGGGCCAGGCGCTCGGCGAAGTCCTGCGCCGCGACGGGATCGAGCTCGTGCTCGGCCCGAAGGCGATCAAGGCCCGGTGCGAGGACGACGACTACGTCCTGACCCTCGACGACGGGCGGGAACTACGCGGCGACAAGCTCCTCGTCGCCACCGGGCGCCGCCCGCGGGTGCACGATCTCGGACTCGAAACGGTCGGTGTGACGGCGGGCGACAAGGGCATCGCGGTCGACCGGCGGCTGCGTGCCGCCGGGAACCTCTGGGTCGTCGGTGACGCCACCGGCCTGGAAATGCTCACCCACGTGGGCAAGTACCAGGGCGAAGTGGTCGCGGACAACATCCTCGGCACCCCAAGGGAAGCCGATTACACGGCGGTGCCCCGCGTGGTCTTCACCGACCCGCAAGCAGCGTCGGTGGGCGCGAACACGGCACGATTCAGCGCGACCGCTCCGATCTCCGAGGTGGCCAAGGCCGCGACCTACGCCCGGGCCTACGCCAAGGTCAACGGCTTCCTGACGCTGCTCAGCGCGACGGCGAAGCGCTCACCGGCGCCTACGCCCTCGGCCCGGAGGCCGGGGAATGGCTGCAACAGGCGACGCTGGCCATCCGCGCCCGCATCCCGCTCGACGTCCTGCGCGACACCATCCAGCCGTTCCCGACGTTCTCCGAAATCTACGTCGCCGTGCTCAACGGCCTGCGCGAGCAGATCACCGCGGCCCGGCAACCGGCCGCCAAGGGGCGTCCTGAAGCGAGGGAAGGATCTCCATGATCATCAAGCGGCTCTTGGCCAAGCTCGTGGGCGCCGGAGCAGTCGCGTCCTCACTGGCCGGCGTGCCCCCGACGGCCGCCACCCCGGGACCGGTCGCCGACGGTCGCCTTGTCCGGCGGCAACCCGGCCGGTTCCTTCGACCGAGCTCATAAGGAGTGATCAACCATGGCGAAGATCCTGTTCGTGGTTTCCGGAGCGACGTACCTGACGTTGAAAGACGGCACCAGGTACGCCACCGGGTACTGGGCCGAAGAGTTCGCGGCCCCGTACAAAGCGCTTACCGAGGCCGGCCACCAGGTCGTGGTCGCGACGCCCCGGGGGGTGACCCCGAACGTCGACATGATGAGCCTGCGCCCCGAAATGGCGGGCGGCGTGGAGGGAGCACTGGAACTCGAGGCGATCATCCGCTCGGCGGAGGTCATGCGCCGGCCGCTCAAGCTGTCCGACGTGCGCCTCGAGGACTACGACGCGGTGTACCTGCCCGGCGGCCACGGTCCGATGGAGGACCTGTGGGTGGACGCCGACGCGGGACGGATCCTCACCGCGCAACTGGCCTCGGGAAAGCCGCTCGCGATCGTGTGCCACGCCCCCGCCGCGATGCTGGCCACCAGGATCCACGGCGTGTCGCCCTTCAAGGGTTACCGGGTCACGTGCTTCACCAACGACGAAGAGGAGGCCGTCGGGCTCGCCTCCAGGACCCGGTGGCTGCTGGAGGACGAGCTGAAGGAACTCGGCGTCGAGTTCAGCCGCGGCGAGATCTGGAAGCCGTACATGGTGGAGGACCGCAACCTGATCACCGGGCAGAACCCGCACTCGGCCGCGATCCTGGCGGACCGGCTGATGCAGATCCTCGAGTAGCATGCCCGGCAAGAAGGTCGCCGTCATCACCGGCGCTTCACAGGGTATCGGTGCCGCCCTGGTGGCGGCGTACCGCAAGCTCGGCTACGCCGTCGTCGCGATGTCGCGGAGCATCGCGCCCGGGGCGGACCCGGACGTCCTCGCCGTCCGAGGCGATGTCGTGGACCCCGCCACGGCGGAGCGCGTGGCCGCCGCCGCGATCGAGCGGTTCGGCCGCATCGACACCCTGGTCAACAACGCCGGCGTCTTCATCGCCAAGCCGTTCACCGAGTACACCCGGGACGACTACGAGGCCGTCACCGGCGTCAACCTGACCGGGTCCTTCCGCATCACCCAGCTCGCGGTCGAACAGATGCTCCGCCAAGGGGGCCTGCAGTCCGCCACCAAGGCGCTGGCCATCGAGTACGCGGCCCGCGGCATCCGCAGCAACGCGGTCGCGCTGGGCGTCATCAAGACCTCGAATCCGGCTGCGTACGAGGATTCTCTCGCCCGGCTCCACCCACTCGGAAGGCTGGGTGAGATCAGCGACGTCGTCGACGCGATCGTCTACCTCGAGAACGCCCCGTTCGTCACCGGCGAAATCCTGCACGTCGACGGCGGCAAAAGCGCCGGCCACTGATCGCACAATGCCGCCAAGGCCTGGGTTTTGGCCATCAGTGAAAGGTACGTCATGGACCGATACCGGACGGTTGCGTCCTCCGCGGTCGCGAATCTCAACGCGGGGGCGTGCGCGTTCGTCATGGGCACCGCCATCGTGTCCACCGCCCTGAACCTCAACGGCGCCCGCATCGCCTCCGTCGTGCTGCTGGTGGTGGGCCTGGCCGGGTTCGCGGTGCTGTTACCGGCCTACGGGTGGCGCCTGGTGCACTGGCGACAGCGATTCGCCGCGGACTTCTTCGGGCCGCGAGCGTTCGCGTTCCTCACCATCGCCATCGCCGCCAACGTACTGGCCGCCCGCCTGGTATCGGACGGCCATACCGCGGCGGCTTGGGCGTTCCTGGCGTTGGGAACGCTCGGGTGGCTGCTGCTGGGCTACGGGATTCCCCTCGGCCTGATCGCCACCACGAGGCGGCGGCCATCGATCGACCAGGTGAACGGCACCTGGTTCCTCTGGGCGGTCAGCTCCGAGTCGGTGGCCGTCGCGGCAGCCGCCCTGAGTCGCCAGATTACGGGCCACCTGCTGCCGATACTGGCCATGGCGTGCTGGGCCATCGGGCTGATGCAGTACCTGCTGACCGCCGGGATCGTCCTGGCCAGGCTGCTGGCGCGGCCAGTGGTGCCGGAGAACCTCATGACCTCGGCCTGGATCTTCATGGGCGCGGCGGCGATCACCGTGCTCGCCGGGGCGAGGCTCCTCGAACTGTCACTGGAGGATTTGATGCTGCCGCGCTCGGTCATCGTCGGCTGGTCCGTTGTCCTGTGGGCGTTTTCGAGCTGGCTGGTTCCGATGCTGCTGGCTTTGGGGATATGGCGGCATGTGCTGCGACGTATCCCGCTGCGATACGACTTCGGCTGGTGGAACCTGGTCTTCCCGATCGGGATGTACGGGGTCACCACCCACGAATGGGGACGCACAACCGGAACATCATGGCTGACCTCGCTGGGCCGCGGGGAAATCTGGGTCGGTGCGGCGGTCTGGGTAGTGGTGACCACCGCCATGGTGGCCGGCGCGCTTCGGCCGTACCTCACGAACAGGCGTGGCAGCGCTACCAATCGACGCATCGCGTAGCGACGCCGCCCAACCGATATGCTCCAAGCCCGGGCCGCCCCCGCTACCGTTTTCGTAGTTCCTGATCAAGGAGCTGTGGTCACCAGGCCCGGCATGCCGTCGATCAGCGCGGCACGTGCCGCGGCGCCAAGCCCGGCCAAGCGGGACTCGGCGGGCCGCAGGACTCGGGGGCGGCGGCGCGATGCGCGCGGACATTGGCCAGGAAGCCGGGCAGGGCCGGGCGCGGCAGCCCGATGCCCCGTTCGTCCTGGCCGGCGAGCTTGGCCCGGGCGGCCTGGACGGTACGCGTGAAGTCGCTGACCAGCGCCAGGTAACGCTGCACGTCGTCGCCGGTGGCGAGGGTGAACGGGCGGAACACCTGCTGGCCCGCCATAGTCCGGGTGCCGGCCGAGCACGTCGTGTGCTGCGGCGGCGATGGAGGCCGGGCTGGTCGTGTCGATGACTACGGTGTCGATCGCCGGGTGTTCGGCGCGAATGTCGGCGAGCCGGTCTGCGCGGCGGCCGCCGATGATGACAGTGTTACCTCGGAGCCGTGGGGCGAGGCCGAGCCCGATGCCGGAGGTGGCGCCGGCGATGAAGATGGTGTTGCCGCTGGTGTTCATCTGTCGGTGCGGTTCAGTGTCCGGTGGAGTAGAGGTTGATGAGGTTGC
>NZ_JBFAZA010000070.1:9261-19732 GCF_040681595.1 Amycolatopsis sp. NPDC051716 | reverse complement strand
GAACCCGCCCCTGCCGCACCGCCGCAGTAGGCAAACGCCGTAGGACAAAAGCTGTCCTCGCCGGACGGGCAGGCTCCGGGATGACCAAGAACCGCGGCCGTCTCACCTTCCCGAGGTGGGCCGCGTGGTGGTCATCCCATCGCCTGATTGAGGCCTATCACTTTGAGCCGGGCCCGCAAGCCTGCGCTGTCTTCTCGCGCTGCGCTCTGTGTTGCGGGCCCGGCTCAAAGTGATTTCACGGCCTCAGGCGACGGGATGACCACCCCGCTCCTTTATTGGGGTCAGCGGACCGCGTCCAGGGCGTCTACCAGGCCGTGGCCGTAGTACGAATTGTTCTTCGCCGGGCCCGTGCACTCCGTTTCCGTGGCCGTGCACTTCACCGCGTCCGCCTCGCCTTCCAGCACGCGGGCCAGGAGCTGTGGCGGGATGCCCCGGAAGCGCGACGCGATCAGCGCCGCCACGCCTGCCGCGTGCGGGGATGCCATCGATGTGCCGCACTTCGAGCCGTACTGGCCTCCGACCACCGTTGACAGCGGGCACGACGGGCCCGCGCCGTCCGGTGGGATCTGGACGAAGTCGCCGCCCGGGGCCGTCACGTCGATCTCGCCGTAGTTGCTGAAGCTCGACTTCGTGCCCGCGTAGCCGACCGCCGACACCTTCACGACGCCGTCGATCGCCTTCGGGAGGATGCCGCACGTCGAATCGACCGGGTGGGGGCGGTTGGGGTCCGTTGTCTGCTTGGTCGTGTCGAAACCGGAGTTGCCCGCCGCCGCCACGTTCAGGACGCCTCGGTGCGTTGAGAACTCCACCGCGCGGCGGACCGCTTCGAACGCCGCCGCGTCGCCCGGCTGCTTCGGGCAGTAGAACATGCCCGGGTCGATGTAGTAGCTGTTGTTCGTCACCGCGAACCCGTGCTCGGCCGCCCAGACGAACCCGCAGACCGCCGACTCCGGGAAGATGTAGCCGGCGTCGTTGACGACCTTCACCGAGGCCAGCCGCACGCCCGGCGCGATGCCCGTGAAGCCCGCCGCCTTGTCCTTGCCGGCGATCGTGCCCGCCACGTGCGTGCCGTGGTCCGACGTCGTCGGCGCCCACGAGGCCGGTGTCCGGTCCGGTGCCCCCGTGATGCAGCCCGCCGAAGCGGCCGGGTCGACCGCCGCCTTCAGTGCCGGGTGCGTCGCCTCGATGCCCGAGTCGAGCACGCCGACCGTCACCGCGCGGCTGCCCTGGTAGATCTTGTTCGCTTCGGGCGCGTGGATCGCCTTCATGTCCCACTGCTGCGCGGACAGGTCACCCGCGGCGGCGACGGAGCGCGTGTCCTCCAGCGTCCGCACCGCACCCAGCGAGCGGGCCGAGGCGGCGGCGCCCTGGGAAGCCACGTCCTTGCCGCCCGAGTAGGCCCGGTAGACGCCGATCTTCTGCTGGAAGTCCGCGTTGCGCGAGCTCGCGATCGCGACGCCGATCGGGGCGTAGTAGGCGACCTTCGTCCCGCACTTGGCCGCCAGCTCCTTGTCGACGGCCGACGCACGGGTGCCCGGCTGGTACGTCACGACGTAGGTGTACGGCGTACTCGTCGTGTCGCAGGCGGCCGGCGCGGCCTCGGCGGCCGGGGCCGCCGCGAACAGGCCGCCCCCGACGGCCAGCACGAGCGGGGCCGCCATTCGGCGTAAACGGGACATTCCACCTCCAGGGTCTGTGGCGTCAACCTAAACCGGCCCCGGAGGCCGCGCCACCGACCAAAGTCAGGAGGAGACGCGCGAAGTGGCGCGCACGCCACGCCAGCCGAGCACGCCGATGATCGTGCCGAGCACGAACGACACGACCGTCAGCACGGCGTGCACCACGAAGTACGCCGTCGGCGAGCCGTCGGGGGTCCAGGCCCGGTCGCTGTCCCACAGGTTCTTGGCGAAGGTGATCCAGATGATCCACGACCACACACCGAAGGCCAGCAGGAACAGCGAGGTGCCGCGTGAAATGCGCATGCCCCTGAGTATGCGACGCGGGCCGCGGCGCTAGATTGCGTGGGTGCACTCTGTTGTCTCCCGGTCGCTCAAGGTCTTCACGACGACGCTCGCCGCCGCCCTCCTGGCCTTGAGCACCCCGGCGCTGGCCGCCGCCGCGGCGCAGCAGGGCCAGTGCGCGAACCGCCAGGCTCCGCCGCCGCCGGTCGACACGTCGGAGAAGCCCGCGCCGGGCAAGCCGGCCCCGGCGCCGCTGGCCGTGCCCGCGGTCCCGGTCGGCGGCAACCGGATGGCCGAGTGCGGCCTGGTCACCCCGCAGGGCGCGCTCAACCCGCCGGACGGCAACACCGCGGCGTCGTGGCTGGTGCAGGACCTCGACACCGGCGCGGTCGTCGCGGCGAAGGACCCGCACGCGCGGCAGCGGCCCGCGTCGCTGATCAAGACGCTGCTCGCGCTGGTCGTCGTCACCCAGCTGGACCCGCAGCAGACGATCGTCGCGACGAAGGAGGACGCGGAGCAGGAGTGCACCTGCGTCGGCCTCGTCGCCGGCGGCCAGTACACCGTCGACCAGCTGCTGCACGGCCTGCTGATGCACTCGGGCAACGACGTCGCGCACGCGTTCGCCACGGCGCTCGGCGGGGCCGACTCCGCGGTGGCGAAGATGAACGCGCTGGCCGCGAAGATCGGCGCGCTGGACACGCGCGCCGCGACACCGTCGGGCCTGGACGGGCCGGGCATGTCGACCTCGGCCTACGACCTCAGCCTGATCTTCAACTACGCGATGAAGCAGCCGGAGTTCGCCAAGGTCGTCGGGACGAAGAACTTCGAGTTCCCGCCGGCCGGCGGCAAGCCGGCCATCCCGATCTTCAACGACAACAAGCTGCTCGGCGTCTACCCCGGTTTCCTCGGTGGCAAGACCGGCTTCACCGACGACGCGCGCCACACCTACGTCGGCGCGGCGCAGCGCAAGGGCAAGCGCCTCGCGGTCGTCATGCTGCGGGCGGAGCAGAAGCCGACCAAGGTGGTCGACCAGGCGGCGAAGCTGCTCGACTACGGCTTCGCGCTGGAGGACGACCGCGCCGTGCCGGTCGGCCAGATCACCTACCAGCCGCCCGCCGCGGCCCCGTCGAACGGCGATCCGTCCGTGCTCGCCGACGGCGGCACCGGCAACGGCGGCACGTCGGCGGCCGCGCCGGCGGCGAAGGAAGACCCGTTCGGCGTCACCGGCTGGATCCTCACGCTGGTGGTGTTCCTGATCATCCTCGGCGGGTTCGTGGTCGGGCACCAGCGCAAGAAGGCCGCGAGCTAGCGGAACCCGGGCCCCGGCTCCGGGGTCACCCGATCGGTGGCGATCGCGCCGCCGCAGTGCGCGCAGGCCACGAACGTCCCGGCGATCTCGCCGCAGTCGTCGTGCCGCAGGAGGATCGGCGGTCCCTCCGGTCCGGCGAGGTGCTTGTCGCCCCACTGCATGAGCGTGACGACGGCGCCGAAGAGGTCCCGCCCGGCGGCGGTCAGCACGTACTCCGGCACCGGGTCGACGCGCTCGAGCACGCCGGCGTCGACGAGGGTCTTCAGCCGCGCGGACAACGTCGGGCGCGGGATGGCCAGGTTGCGCGCGAACTCGCCGTAGCGGCGCACGCCGAAGAAGGTCTCGCGCAGGATGAGCAGGCTCCACCGCTCGCCGACCAGGTCGAGCGCGCGGCTGACGGAGTCCGCCGTGAACCGGTGGCCGATCACAGCTGTTCCGTCCGGGCCGGGACCCCCAGCAGGAGCTTGCCGGGAAGTTCGTAGCTGGCCGGGTTGACCTGGAAGTGCGCGGTCGCGGTGTGCGCGTCGCGGAACCGGCGCTGCAGCGGCGAAGTCTCGTAGATCGCCGCGCCGCCGCCGAGGTCGTACATGCTTCCGGCGACCTTCGCCGCCGTGCGGGTCACGTGCGTCGCGGCCAGCCGGAGGCCCAGCTTGAGCGCGTCCGGCACCGGTTCGGTGCCCTGCGCGGCCTGCCAGGCGTCGTCGACGCTGCTGTAGAACAGCAGCCGCGCGGCGCGCAGGGCCGCCTCGGCCTCGGCGACGGCGGCCTGGGTCGCCGACCGCTCGGCCAGCGACCGGCTGGAGCCGAGCGGTTTGCGCGCCGAGGCGAGCTCGACGAGGTCGTCGATCGCGCCGCGCGCGTTGCCCAGCGCGGCGGCCGCGACCGACAGCGCGAAGAAGCCGAAGAGCGGAAACCGGTGCAGCGCAACGGCTTCCGCGGGCGGGCCGGCCATCACCGAGAAGACGCGGTGCTCCGGGACGAACAGTTCGCCGGCGACGCAGTCGTGGCTGCCGGTCCCGCGCAGGCCGTTGGTGTGCCACGTGTCGAGCACTTCGATCTCGGCCTTCGGCAACGCGGCGACGTAGAGCGCTTTCTCGTGCACGAACCCGGCGAAGAGCCAGTCGGCGTGCGGGATGCCGCTGCAGAACGCCCACCGGCCGGAGACGACGTACCCGCCGTCGACCTTCTTGCCGGTACCGCGCGGCGCCCAGACGCCGGCGGCGACCGTGCGCGGGTCTCCGAAGACCTCCTCGGCGCACTTCCGCGGGGCGTAGGCCGAAAGCAGGCTGCTCGTCACGGCGATCGAGACGCACCAGCCGGCCGAGGCGTCCCCGCGCGCGACCGTCTCGGCGGTTTCGAGGCTGACGGCCGGCGGGGCTTCGGGACCGCCGAGGTAGCCGGGGACGCCGGTGCGGAACAGCTGGGCGCCGGTCAGCTTGGCGACCAGCTCGGGCGGCAACGCCCGCTCCCGCTCGGTGACGGGCGCGAGGGTCTTGGCGAGGTCGGCACACTCGCGGGCGGCGTCAAGCAGCACGAAACCCCTCCGGTTCAGATTTCTTACCGGTTCAGTTTCTTTACCAGACGGCCGGCTGTCAAGACTTGCGGCGGCCACCCAGCCACGCCAGCAGCGCGCCGGCACCGAAGGCGCTCGCGACGGTGCCGAGCCCCGGCCCGCGCTGCACGGTGACGCTCTGCTCGAGCCGCACCGGCGGCGGCGGCGCGATGACCTTGCGTTCGTTCTCCTTCGCGGTGGCCGTCCACGCGGTGATGAGCAGCAGGAAGCGCGAAACGAGGTTCGCGAACACGAGCAGACCGATGACGGGCCCGAACAGCGCGGCCGACGGCGACTTCGTGACACTGGCCAGGTAGAGCGACCCGACCTGCTGCAGGATGACGAACCCGACGGCGGCGACCACGGCGCCCTTGACGGCACTGCGCAGCGCGACCTGCTCCCGGGGCAGCCGGGCGATGACCCAGATGAAGACGAGGGTGTTCGCGGCCAGTCCGAGCACGATGGTGGCCCCGCGAAGCAGGACGATCGCCCAGGTCGCGTGTTCGAGCCCGACGAGTTCGAGCAGGAACTGCCCGACCCCGCCACCGACCGCGGTCAGCGCGAAGGAGACAACGAGCGCGACACCGAGCCCGATCAGCGCGACGAGGTCTTTGAGCGTCTGCTTGACGAGCGGCTGCGGCTGCTTTTCCTGGCCCCACTGGGCGGTGAGCGCGTCCCGCAGGTTCGACATCCAGCCGATGCCGGAGTAGAGGGCGATGAGCAGACCGAAGATCCCGATCCCGCCACCGGAGTCGAGCGCGCCCTTGACGATGCCGTTGACGAGGTCCTTGAGGCCTTCGGGCACGGAGCTGTTGATGCCGTCGGTGATCTTCGTGATGATCGTCTGATCGTGGTTGACGACCAGCCCGACCACGGCGAAGGCCACCATGAACAGCGGGAAGACGGAAAGAACACTGAAGTAGGTGATGGCGGCGGCGTAGTGGTTGCCGTACCGCTCGGTGAAGGCGTCGTTGGCCCGGATGAGGTGATCGAGCCACGGGTACTTCCGCCGCAGCCGCGGCAGGAGCTTTTCCTTCTCTTCGTTCGCCACCGTGAAACGCTAACCACGCTTGGTGAACCCCGCAACGCGAGCGGTTCACCTGGGGGAGGTGTCCTCTTGACGGGGCCGCCGGTGGCTGTCCACAGGGGTGGCCGGTTGGGGATGAGCCGCTCGTTTCCGGCCACGGAAACCGGGTTCGTCGGTGGGCGCCGATAGACTGGACTTGGGCACGCCCCCAGGGAGGGCGGGGAGTTTTCGGGTCTCCGCCCCGCCCTGCCACCGGTCAACTCACCGTGGTGCCGACGCTGTGTCGGCGAAGGACAGCAGCAGCGCTCAGCATCATCGTGACCAGCAGCAGCACCATCGGCAGCGCGGCCCGGTTCACGTGAGGGAGGTCAGCAGCACCGCCGGCAGAGCGGCCCCGGCTCAGGTGAGCGCAGCCAGTAAGGCGGGGTAGGCGTCCGCCGCGGTGATGACCGGCGTGCGGCGGCTTGCGGCGAACGCGGCGACCGCCTCGTAAGCCTGATCCAGCTCCGGTTCCGTCAGCGGAGCCGCGACTTCGACCTCCGACGAACCGCGGGCAGCGAAGCGGCGCCGGACCACCTCGCGCCCCGGCAGCAACACCACCTCGTGGAAGCTCGCCCCGCATTCGCTCGCCAGCGCTTCGAGGCGTTCGGGAAAGCCCGCGCGAACCACCAGCTGCGGCACCACCACGTCATGCCCCGCGCCGAGGTGCGTGCGCGCGGCCGCCACCGCGATGTCCCGCGCCAGCAGACCGGCTTCGCCCGGGGACGCACGCCGACCGCCGATCATGGCGCGGATGCGGTCCACGTCCAGGGCCAGTGCCGGTGGGTGGCTGTCGGCGTAGCGCCGGGCGAGCGTCGACTTGCCGCTGCCCGGCGGGCCGTTGAGCAGGATGAGCTTCACCGCACCGGTGGCAGGAACCCGATTCGCTCGTAGGTCTTCGCGAGCGTCTTCGACGCCACCTCGCGGGCACGTTCGGCGCCCGCGGCGAGGACCTTGTCCAGCTCCGCCACATCGTCCAAATAGGACTTCGCGCGGTCCTGGATCGGGGTCACCCACTCGATGAACACCTCACCGAGGTCCTTCTTCAGGTCGCCGTAGCCCTTGCCCTCGTACGCCGCTTCGAGGTCCGGGATCGTGCGGTCGGTCAGGGCCGAGTAGATCGTCAGCAGGTTCGAGACGCCCGCCTTGTTCTCGGCGTCGAACTTGACCTCGCGGCCCGTGTCGGTGACCGCCGAGCGGATCTTCTTCGCCGAGCGCTTCGGGTCTTCGAGCAGCTCGATGATCCCGTTGACGTTCGACGCCGACTTGCTCATCTTGGCCGTCGGTTCCTGCAGGTCGTAGATCTTCGCCGTGTCCTTGATGATGTACGGCTCCGGCACCACGAACGTCTTGCCCAGCCGGTTGTTGAAGCGCTGCGCGAGGTCGCGCGTCAGCTCCAGGTGCTGGCGCTGGTCCTCACCGACCGGGACGGCGTCCGCCCGGTACAGCAGGATGTCCGCCGCCTGCAGGACCGGGTACGTGAACAGGCCGACACTGGAGCGGTCGGAGCCCTGCTTCGCCGACTTGTCCTTGAACTGCGTCATCCGGCCGGCCTCGCCGAAGCCGGTCTGGCACTCCAGCACCCAGCTCAGCTGGGCGTGCTCCGGGACGTGGCTCTGCACGAACAGGGCGCTGCGCTGCGGGTCGATGCCGATGGCGAGCAGCTGAGCGGCCGAGACGCGGGTGCGCTGCCGCAGCACCTTCGGGTCCTGCTCGACGGTGATCGCGTGCAGGTCGACCACGCTGTAGAACGTCTCGTGCGTGTCCTGCAGCTTCACCCACTGGCGCAGCGCACCGAGGTAGTTGCCGAGGTGGAACGAGTCGGCGGTGGGCTGGATCCCGGACAGGACCCGCGGGCGGCGCTCTGCTGCGACGGTCTGCTCTTCGGACACGTCAGGATTCTTCCAGGCCGGGACGAGCGACGGGCGCCGAGGGCCCTCAGGCGTTCGGGCGCGGCGTGAGGAACGGCCGCGTCGGCGTCATGTCGGGCTCGCCGAGGACGGCTTCGGCCATCGCCGTGACCGGGTCGGGAACTTCCGGCACGGCGGGGGCCGCTTCGGCCAGGCGCGTCTTGCGGCGCTGGCGCAGCACACCCAGCGTCATACCGATGATGCCGAGCGCGACGGCGACCACCCCGACGGGGCCGAGCACCCCGAAGCTCGCGGCGTTGGTGTCGGCCTGCGCTGTCGTCGTGACGTCGGCGAACGCGCTGCCGCCGCCGGCCAGGAGCAGGCCGGCCGGGACGAGCGCGACCACCACGGCCACGCGGAAACCGCGCAGGGTGGACCGCAACAGGGTTCGACCTGGGTTGCGCACCGGAGTGCCTCCCGCGAGTAACGCTCACCCATCCGAGTGAGGCGTTGCGTGCTACTGGTCAGAAAACTACCGAGCGTGTCAAGACCTGCCGGTTCTGATCAACTCGGAAGCGAGGGTAGCCCTCATCTACTAAGACGCTCCGAGCAGCCCCGGCGTTCACTCGGGTGGCACGACTACTACATGGAGTAGAGCGGAGCCGGAGCGTGGCCATTTCGGGTGTCACCCGTCCTGTTCGAGAACCTTCACCCGTTCGAGCGAGCTAGCGGGGAAAGTCGATGTCGTAGGTCGCGGTGACCGGCGCGTGGTCGGACCAGCGCTGGTCGTAGGCGGCGGCCCGTTCGACCACGACGTCGACGACCTTCTCGGCGAGGCCGGGCGTCGCGAGCTGGCAGTCGATGCGCCAGCCGGAGTCGTTGTCGAAGGCCTGGCCGCGGTAGGACCACCAGGTGTACGGGCCGGGTCCTTCGGGATCGAGCCGGCGCTGGACGTCGGTGTAGCCGGCCTCGGTGTAGACGCGGCCGAGCCAGGCGCGTTCTTCGGGCAGGAAGCCGGAGTTCTTGCGGTTGCCGCGCCAGTTCTTGAGGTCGACGGTGTCGTAGGCGATGTTCCAGTCCCCCACGACCACGGCCTCCCGCCCCGCCGCAGCGGCCTTCGCCCGCAGTTCGGCGAGGTAGGGCAGGAACGCGGTCATGAAGCGTTCCTTTTCGTCCTGCCGTTCGGTGCCGACGTCCCCGCTGGGCAGGTAGAGGCTCGCGACGACGACGTTCGGCAGGTGCACCTCGAGGTACCGCCCGCTGTCCTCGAATTCGGGCTCCCCGAAGCCGATCCGGACCTCTTCGGGTTCGACCCGGCTGTAGATGGCGACGCCGTTGCGGCCCTTCGCGGCCGAAGGCGCGTGCACGGAGAACCACCCGTCGGGGTCGACAACGGCGGCGGGCAGCTGACTGGCTTCGGCCCGCACCTCCTGGCAGGCGACGACGTCGGCCTTCGTGGCGGCGAGCCACTCGACGAAGCCTTTTTTGGCGGCGGCGCGGAGGCCGTTGACGTTCACGGTGGAGACGGTCAGCACGCCGTGCACGCTACCGACCGGCGAGCCGGCGCCTCGGGGCCGGGCGTAGCGGGTCCCGAAAACCGGTGCGGGGAGCCGGGCTCGCTCTGCCAGACTGCCGCGCATGGGCGAAGCAGGCAGCCGGTTGACGGTGCTGGGGAGCTGCGGCGCGTGGCCGGAGCCCGGCCGCGCCTGCGCCGGATTCCTGCTCGCGCACAACGGTTTCCGCGTGGTCCTCGACCTGGGGTACGGCGCCGCACCGCGCCTGTTCACGCACTGCCGCGACGGGTTGCCCGACGCGGTCGTCGTGACGCACGAGCACCCCGACCACTGCGCGGACGTGAGCGCGTTCGGGCGGGCGTGGCACTACACCGTCCAGGCCGGCACGCCCACGGCACGGCTGCCGCTGCACTGCACGCCCGGCACGGTCCGCCGGCTCGAGGCGATGGAGCCTCGGCCGCACCCGGAGACGCTGTTCGAGGTGCACGATCTGGCCGAGCCGGCCGACGTCGGACCGTTCCGCATGACGCCGTACCCGCTCCCGCACCACCAGCCGAACTTCGGCGTGCGCCTCACGGCACCCGGGCTGACGGTGGCGTACACCGGCGACACGGGACCGTCGCCCCTGCTGGCCGAGCTCGGCCGCGACGCCGACCTGTTCATCTGCGACGCCACCCTCCGCACCCCACCGCCGGAGGGAGAGCCCCGCTACCTGATGACGGCGGCCGAGGCGGGCCACTGGGCCCAGAGGGCGGCCGCCCGCCGGCTCCTGCTCACCCACTTCTGGCCGGGCACCGACCGCCCCGCGGCAGCCGAGGAGGCCCGCGCCGAGTTCGGTGGCGAGGTGCTCGTGGCGGACGAGGACTCTGTGATCGAGCTCTGACGCCCGCTGGAGGCGGTGGCGGCCGGTCCGGCGCCGACGGGTCGGCTCCGATGGCAGGCTCGCACCGCTCAGGAGCGGCGCGATGCTCGACCACCGCGAGCCCGAGCGCACCCAGGGAACGGACCGGCCGCTCGATGGCCACTCCGAGCACGCCCCGCTGCGCGCCTATCCAGGCTCCCGGCAGGCCCTCCGAGCGGCCCACCGCACGCCCGTCCAAGCTCCCGGCGGCTCACCCGGGCAGGCCCACCGCACGCCCGTCCAAGCTCCCGGCGGCTCACCCGGGCAGGCCCACCGCACGCCCGTCCAAGCTCCCGGCGGCTCACCCGGGCAGGCCCA
>NZ_JBFAZA010000070.1:0-9164 GCF_040681595.1 Amycolatopsis sp. NPDC051716 | reverse complement strand
CCACCGCACGCTCGACCAAGCTCCCGGCGGCTCACCCGGGCAGGCCCACCGCACGCCCGACCAAGCCCCCAGCAGGTCCCTCAAGCGGGCGGACTGCGCACCCATCCAGCTCCGGAAGGTCCTCCTAGCAGACCACCACGCGCCCGACCAGGCCCCCGGAACGCAGATCCCTCGCCACGGCCGGCCCGGCGCCGACAATCTCCCCCTTCGCGCTCCGACCCCCGTCTGAGCGCGGTCCCCAGGGCTCGATCCCACCGCCGCCGACCCGCACCGCCCGAACACCCCGTCCGGCCCGCGAGACTCCCCCTGGAGACCCCGCGGACACTTCAGGCTCGTCCCGCGATTCAGTTGTCGCCCGCCCCCGGACGTTTCCTCCTTCCCGGCGGCCCCACGCCGCCACCTGCGGTTTTCCTGTGATCAGTTCTAGCACCCACCACCGACAAAAACCGGGCCTTGACGCCCGAAGCTACGCACCATAGCTTTAAAGCTATGCCAAGTAGCCACCATGTCGCCTAGGGCCGGCCTGACCACCGACGCGGTGGTCGACCTCGCTATGGCCCTCGTCGACGAGTCCGGACCCGACTCACTCACCCTCGCCAAGATCGCCGGCCGCGCCGGGGTGGCCGCGCCCTCGCTCTACAAGCACGTCGAAAACCTCGCGGATCTCCGGCGGCTGATCGACCTCCGCGTCGTCAAGGAAATGGCCGAAACCCTCCGCACCGCCGCCACCGGGCGCGAGGGCGGGGACGCCGTGGCCGCGCTCGCCGACGCCTACCGCCACTACCTGCAACACCACCCCCACCGCACCGGCGCCCTGACCGCCGCACCCGACCAGGGGGACACCGAACTCAGCACCGCCACCCACGCCGTCGCCGAAGTCGTCTTCGCCGTGCTGCGGCCGTTCGGCTTCGACCACGCCCGATCGGTCCACGCCACGCGGTGCATCCGCGCCGCCGTGCACGGCTTCGCCGGGCTCGAGGCCTCCGGCGGCTTCGGACGCCCCGAAGACGTCGGCGAGAGCTTCGAAGTGCTCAAGAAAATGCTCGTCCAGGGCCTCGAAACCTACGCAGAACAGGAAACCCGATGACCTTCGTCCTCGCCGTACTGCTCTTCACCGTCGGGCTCGGCGTGCTCGACGCCCGCTTCCCCTGGACGGAGGCCGGCCGATGATCGCCGGGCACTTCGGGCTGGCCGCCGCCGTCAAGGCAGGGCGGCCCGCCATCCCCGTCTGGACGCTCATGCTCGCCACCGCCTGGCTCGACGTCGTCTTCGTGCCGCTCTACCTGAGCGGTGTCGAGACGATCGACGGCGAGGGCTACGGCGGCGGCGTCATCCACGCCGACTACACGCACTCCCTCGTCGGCGCGCTCGTACTCGCCGCGCTGTTCGGCGCGGTCGCCACCTACTGGCTCGGCCGCGAAGCCGGGCTCGTCCTCGGCGGGGTGGTGTTCTCGCACTGGCTGCTCGACCTCGTCGTGCACCGCGCCGACCTGCCGATCCTGCCCGGCAACGCCGGTGATCTGCCCACCTTCGGCTTCGGGCTCTGGCGGCTGCCCGCCGTCTCGGCCGGCGTCGAACTGCTGATGCTGGCGATCGGGATCGGCCTCTACTGGCGCGCCGCCGCGAAACGCGATCCGAAACGGGCCAGGACGCTCGGCCTGTCGGCGGCGGCGTTCGGCGTCGTCACGCTCGCGGCCGACCTGCTGGGCGTCTGAAAAAATCAGCAGGCGGAGCCGGCGACGGGCTGGGTGAACTCGGCCGCCACCCACTTGTCGTCGGCGACCTTGCGGAAGCCGTTCTGCACGCCCGGCAGCGCGTCGAACTGGGCGTCGCGCAAGTACTTGCCGATGATCTTCGCGTTGCCGTCGGCCGCCTCGCGGGCGTTCAGGACGTCCGCGGTCACCGTCACCTTGCAGCCGGTGGCCGATGCGCCCGACGCCTGCTTGCCCGTGTTCATGGCGTAGACGATGACGACCAGGACGAGCGCGCCCAAGATGAGCAAAGTCTTCTTCGACATGCCTTCCTCCAACCCGCGAACCCCGTCCCCCCGCCAAGGGTAGGCAATCCTTTACCCGGACGGCAGCGCCGGACGTCGCAACCACCCGGAGGCGCCAGTGGCTCGGGCGCGAGGTGACACCGCGTGATCAACCGAAAAACCCCTCCCCGGCGAACCGGGAAGGGGCTTTCGCAGCAGCGAACTCAGCCCTGGGCGATCTTCTTCGCCAGGTTGTCGTCCAGCGTCGCGAGGAACTCCTCGGTCGTCTGGAACGGCTGGTCCTTGCTGATCAGCAGCGCCAGGTCCTTCGTCATCTGACCGCTCTCGACGGTCTCGACGACGACCTGCTCCAGCTTGTTCGCGAAGCCGATCAGCTCCTGGTTGCCGTCCAGCTTGCCGCGGTGCTCGAGGCCGCGGGTCCAGGCGTAGATCGACGCGATCGGGTTGGTCGACGTCGGCTTGCCCTGCTGGTGCTGGCGGTAGTGCCGGGTGACCGTGCCGTGCGCGGCCTCGGCCTCGACGGTCCGGCCGTCCGGCGTGCGCAGCACCGACGTCATCAGGCCCAGCGAGCCGAAGCCCTGCGCGACCGTGTCGGACTGGACGTCACCGTCGTAGTTCTTGCACGCCCAGACGTAGCCGCCCTCCCACTTCATCGCCGCGGCGACCATGTCGTCGATCAGGCGGTGCTCGTAGGAGATGCCCTTGGCGTCGAAGTCGGCCTTGAACTCGTTCTGGAAGATCTCCTCGAACACGTCCTTGAACTGGCCGTCGTAGGCCTTGAGGATGGTGTTCTTGGTGGAGAGGTACACCGGCAGGCCGCGGTCGAGGCCGTACTGGAGCGACGCGCGCGCGAAGTCCTCGATCGACTTCTTGTAGTTGTACATCCCCATGGCGACGCCGCCGCCCTCGGGGAACTTCGCGACCTCGAACTCCATCGGCTCGGAGCCGTCGTCCGGGGTGTAGCTGATGGTCAGCGTGCCCGGGCCGGGGACCTTGAAGTTGGTCGCCTTGTACTGGTCGCCGTGCGCGTGGCGGCCGATGATGATCGGCTTGGTCCACGTCGGCACCAGCCGCGGGATGTTCTGGATGACGATCGGCTCGCGGAAGATCACGCCGCCGAGGATGTTGCGGATGGTCCCGTTCGGGGACAGCCACATCTTCTTGAGGCCGAACTCTTCGACGCGGGCCTCGTCCGGGGTGATCGTGGCGCACTTGACGCCGACGCCGTGCTTCTTGATGGCGTTCGCGGAGTCGATCGTGACCTGGTCGTCGGTGCGGTCCCGCTCCTCGATACCCAGGTCGTAGTAGTCCAGGTTCACGTCCAGGTACGGGTGGATCAGCTTGTCCTTGATGAACTGCCAGATGATGCGGGTCATCTCATCGCCGTCGAGTTCGACGACGGTGCCCTGGACCTTGATCTTGGCCATGAGCAGCGGTGCTCCTTCCGCGGATCTTCGCGTTCTTCGATACGTCTCGCCGGTAGCGGTACAAGCGTACTGCTTGACGCACCTGGATGGTTCAAGTAGTGGTCGGCATCAAGTCTCCACCCGCGCTTTGTGGCCCGGATCACCGGGCGGGACCCCGATCCGACCGCTCGCCGAGCGACCGTAGGCGTTCGGCGGTGAACCAGGGCACGATGCCACCCGTGAACCCACCATGCGGGAGGTGACGGCCATGTCGACCCATCGGTACGCCGACTACGAAGACGACTACGAGAACGACTACCCGGACACCGGCGAACCCGACGTGCTCGACGAACGGCCGCGCCGGGGCGCCGCGCACGTGGTCAGCGCGCTCGGCGGGCTCGTCCTCACGCCGGTCGCCCTGGGCCTGCTGAGCTGGGGCGGGCTGCGCCAGCAGCAGCTGATCCAGGCCACCCTGAGCACCAACCGCGACCCGCTGGGCATCGCGCTGCTGGCCGGCGGGGCGATCCTGCTGCTGGTCGTCGCCGCGCTCGGCGCGCTGTCGGCGGCCGGCCCGATCCTCGGCGGCCTGATCTACGGCGTGCTGCCGGGCGTCGCCGCGATGGCCGTGCCCGAGTGGGGGTTCCGGCTGGTCAACCTGATGCCGAAGAGCGACATCGCCTACGGCGTCATGGACTTCCTCTTCATCGGCGGGCTGCTCGGCGTGGGCTTCCTGCTGGTCGGCAGCGGGCTGGCCAACGCACTGGTCCGGCGGCGGCGCGAAGGCTGACGCACGCCGATGGCATCATCGGCGAATGGGACTGTTCACCGTCGCGGAAGCGCGCGACGAACTGGCGCGCCTGCGGCCGGTCCTCGACGAACTGGTGCGCGTCCGGGCCGACGCCGCCGAGCTCGCGGCGTCGCTGCGGCCGGGCGGCCGCGCCACCGCGCTGGGCGGGCTGCCCGAGTGGAAGGCCGCCCAGGCCCGTCTCGACGACCTGATGACGACGGTGCAGCGCACCGGCGCCGAGCTCAAGGGGTTCGCGCCGCTGCTGGTCGACTTCCCGGCCGAGCTGGACGGCACCGACGTCCTCCTGTGCTGGCTCGAAGGTGACCGCGAGCTGGGCTGGTACCACCGCACCGACCTCGGGTTCGCCGGCCGTCGTCCCCTGAAAACCGCTGGTGGCCCCGGCTAGGTTGGGTGCGTGACCGACGAATCCCGGGCTGCCTTCTTCGACCGCACAGCCGAGCAGTACGACGACGACCCGTTCCACGGATCGGTGGCGGAAGCCCTGGTCGAGCCGCTCCCCGACGCTCCGGGTCTCGTCCTCGACGTCGCCACCGGGACGGGCGTCGCGGCGTATGCGGCGCTACGGCTGAAGCCCGCGCGCGTGCTCGCCGTCGACTTGTCGCCGGCCATGGTCGCGCGGGCCGAGGCGAAGGCGCCCGCGCAGGATCCGGACGGGCGGATCGAGTGGCGGGTCGGGCCGGCGGTGCCGCTGCCGGTCGAGGACCACTCGGCCGACGTCGTGCTGTGCGCGTCTTCGCTGCACTTCCTGGGGGCCGCCGCGTTCGCCGACTGGCTCCGCGTGCTGCGCCCCGGCGGCCGGCTGGCGTTCTCGATCGTGTCGGGGGCGCGGTTCAAGCCGTCCGGGCCGTTCGCCGAGTTCGTGCCGGCGGACCTGTCCTTCCCGACCGGCGAGGCCGGCGCCGCGGCGCTGGCCTCGTCGGCGGGCTTCGCGGACGCTTCGGCGCGGACGTTCACCGTCGACACCGGCGACCGGATCCGCAGCGTCTTCCTGGTGCACGCGACCGCGCCGTGACTCAGGCGTGGAAGTGGACCTCGCCGCGGGTGGCGGGGGCGTCCGGGGCGCCGCAGCGCTGGACGAACGTCGCGTCGACGTCGGTCGTGCGGCCGTCGGCGTCCTTGTCCAGCCGGTCGATCGTGAAGTCGGCGTACGCCTCACTGCAGACGTTGCCCATGGTGTAGACGAAGATCCCCGGCGTGGTCTGCGCCTCGTCGCTCTGCCCGCGGAACCGCGCGCCGGTGTACGTGCCGGTGTGCAGGGTCTCCCCCGCCGGTGCGCTCAGCTCGACGGTCAGGTACTTCAGCCCCGACGAGACGTCGATCCAGAGTCTGCCGCTGGTGGACTCGAAGACGGCGATCTCGTCTCCCGGCGCCGCGTAGTGGGCGCTGCCCTCCAGCGGCCAGGCGCCCTCCTCCGAGACGTAGTCGACCGTCTGCACCGGGTCCGCCGAGGCGACCGGCACGAGCGCCGCGACCAGCCCGGCCGCCGCCGTCAGGACCACGCACGCACGACGAAGTGAATTCACGAAACCTCCCCATTTCGAGCCGCCTTTTTGCGGCGCTGCCGATCATGCTGGCAGCTCACCCGAGCGGGGGATAGAGCAGTTCTACTCAGCGGTGCAGCGACGCGCCCTTGAGGATCTTGTCCACGGCGTTCTTCGGCCCGTGCACCGCCATCCCGGCCAGCGCCAGCTTCTCCCCCGGCACCTCGCGGACCGCCGCGCGGTTGTCGGCGTCGTTGCCGGTGTGGAACAGCTCGTCGGTGAAGATCGAGAACCGCAGCCCGCGGCCCAGCGCGCGCCCGTGGGCCGCGGTCAGGACGTCCGCCGTGCCGGAAAAGACCATGATCGGCTGGCCGAACATCGGCAGGTACTCGGTGCCGTCGGCGTCGGCGTACGGCTCGCCCATCAGCTCGGGGGTCACGTGGGCGATGCCGCTCACCAGGAACGCGGTGACGTTCAGCCGCTGCCAGGACGCCAGGTCGTCGCGGAGCAGGACGGCGATCTTCGTGTCGAAGGAACTCATACCCCGAAGACTCACCCGGGCGCGACGCCCGCGTCTTGTACGTTCTTGACATGGCGGACGTCGCGGCTTGGCGGCCGGCGGTCCCGGGGATCGCCGAGGTCTTCCACGCGCGCTTCACCACGCACGCCTACCCGCTGCACACGCACGACACGTGGACGCTGCTGATCGTCGACGACGGTGTCATCCGCTACGACCTCGACCGCCACCACCACGGCGCGCTCGGCCCGGCGGTGACGCTGCTGCCGCCGAACGTCGCCCACGACGGCCGCGCCGCGACCAGCCACGGCTTCCGCAAGCGCGTGCTCTACCTGGACACGCCGGTGCTGGGCGAGGACCTGATCGGCGCGGCGGTCGACCGGCCCAGCCTCGCCGACGGCCTCCTGCGCACCCGCATCCACCAGCTCCACGAGTCCCTCGCCGAGCCCGGCGACACGCTCGAGGCGGAAAGCCGGCTCGTGCTGGTCGCCGACCGCCTGCGCACCCACCTGGGCAAACCGGCGTCGCCGGAGCCGAAGCGCGGCCTCGCCGACGATCTCCGGGACCTGCTGGACGCTCATCTGCCGGAAGCGCTGACGCTGGCCGAAGCGGGCGAGACGCTCGGCGCGCACCCGGCGTACCTCGTCCGCTGCTTCGGGGCGCGGTTCGGCCTGCCGCCGCACCGCTACCTGACCGGCCGCCGGGTGGACCGGGCCCGCCGGCTGCTGCTGGACGGCACGCCCGCCGCCGAAGTCGCGACGGCGGCCGGGTTCACCGACCAGGCCCACCTGACCCGGCACTTCAAGCGGTACCTGGGCACGACGCCGTCGCGCTACGCGAAAACCCGATGACGGCCGGCCACGATGGCGCTGGTCGCCCTGCCGGAGAAGCGGGTTGTGTCAAGATGACGGCATGTTGCGCGAACTGCACCTGACCGGCGACCCGGCCGCCGACAAGCTGCTGAACGACGACCCGTTCGCCCTGCTCGTCGGCATGCTCCTCGACCAGCAGTACCCGATGGAGCACGCGTTCGCCGGCCCGCGGAAGATCGCCGACCGGATGGACGGGTTCTCCCTGACGAAGATCGCCGCGACCGACGTCGAAGCGTTCGTCGAGATGTGCGTGGTGCCGCCGGCCATCCACCGCTACGGCGGCTCGATGGCCCGCCGCGTCCACGCGCTCGCCCAGCACATCATCGAAAACTACGACGGCCGCACCGAAGGCATCTGGCTCGACGGCCGCCCGAAGCCGGACGGTCCCGAAGTCCTCAAGCGCCTGCGGGCCCTGCCCGGTTTCGGGGAGCAGAAGGCGAAGATCTTCCTGGCCATGCTGGGAAAGCAGCGCGGCATCCAGCCGAAGGGCTGGCGCGAGACCGCCGGCGCGTACGGCGACCGCGGCTCGCGCCGGTCGATCGCCGACGTCACGAGCGCCGAGACCCTCGCCGAAGTCCGCGCGTTCAAAAAGGCCGCCAAAGCCGCTGCGAAAACGAGCTAACGCACCCAGACGCGCAGCGGGCCCAGCGGCTCGGCGCCGTGGTCCAGGGCGATCCGCAGCGCGTCGCCGTGTTCGTAGCCGGCCACGGGGACATCGGGGTACGCCGAGGCCGCCGCCACCGCGCCGGGCCAGGCCTGAGCCGGTCCCGAAAAGTTGGACAGCCCGACCACGCGGTCGCCGCGGTGGGCGACGACCAGCGCCGGGCCCCGGGACAGCACCGCCACCGAGTCGTCGGCCGGGAAGCCGTGGCCGGCCACCCGCCGCCAGCCCGGCTCGGGCACACCGGGCCCGCACGCGATCCACGTCGCTTCGAACAGCACCGAGAACCCCGGCAGGTCCAGGTTCGCGAAGCTGTCCTTGACGGAACACCCCGCGGAGCCGTCGACGAACGGGAGGATGTCGGCGGCGGTGGCGTCCGGGGTCAGCGTCACCGCGTCCGGGTAGTACGCCGGGGTGCGCGTGCGGCTGGTCCACGCCCGCGGGCGGAACTGCCCGGGCCAGACCAGATCGCACCACGCCGCGTTTTCCGCGACCGTCCACTTGAGACCGATCACGCCAGGCCCGCCAGCTTGTACAGCACGAGGCTGCCGGCCACCGCGACGTTCAGGCTCGCACCGATGCCGACCATCGGGATTTCGACGACGCTGTCGAGCAGGTCGAGGACGTCCGGCGGGATCCCGGTCTGCTCGTGGCCGAGCACGGCGATCGTGCGGCCGCGGGCGACGGGCAGGTCGGCCAGCCGGACGGCTTCCTCGGCCAGTTCGACGCCGACCACCCGGGTGCCCGCCGCCCGTTCGCGGGCCAGCCAGCCCGGTGGGTCGTGGACCCAGTGCACACAAGCGGGACGCCGCAACGTGTTTCCCCTCCGCAGCGCTTCGGGCACCCACGGGAACCGCGGGACGGCGAGACACGCGCCGACGGCGTCACAGGTGCGCAGGAGGGTGCCGAGATTCACGCCGTGCAACGGCCACAGCGGGGCGGCCACCAGGTGACCCCAACAGGAATGTGCGTTGCTCCGCCGGGTCTTCCGCAGCTCTCGGGGCGTGCGGACCCGGACCGAAGGGCTCACCGGCGCCGAGGCGCGGCGCCTCCGAATTCGCTGATCATGCACGGAGTCTAACCCGTTCGCGGGGTCCACGGGACGAGTTTCCGCTCCTAGCATGGACACGGAGGTGAAGCCCCATGCACGCAGGAGTAGGAGACGAGATCCAGGTGCACGGCCGCACGGTCGGAGCGGCCGGGCAGCGCGGCGAGATCCTCGAAGTCCGTGGCCCCGAGGGCGCCCCGCCCTATCTGGTGCGGTTCGCCGACGGGCACGAAGGGCTCGTCTACCCCGGGCCCGACTGCGAGGTCCAGGCGCACGCCGACTAACCGCAATGCCGGGAAGTTAGGGAGTGGGCGGAGCTGTCAACCCGGTGAGATGGGTAACGGGGTCCCTGCTAGAACAGCGTCGACCAAGATC
>NZ_JBFAZA010000069.1:0-20751 GCF_040681595.1 Amycolatopsis sp. NPDC051716 | reverse complement strand
TCCCAGCCGAAGCTGTCCACATCACCCTTCTACCATCCACAGGCCGTTCCCTAACGCCGGTCTCTGACATACCCTCGGTATGTTCCCTCAGTGTGGAGGTCCCCTTGAACGCTCCGAACGCCACCGGCCGGATCGAGATCGATGCGGCTCCCGAGACCGTGTACTCGCTGGTCAGCGACCCCGAGCAGCTGGCGGGCCTCGCCGAGGAGTACACCGGGCACCGGTGGGTCGGCCCTGCCCGCGAACCCGCCGTCGGCGCCAAGTTCCGCGGGCGCAACCGGCGCGGGCTCCGGCGGTGGAGCACCCTGTCCACCATCACCGACGCCGAGCCCGGGCGCCGGTTCGGCTTCGAGGTCACCTCCGTCGCCGGGTTGCCCGTCGCGCGCTGGCAGTACGACTTCGAACCCGCCAGTGATGGCTGTGTCGTCGTCGAAAGCATGTGGGAGCGGCGGCCGGCGTGGTTCAAGGTCGCGACCTCGACCGTCACCGGGGTCTGGGACCGGGAACAGGCCAACACCGCCAACATCGCCGCCACCCTGGTCCGGCTGAAGCGGGCCGCCGAAGCAGGCCGCCGAAGCTAGTCGATGAAGCGGGACCAGAACGGTATGTAGCGGGGCCCGTCCGGTGGGGCCGTGCTGATGCCGCCCGTCGCGAACTCGCGGTGCAGGTAATCCCGCAGGTCACTGCCGTAGACGACGATGTCCGTCTGGTACACCGACAGCACCGGGTAACCCACCGTGCCCGCCAGTCCGGGCAGGTACCGGTGCCCGCACACCGGCACCAGCTGCGGCACGTCGGCCAGCCGCCGCCGGGCTTCGCGGACCGCGTCCTCCGGGCCGACCGGGCGCGTGCCCCAGTCCGGCAGCCAGAATCCGTTGTGCTCGACGTCGTACAGCACGCCGTCGACCGGCCATGCCAAACGTTTGCGCAGCTGCTCCGGGTTGCCGCAGCGCCAGTCGGGCCAGCGGTCGCCGATGGGGACGCCGACGGCCAGGAACGTGCGGTGGTCCGCGGCGAAGCGGAAGCCGAACCGGCGCTCGACGTCGTCGAGCTCGGCTTCGCTCAGCCCGGGACGCACGGGTTCCCGGAGGTTCTCCTGCAGGTGCCGCGCCTCCTCCGGAGTGAGGGCGCCGGCCGGCTGGACGGGGGTCATGACCCGAGCCTAAGCGGCGGCTCACCCGCCCGCGCCTCCTTTTTCGCGCCGACCAGGGGACCCACGTCCGGGTGAGTTTGTTCTCTCATCAGGGCGGACCGCGGAACAGAGCGTGAGGGCGTGTAGTTCACTCATGCCGTGACTTCTCCCCGACCGCAGAGCCGCGTGCGCGCCCCCGAGCTGCGCGGCGACGTCTGGCTGAACACCGGCGGCCGCCCGATCACCCTCGCCGAGCTGCGCGGCCGCGTCGTGCTGCTGGACTTCTGGACCAGCGGCTGCGTCAACTGCCTCCACGTGCTCGACGAACTGCGTCCGCTGGAAGCCGAGTTCGCGGACGTGCTGGTCACCATCGGTGTCCACTCGCCGAAGTTCCTGCACGAGGGCGAGCGCGCCTCGATCGAAGCCGCGGTCCGCCGCTACGAGGTGCACCACCCGGTGGTCAACGACCCCAAGATGGAGCTGTGGTCGCAGTACGCGGTCCGCGCCTGGCCTACGCTCGTCGTGGTCGACCCCGAGGGGTACGTCGTGCACGTCGCCGCGGGCGAAGGGCACGAAGAGGCGCTTCGCCGCGTCATCGCGGACCTCGTGAAGAAGCACGAAGCCAAGGGGACGCTGCGCCGCGGCGGCAGCCCGTACGTGCCGGTCGAGGAGCAGCCCGGCGAGCTGCGGTTCCCGAGCAAGGCCGTCGCCACCGCCGAGGGCCGCGTCCTGGTCGCCGACACCGGGCACCACGCCATCGTCGAGTTCGCTTCGGACGGCGAGACCGTCATCCGCCGCTTCGGCAGCGGGGCTCGCGGCAGCCAGGACGGTCCGTTCGACATCGCGACCTTCACCGAGCCGTCGGGCATCGCGCTCCTGCCGTACGACATCGCCGAGCGCGTCGGCTACCACGCCGTCGTCGCCGACACGGCCGGCCACCGGCTGCGCGGCCTCGACCTGATCACCGGCGAGGTGACGACGGTCTCCGGCACCGGAGCGCAGTGGCGCAGCGGGCCGGACTCCGGCAAGGCCGCCGAGGTCGACCTCACGAGCCCGTGGGACGTCGCCTGGTGGGGTCCGGCCGGCGGGGTCGTCGTCGCCATGGCGGGCAACCACACGCTGAGCGTGTTCGACCCGGTCGGCGGCACTATCCGCCGCTTCGCCGGGACGACCGTCGAAGGCCTTCGCGACGGCGACGCCGGCGAAGCGTTCTTCGCGCAGACGTCCGGCCTGGCCGTGGACGGCGACAAGCTGTGGCTCGTCGACGCGGAGACGTCGGCGCTGCGCTGGATCGAGCCCGACGGCGAGTCCTTCACCGTGCAGACCGCGATCGGCGTCGACCTGTTTTCCTTCGGCCACACCGACGGCCCGGCCGACCAGGCGCTGCTCCAGCACCCGCTGGGCCTGGCCGTGCTGCCCGGCGACAAGATCGCGATCGCCGACACCTACAACGGCGCGGTTCGCCGCTTCGACGTCTTCACCCGCCAGGTGACCACGATCGCCACCGGCCTCGCCGAGCCGCAGGGCCTGCTGCTGCACGACGGCGAGCTGCTCGTCGTCGAGTCCGCGGGCAACCGGCTCAGCCCGCTCGACTCGTCGGCCGGGCCGACGGTCGTCACCGGCGACGCGCACGCGGTGCGCCGCCCGCCGACGGTGCTCGCCCCGGGCGAGATCGACTTTTCGGTGGTGTTCACGGCCCCGCCGGGCGAGAAGCTGGACGACCGCTTCGGCCCGTCGACGCGGCTCGAGATCAGCGCGTCGCCGCCCTCGCTACTGGCCGACGGCGGCGGGACCGGCACGGACCTGAACCGCAAGATCCGGCTGGCCCCGGGGGTTGCGGAGGGTGTGCTGCAGGTCGTGGCGCAGGCCGCGAGCTGCGACAGCGCGGACGGCGGCAGCGAGCACCCGGCGTGCCGGATCACCCGCCAGGACTGGGGCGTCCCGGTCCGGATCGAGGACGGCGGGGTGCGCGAACTGAGCCTGGTCATGGCCGGGGAGCCCAGGACCGACGGGTAACATGCAGGCCGTGTCTGACGGGCCGAAACTCGAAATCCAGATGCTGCACGACCGGGTACTCGTGCGGCTGTCGCCGGAAGAAGGGGAGCGCCGCAGCAGCGGCGGCATCGTGATCCCCGCGACGGCGCAGGTCGCGCGCCGGCTTTCCTGGGGTGATGTACTGGGCGTGGGCAACAGTGTGCGGAACGTCAAGACCGGCGACCGCGTGCTCTTCAACCCGGAGGACCAGCTCGAGGTCGAGATCCAGGGCGAGGGGCACCTGGTGATGCGCGAACGCGACATCCACGCGGTGGCGACCGAGCGCACCGAGCACGGGACGGGGCTCTACCTGTAGGTCGGGTCCCGCGAAAGGCAGGCGCGTGGCAGACGAAGAGGTACGCGAGGGCGGGGAGACGCTCGAAGCCGACCACGCTCGTGCGTCGGCCGAGCCCGGAACGCTCGAAGCAACGGCCGCCGAGGTGTGGCCTGAAGCCGAGCCGGAGCTACGGGCGCCCGAGCAGACCACCGAGGCGGCCACACCGGAGCCGGTGATCGACCCGCCGAGCGCGGCGCCGCCCTCGGTGGCCGAGTCGGCAACCGTGCCCGACCCGCCTACCGTGGCCGAGCTGCCAACCGTCGCCGACTTGCCGGCTGTCGCCGACCCGCCGACCGCGAACGACCTGCCTACCGCGGCTAACCTGCCAGCTGTCGCTGACCCGCCTACCGCGGCCGACCTACCAACCGTGGCCGACTTGCCGCCTGTCGCCGACCCGGCGACCGTGGCTGTGCCGCCTGCGGTGCCGGTCAGCGATGGGGTGATCGAGTGGCCCTCGGCGACCGACCCGTCGACCGCGGCCGAACCACCTGTCGCGGCCGTTGGCGTTGTGGCCGGGGCACCTGCCGAGCCCGCGACCGAGCCCGCGATCGAGGTCGTGCCCGCTTGGCCGCCCGTTGTTGCCGAGCCCGTTCCCGGCAAGGCCCCTGGCAATGCCCCGGACAATGCCGCCGGCACGACCGATCTCTTCTCCGATGATCTGCTCGGCGAGCTCCTCGAGAACCCCGCGCCACCGCCGGCGCCGGAGACCCCGGCCCGGAAGCTGCGCAAGGGCGTTGCCCGCACCATGATGTCCGTCGGGCTCGCCCTTGGCCTCTTCGTCATCCTCTACGCCATCGATCTCGCCGTCAGCGCCGGGGATGTGCCGCGCGGGGTGACCGTCGCCGGCATCGAGGTCGGGGGGCTCAGCCATGCCGAGGCCGAAGCGAAGCTGCGGAAAGAGCTCGAACCGCGGCTGATCCGGCCCGTCGCCGTGCACGGTGGGGATGTGCAGGCCGAACTCGTGCCCTCGCAGTCCGGGCTCGGGCTGGACTGGCCGAACACCCTGGGGCTCGCCGGGCACCAGCCGCTCAGTCCGATCACGCGGATCATGTCCTTCTTCAGCAGCCGCGAGGTCGGGGTGGCCACGCGCACCGACCAGAACCGGATCGGGCAGGCCGTGCAGGAACTGGCCGACGGCAGGCTGAACCACCCCGCCACCGAAGGCACGGTCGGGTTCACCCCGATCCCGGGCAGCGACGGCGGTGTCACCGCGCACCCCGTCTTGCCGCGGCAGGGCCAGCAGCTGACCGACCTGGCCGGCGCCGTGCAGACCGTTACCGACCACTGGCTCGACCCCGGCGGGGTCAAGCTGGCCATGGCGATCACGCCCGTGCGGGCGACCGCCGCCGGCGTGCAGGCCGCGTGTCAGCAAATCGTCGTGCCCGCCGTCGCGAAGCCGGTCGTCGTGCACGGTGAAGGCAAGGACGTTCCGCTGAAGCCCGCGACGATCGCGTCGTCCTTCCAGTTCGCCGTGGTCGAGGGCGGGGCCGTCGAGGTCCGGATCGACCAGGGCAAGCTGCAGGGCGCCCTCAAGGACCAGCTCGCGAGCACCGAGACCGACGGCAAGGACGCGCAGATCGTCTTCACCGGCGACCAGCCGGCGGTGGAGCCCTCCGAGGACGCCCGCAAGATCAACTGGGAGAAGACCTTCCTCCCCCTGATCGACGTGCTCAAGAAGACCGACGGACGAGATCTCCCGGTCGTCTACAGCACGGCGGCACCCGGCGTGACCACCGACGCCACCAGCGCGCTCGGCATCAAAGAGGTCATCGGCGAGTTCACCACCGGCGGCCTGACCGGCCCGGCCCAGACGAACAACCGGACGCTCGCCGCCCGCGTGTCCGGCACGATCGTCAAGCCCGGCGAGACGTTCAGCCTCGGTGGCCGCTCCGGCCCGCGCACCGCGGACGCCGGCTACGTGCCCGCCCCGGTCGACGAGGACGGCACCGGCCCCTCCGTGGTCGGGGGCGGTGTTTCCCAGCTGGCGTCCACTTTGTACAACGCCGCCTACCTCGCCGGCCTGGCCGACGCCGGCCACCTGGAGCACGACCACTACCTCGACCGCTACCCCGTCGGCCGCGACGCCAAGGCCGTCAACGCCGACGGCAGCCCCGTCGAGCTCAAGCTGACCAACGACGCGGCGACCGGCCTCGCCATCCAGGCCACCGTTTCCGGCGACTCGGTGACCGTCCGGATCTGGGGCACCCGGCACTTCCGTGTCGAGGGTCAGACCGGAGCGCAGACGCCCGGTGACCCGCCGCCGATCCAGTTCGGCGCCGGCGGGGCCGGCTCGTGCCAGCCCTCGATCGGTTCGTCCGGCTTCAGCGTCACCGACACGCGCGTGCTCTACGACCTCGCGAGCGGCACCGAGCTCCGGCGGACGTCGCACACGGCGACCTACGGCCCGCGTCCGACCGTTCTCTGTTGAGTTGTCAGCGAAGGACCATGCACCCCGCCTCCTCGAAGTCACGCAGCCAGGCCGGCTCCCGGAGCTGCTTGTTCCACCGCAGATCCAGTTTGTCCAATTTGGACAATCGGGCGAGCGACGCCGGCAACGTCGTCAGCGAGTTCTCCCGCAGGTCGAGCTGACGCAGCTCACTCAGCAAGCCGATCGAGTCCGGGAGCGCGGTGAGCCGGTTGCCGCGCAGGTGCAGCTCCCGCAACGCACTCAGCGCACCGATCGACTCGGGCAGCGCGGCCAGCTCGTTGCGGTACAGCCGGAGTTCGCGCAGCGCCGCGAATCCCGAGAGGTCCGGTGGCAGCGCGGTGAGCCGGTTGTCCGTGCACCCCAGGTACCGCAGCTTGCCCAGCCCGCACCAGGCAGCCGGGAACTTCGTCAGCCGGTTGTCGCTGATGTAGAGGTATTCGGTGAGCCCGGCCAGCTCGCCCAGCTCGCCCGGCAGGGAGTCGAACCGGTTGTGCGCCAGGTCGAGCGTGTGCAACGACGTCAGCGCCGAGATGCCCGGCGGCAGCGAAGAAATCCGGTTCGCCGCGAGGTTCAGCACGCGCAGCCCGGTCAGCGACCACATTGACCCGGGCACCTCCGAGATCGAGTTCTTGTACAGATCGAGCCGGGTGACGCCCTCCGGCAGCGAAGGCACCGACGTCAGCCCCTGATCGCTCAGGTCCACCAGGGTCACCACGCCTCCCGCCGCGTCAAGGGCAGCAACGCCCACGTCGAGGCATCGTCCGGAGTGGACACCTGGATGCGCGGGCCCGGGGCTTCCGAGACCGCCAGCTCGGTCAGCCGGAGGCGCATCCGGCCCACCCGCGGGTGCTGGAACTCCCGCAGCCGCGGCCGCGGGTCCGCCACCTCGTGCCGCGCCCACAACGCGGCGAACTCGGGGCTCAGCGCGGACAGCCGCCGGATGTCCTCGTCCCACGACGGGTCACCGATGTGCCTGCCGTATTCGGCGCGCATCCGCGCGACCATGTGCGGGACCTCCTCGTCGTAGTTCAGCAGCATCTGCCGCGCCTTCGGCTCGGTCACGCAGCACCACAGCAGGTTCTTGTGCAGGCAGGGCAGGCTGTGCCACTCCCAGAACAGCTCCTCCTGCGCCGCGTTCGACGCGAGGATGTCGAACCGGCCGTTGATCAAGGTGGCCGGCAGCGGATCGAGCGCGCGCAGCACCTCGCGCACCGCTTCCGGCACCACCTCGGCCGACGACGGCAGCCGGGACGGCGTCAGCTCCGCCAGCCGGTACAGGTGTTCCCGCTCGGGGTGGTCCATCCGCAGCGTGCGCGCCACCGCGTCGAGCACCTGGGCGCTCGCGTTGATCGGCCGCCCCTGCTCCAGCCACGTGTACCAGGTGACGCCGACGCCGGCGAGCAGCGCGACCTCTTCCCGCCGCAACCCGCTCGTGCGACGGCGCACGCCGGGCGGCAGCCCGACCTCCTCCGGGCCGATCCGCGCCCGGCACGCCTTGAGGAACTGGCCGAGTTCCTCTCGGTGGCTCGTGTGGACCTGCGTTGACGTCATGCCGACATGGTGCCGGAGGGGTACGACAATTTTCGGCGAAGCAGGTGCTCCCGGTACCAGCATCACCAGGCTCTCTCCGCGCACGACCCGAGAACCCCAAGGTCAGAGGCATGACACTGACCACCCCTGCCCCGGCCACCCCGGACCGGGCCGCCCGGCCGGACCGGCGGCCGTGGTTCATGCTGGCCGTCCTGCTGCTCGGCCAGTTCATGGCGCTGCTCGACGTCACCGTCGTGAACGTCGCCATGACCGACATCCGCACCGATCTGCACGCGTCCGGCGCCGCGCTGCAGCTCGTCGTTTCCGGCTACACCGTGGGCTACGCGATGCTGCTGATCACCGGCGCCCGGCTCGGCGAGCTGTTCGGACGCCGACGGTTGTTCGTCACCGGCGTCGTCGCCTTCACCGTCTGCTCGCTGGCCTGCGGCTTCGCGCCGGAACCGGTGACGCTGGTCGTCGCGCGGATCGCCCAGGGCGCCGGCGCCGCGCTGATGATGCCGCAGGTCATCAGCGTCATCCAGGCGCAGTTCAGCGGGCCCGCGCGGGCCAAGGCGCTCAGCGCGTACACCGCGGTCATCTCGGTCGCGTTCGTGGCCGGCCAGGTGCTCGGCGGCGTGCTCGTCGGCGCGGACCTCTTCGGCACGGGCTGGCGGCCGATCTTCCTGGTGAACGTGCCGATCGGGGTGCTCGTGGCCGCGCTCGCCCTGCGGCTGGTGCCCGGTGGCGCGGCGAAAGCGGGCCGCCGGCTCGACCTCGCCGGTCTCGCGCTCGCGGTGCCCGCCCTGGTGCTCATCGTGCTGCCGCTCGTCCTCGGGCACGAAACCGGCTGGCCGGTGTGGACGTTCGGCTCGCTCGTGGCGGGCGTGCTGCTGGCGGTGCTGTTCGTGGTCGTGGAACGCCGGGTGCGCGACCCGCTGGTCAACCTCGGCGTGCTGCGGGTCCGCGGGGTCGCACCGGGACTGGCCGCGCTGGCCACCGGCGTGGCGTCCTACGGCGGATTCCTCTTCTGCGTGGCCTTGCACCTGCAGGCGGGCCTCGGCGAGACGGCCCTGGCTGCGGGGCTCACCATGGCCCCCGGCGGCGTGCTCTTCGGCGTGTGCGGCTTCTTCTGGCACAAGCTGCCCGAGCGCGTCCACGCGGCACTGACCCCGTGCGGCTACGTGGGGTCGGCGATCGCGTACGCGTTGCTGGGGCTGAGCTTGAAGGACGGCGGAACCGGCGGCGCGCTGTTCTTCGCCGCGCTCCTGCTGTTCGGCCTTTCCATGGGCCTGGCGTTCGGGTCCCTGATGGCGCACGCGCTGACCCACGTCCCGCTCGAAAGCGCGGCGGACGCCAGCGGCCTGCTCACGACGACGTTGCAGCTGGGCCAGGTCGTCGGGGTGGCGACGTTCGGGAGTCTCTTCCTGACGCTCGCCGGTGGTTCGTCCGCCCACGCCATCACCACGACGATGACCTTGGCCGCGGCGCTGCTGCTGGTGGGTGCCGGGTTCGCCGTCGCGCTCGCTCGCGCGTCGGCCCGGCGGTAGGCACGGAAAAGCCCGGCCGGTTCACCCGAAGGTGGACCGGCCGGGCTCGAGTTCCGGGAAGTTACCGGGTTACACCGCGACGGCCATAGGCCCCCGCGGCGATGCTGACACCGATCGCGGCCAGCACGACCTGGGTGAGGATCTCCAGCCAGTCGATGCCGTTCGTGTCGGCGTAGCCGAGACCACGAGCGATTGCCGTACCGATGAAGGCGGCGATGATACCGATCACGATGGTCAGCCAGATCGGGATGTTCTGCTTGCCGGGAGCGAGCAGCCGGCCCAGAACGCCGATGATCAGCCCGACGACGATGGCGCTGATGATGCCGGCGACAGTCATCACTATCTCCTCTCGGTGGTCGCGGGTCCGGCCACTCGGTCCCGCGAACTCGAAGACGGAATTCCCCGGCGGTATGACCTCGAAACGCCGGAAGGGCCCCTTCCGGGTGGAAGGGGCCCTTCGGCGGAACACGTTGATCAGAACGCGGCTTCGTCCAGCTCCATGAGCGCGTTGTCGGCGGCCTCCACGATGGCGCGGCGGGCGGTCAGCTCCGGCAGCACCTGCTTCGCGAAGAACGAGGCCGAGGCGATCTTGCCCTCGTAGAACGGGACGTCCTTGGCGGACGCACCGGCGTCGAGCTTGCCGATCGCGACCTCGGCGTGCTTGAGCAGCTGCCAGCCGATGAGCAGGTCGCCGACGGACATCAGCAGGCGGACCGTGTGCTGGCCGACCTTGTTGATGCTCTGCGTGTCCTCCTGGGACGCCGTCAGGTAGCCGATCAGCGAGCCGAGCATGCCCTGGGTGTCCTCGAGGGCCTGCTTGAGCAGAGCGCGCTCGTTCTTGAGCCGGCCATTGCCCGCCTCGGACTCGATGAACTTGGTGATCTCCCCGGCGACGAAGGCCAGCGACTGGCCCTTGTCACGGACGATCTTCCGGAAGAAGAAGTCCAGCGACTGGATCGCCGTGGTGCCCTCGTACAGCGAGTCGATCTTGGCGTCGCGGATGTACTGCTCGATCGGGTAGTCCTGCAGGAAGCCGGACCCGCCCAGCGTCTGCAGCGACTGCACGAGCTGCTCGGTGGCGCGCTCGGAGCCGACGCCCTTGACGATCGGCAGCAGCAGGTCGTTGACGCCGTGCGCGAGCTTCTGGTCGCCCTCGCCGATCCACAGCTGGTCCTGGAACGACGCCGTGTAGAGGTACACCGCGCGGAGGCCCTCGGCGTACGCCTTCTGGAGCATCAGCGAGCGGCGGACGTCCGGGTGGTGCGTGATGGTGACGCGCGGGGCGGCCTTGTTCAGCATGTTCGGCAGGTCGGCGCCCTGGACGCGCTCCTTGGCGTACTCGAGCGCGTTGAGGTAACCCGTCGAGAGCGTCGCGATGGCCTTCGTGCCGACCATCATCCGGGCGTACTCGATGACCTGGAACATCTGCGCGATGCCGTCGTGCACCTCGCCGAGCAGCCAGCCCTTGGCCGGGGTGCCGTGCTGGCCGAAGGTCAGCTCGCAGGTCGTCGAGGCCTTGATGCCCATCTTGTGCTCGACGTTCGTGACGTAGGCGCCGTTGCGTTCGCCCAGCTCACCGGTTTGCGAGTCGAAGTGGAACTTCGGCACGAGGAACAGCGACAGGCCCTTGGTGCCCGGCTTGGTCTCGATGCCGGGACCCTCGGGGCGGGCGAGCACCAGGTGCATGATGTTTTCGCTCATGTCGTGCTCGGCCGAGGTGATGAACCGCTTCACGCCGTCGATGTGCCAGGAGCCGTCCTCCTGCTTGGTGGCCTTGGTGCGGCCCGCGCCGACGTCGGAGCCGGCGTCCGGCTCGGTCAGCACCATCGTGGCGCCCCAGGCCCGGTCGATCATGAGCTGGGCCCAGTGCTTCTGCTCTTCGGTGCCGTTCTTGTTCACGATCATCGCGAAGTTCGGGCCCGCCATGTACATGAACAGCGGGGCGTTCGCGCCGAGGATGAGCTCGGAGGCCGCCCACTGCACGGTCGGGGGCAGGCCGAAGCCGCCGAGGTCGTTGGTGAGGCCGAGGCGCCACCACTCGCCGTCCAGAAGCTGCTTGTAGCTCTTCTTGAAGGACTCGGGGATCTTGACGCTGAACGTCTTCGGGTCGTACACGGGCGGGTTGCGGTCGGCGTCGGCGAAGGACTCGGCGAGCGGGCCGGTCGCGAGCTTGTTCAGCTCGGACAGCACCCCGCGGGCGGTCTCTTCGTCGGATTCGGCGAGCACACCCTTGCCCAGGCGCTCCTGCACGCCGAGTACCTCGAAGAGGTTGAACTCCAGGTCTCGGACGTTGCTCTTGTAGTGGCCCATGTCGTCACTCCAATGTGTTCGGCTCCCCGGCCGGGCACATAGTCGCCTTACTCGCCGGTAACTTCAGGATATTACCTGCGGGTAACCAGAGCAAGCAGATCCGCACTTCCGAGTAATGGAAATCCACCCGAATGTTGCCTTCGGCCTGGGGATGAGAGGTCAGGGGTGGCCGGGGAGCGCCGTTGTGTCCGCCGTCACCGGGACGTGCCCGTCTTCGGCACGGGCGATCAGGATCCCGCCGCGGAAGGCGATCGTCACCGCGTGTGTCCGGTCCCGGGCGGACAGCTTGCGCAGGATGCTCTTCACGTGGGTCCGGACGGTCTCGACGGACAGGAACAGCAGCTTCGCGATCGCCGAGTTCTCCAGCCCTTCGGCGACCAGCTGGAGCACCTGGTACTCGCGCCTGGACAGCGGCATCCCGCCGCGCGGCGCCGGCGGGCTGTCGTGGGCGAGGTCGCCCTTCGAGGCGGCCGTGCGCTTCGGCCGGGCGGTCAAGGCGGCGAGCGCCGGGTCGATGTAACGGCGTTCGCTGTGCGCCCGCCGGATCGCTTCGGCGAGCCGCCGCGAATCGATCGACCGCGGCACGATCGCGTGCGCCCCGGCGGCGATCGCGGCCGCGAGGTACTGCTGCGTGCGATTCGCGTCACGGATCAGGATGACCAGGATCAGCGCCGGGTCGCCGGTGTTGAGCAGTTTGGTCAGGTGGCAGTTGGGGTCGAGCGCCGAGTCCAGGAGGACGACGTCCGGCTTGACCTGCTCGCACAGCTGCAGGGCCGCGTGGTGGCTGGCGGCCTGCCCGGCCCAGTGGAGCCCCTGGTTGCGGTGCACGAGCGCGGCGAGGCCGTCACGGAAGATCGGCACGGGATCGACGACCGCCACGCCGAGGCTGCGCCCGCCTGGTCCGGCCGGCCCCGCGGGCCTGCGGGTGGGCTCGATGCCGTGCATCGCGGGCCTCCGTCTCTGCGCGGTCGCTCCCGGGTGCCGGACGTCTCCGGCACCGTCCGGTTCCCTGCTTGGACCCGGCCGGAAGTGACTCCTCCTGCTTGGTACGAGTCGCGATTGCGCAGCTCATGACGCCAAATCCCCCTCATGGCCCAATCCGCCGGTCACAGCAAACTTTCCGTAGAAGTGGATCATGGAGAGTTGGCGCGGCCGGGCGGGAAAGGGCCTGATGGGGCAGTCGGCGCTACTGAGGGTGGCCCGCAGCGCGTTCAACGATTTCGACAGTCTTCGGATGCGGCTCGCAGCTCGGCGAACTCGGCCGCCAGGCCGGCCGGCGTCCAGTGGGCGTTGAGCCCGCTCGGGTTCGGAAGCACCCACACGTGGGTGTCGCCGATCCGGTGTTCCTGCCGTCCGACGCGCGCCTTCGGAAAGCCGAAGGCGGTCCGGTAGGCGGTGATCCCGACGACGGCCAGCCACCGCGGCCGGTACTCGAGCACCTTCGCGACCAGCAGTTTTCCGCCCTCGCGCAGCTCGTCGCCGGTCAGTTCGTCGGCGCGGGCGGTGGTCCGGGCGACGACGTTCGTGATGCCGAGGCGGAGGTCGAGCAGCAGGTCCTGCTCGCTGGGGTCGTACAGCCGCGGGGTGAAGCCGCCTTTGTGGAGCGCGGGCCAGAAGCGGTTGCCGGGGCGGGCGAAGTGCCGGCCGAGCGCGCCGGAGTAGAGGCCGGGGTTGATGCCGCAGAAGAGGACGTCGAGGCCGGGGGCGATGACGTCGGGGATGGTGGCGCTGTGCGCCGCGGCCAGCTGGTCCTTCGTGGGTCGGGTGCTCACCGGTCCAGTTTCCGGCACGTTCGAGCCGGCGGCGGCGCGGTCGGGTTGGGCGCCTGTTCGGCCTCCGGCACGCTCGGTGTCACCGGGTTCGTGCCGCTGCCCGGCCGCCCGCTCGTCCGGTTTCCGGCACGCTCGGCCCATGGAGGTCACCGCGGACGGCTCGCCCGTCGACGTCTACCTGCTGCTCCCGCCGAACGGCGAGGCCGAGATCGTGCATGCCGCGGTTCCGCCCGACGCCTCGATTCTCGAGCTGGGCAGCGGCGCCGGCCGGGTCACGCACCCACTGCTCGAGCTCGGCCACCAGGTTCGTCGCACGTCCGAGTCGAGACCGTCTGCGCCCGCATCGGCGAGCGACAGTTCGGCCGCGAATCCGCCGCCGTCCTGCTCATCAGTCACCTGACCGCGGGCTGTCCACAGGTCTGCGCCGATGTGGACAACGTGGGCTCCGGCTCGGCGATTCGGCGGCTTTGTCGGTGGCCGCCGATACGCTGGAAGCGGGGCCGGCCCCCAGGGAGGGCAGGGGGCACTTTGGTGGTGAGTTGGCTGGCCGGCGCACAACCGGGGCTGGTGCCCGAGGGGGCTCGGATTGATCGCGGGCGGCAGTGGCACCAGGAGTTCACCTGCCGCCGCCTCGCCGTCGACGACCTGCTGACCTCGGCCGATCTCACCTTCGACAGCTGGCTTTCCGCGGACCGGACCTGGTTCGCCGCCCGCTCTCGTCGCGTGGGGTAGCGAATTCACCACGAACCTGCGTAACCTGTGTGATCTCCCGCACAGCGCCGTACCGAGGAGGATTTCGTGCAGCTTCCGATCGTCCTCGGGCTGGTCGCGCTGGTCTTGGCCGTGGCCGCGCTCGTTGTCGTCCTGGAAGACCGGCGGGCCGCCAAGCGGGCCGCGCTGCAGCGGAAAGCCCGGCTAGCGCGTCTTGGCGAGGTGGACCCGCTCGCTCCGGGCCGGCTGCACGCCGACCGTTGAACGCCGGAGCGTCAGCAGCAGCGCCCCGCACACCCAGCCGGCGACCGCGCCGAACGTGTTGTTCATGAGGTCGTCGACGTCGAAGATGCGGTAGGCGAACGGCGCCGTGCCGAAGTTGGCCGTGAGCTGCGTGAACTCGATGAACAGTGATGCCGCGAAGCCGATCAGCGCGGTGCCGGTCAGGCCGCGGCGCCAGAGGATCCGGGCGAACACCCCGAGCGGCACGAACAGCAGGACGTTCAGGCACGCCTGCTGGAACGTCTGCGTCATGAACCACTGCCCACCGTGCTTGAGCAGCTCCGTATGGATGTCGGCGATCCACTGGAACGGGTGCAGCTGCACGGTCTGGGCGAGCCGGCGGGTGCCGGGCCCCGGCAGCGGCAGGAAGACGACCGCGAGCGTCATGCAGCCGTAGAGCAGCACCGCCGCCGTGGTCGCGAGGCCGCGCGGCCGCGGGCCGCCGTGCCGGGCGAGCTGGGTGATCAGCTGCGGCACCAGCACCACGGCCCACAGTGCGAGGAAGGCGATGAAGCCGTACTGCAGGGCTGTGAGCTGTGCGTTCGTCATGCCATCGACGCTATGGATCTTGCCCCGGGTGCCGCTTCGGTCGAACAGCCCGACGGTCCGGGGTCGCCATCGGCCACTCGGCCGACCCGTCCGCGGCCGATCGGTGGGCCGTGGGTGAGCGAAGTCATGCCGGCGTAACCGGATGCGGCTTGCGCCGATACGGGAATGCGCACGACGCTCGGCACGTCGGGCTCTATGCAGGCAAACGAAAGGAACGCTCATGGCACCGCTCCGGGTCGGCATCGTCGGGCTCAGCGCGAACGGCGGCTGGGCCGCGACCGCGCACGTGCCCGCGCTGGCCGCGGTGGACGGCTACGAACTCCGCGCGCTCGCCGGCAGCAGCGCCGACTCGGCGCGGGTGGCCGGCGAGAAGTACGGCGTGCCGCTGACCTTCGGCGACGCCGGGGAACTCGCCCGGCACCCGGAAGTCGATCTCGTCGTGGTCGCCGTCAAGGTGCCGCAGCACCGGGCGCTCATCGAGCCGGCGCTCGCCGCGGGCAAGCAGGTGCTGAGCGAGTGGCCGCTGGGCGTCGGCCTCGCCGAAACCGAGGCGCTGGCCGAGGCCGCCCGGGACAAGACGACCGCGGTCGGCCTCCAGGGCCGGTCCGCGCCGGCGTTGCGCTACCTGCGCGACCTCATCAAGGACGGCTACGTCGGCCGCGTGCTCTCGACGTCGCTGATCGCTTCGGGCGCGAATTGGGGCCCATCCGTGCGGGCCGGCCGCGACTACCAACTCCACCCCGCGGGCGGGGCGACGATGCTGACCATCCCGTTCGCGCACACCGTCGACGCGCTGGCCATGGTCCTCGGCGGCTTCGCCGAGCTCTCGGCGACGATGGCGACGGTCCGGCCGCGGGTGCGCGACGAGGTCACCGGCGAGTCCGTCGAGATGACGGCGCCGGACCAGATCGCCGTCACCGGCGTGCTGACCGGCGGCGCCGTCGCGTCGGTGCACCTGCGTGGCGGGACGTCGCCGGCCACGGACTTCCACTGGGAGATCAACGGCACCGAGGGCACGCTGGTCGTCGGGGCCGCGGACCCGCTGTTCTGGATCGCGAAGCTGACGCTGCGCGGCAGCCGGACCGGCACGCTGGAGAAGCTCACCGTGCCCGCGCGGTACGAGCTGCCGCAGCTGGCCGGCCGCAGCGCCGAACCCTCGTACAACGTGGCGCACGCCTACGCCCGGCACCTCAAGGGCGACCTGCCGGACTTCGCGCACGCCCTGCGGGTGCACCGCGTGCTGGACGCCGTCCAGCGGTCGGCGGACAGCGGCACCCGGATCGAACCGGACGCAAAGTAACTGTTACCGGCGGTTGCAGATTCCGCTACCCTCGGGTCATGGACGACGTTGTCTACGACCGTGCGGGCCGGGGCGAGCCCCTGGTGCTGATCCACGGCATCGGCCACCGCCGCCAGGCGTGGGCGCCGGTGTTCCCGCTGCTCACGGCCCATCGTGACGTCATCGCCGTCGACCTGCCCGGCTTCGGCGAGTCGCCCGAGCCGTCCGGCGGGTACGGCGTCGAGCCCGCGCTGGTGATGTTCAAGCAGCTCTTCACCGACCTCGGGCTCGACCGGCCGAACGTCGCCGGCAACTCGCTCGGCGGCCTGCTGTCGCTGGCCCTCGGGCAGGCCGGGCTGGTCCGCAGCGTCACGGCCTTGTCGCCGGCCGGGCTGTGGAACCGGACCCAGAAGGTGTACGCGATCGCCACGCTCAAGGCCCACCGCGCCCTGGCGCGGCGCACGCCGCCGCACGTCGTGCGCCGCATCGCCGCGAGCGCGTCCGGGCGGCGCGCGCTGACCGGGATGATCGTCGGACGCCCCGAGCTGCAAACCCCGGACACCGTGGTCGAGGACGCGCACGCGCTCGCCACCGCGCCGGGCTTCGAGCCCACCGCCGCGCAGTCCCGGGGCGACTTCCGCTTCACCGGCCCGGTCACCGGCGTCCCGGTGACCATCGCCTGGGCCGAACGTGACCGGATCCTCGCCCGGCCGCGCGTCGCCGACCTGCGGAAAGTCGCGCCACACGGGACGTTCCGGCTGCTGCCCGGCTGCGGGCACGTGCCGATGAACGACGACCCGGACCTCGTGGCGCGGGTGCTGCTCGAGGGAAGCCGTTAGGTGACATTCGCTTTACGTCCGTCTTTTGACTCTGGTAGGTGACAGCTTCGCGAGGCAGAATCCTCCGCCGTGCGCCCGTTCGGGGACCCGGGGCGCGAATCGGAGGAAGAACACTCATGAGGCATTTTTTCGGGGGCTCCGGGTGGCGTAGCCCCCGGCCCGGGGCGGAGCCCCGGTTGTTGCAGCTTTCGACCCGGCTCGCGGTGTTCGCCGCGGCCGCGCTGGCGACCACGGCGGTGACCACCGCACCCGCGTCCGCGGGCCAGCGCCCGGATTCCACCACCGACGTCCGGATCATCGGGTTCAACGACCTGCACGGGAACCTGGAGCCGCCGTCGGGCTCCAGCGGCCGCGTGGTGCAGTCGGACGGGACCACTGTGGACGCCGGCGGGGCCGCCTACCTGGCCACGCACGTGAAGCAGCTGCGGGCGCAGGTGGCCAACTCGTTCGTCGTGTCCGCCGGGGACAACATCGGCGCGTCGCCGCTGACGTCGGCGCTGTTCCACGACGAGCCGACCATCGACTTCCTCAACATGCTGGGTGTCGGCGCGTCCGTCGTCGGCAACCACGAGTTCGACGAGGGCTACAAGGAGCTGCAGCGCATGCAGTTCGGCGGCTGCCACCCGACCGATGGTTGCCAGTTCGAGAAGACCTTCAAGGGTGCGAACTTCCCCTTCATCGCGTCCAATGTGTACTTCACCAACGGCCTGCCCGCGCTGCTGCCGTTCACCGTGAAGTTCGAAGGCGGCGTGCCGGTCGGCGTCATCGGCGCCACGCTGAAGGACCTGCCGTCCGTCGTCACGCCGGAGGCCATCAAGGGCCTGAAGTTCGGTGACGAGGTCGAGGCGATCAACCGGACCGCGAACCTGCTCGACTTCCTCGGCGTCAAGGCCCAGGTCGTGCTGATGCACCAGGGTGACGGGACCGAGGTCGAAGGCCCGAACGACTGCAAGCTGCGCCCCGGCCCGGCCGCGGTGATCGCGGCCGCGGTGACGCCGAAGGTCGACGCCTTCTTCACCGGGCACAGCCACCAGCAGTACAACTGCGTGATCAACGACCCGGCCGGGCAGCCGCGGCCGGTCATCCAGGGCTCGTCGTTCGGCCGGCTGCTGTCGGTGGTGGACCTGAAGATCAGCCGCAAGACGCGCGACGTCGTGCGCTCGCAGACCAAGGCGTTCAACGAGATCGTCACCCGCACGGTCACCCCGGACCCGGCCGTGGCCGCGCTGGTCGCCGACGCCAAGACCAAGTCCGCGCCGATCGCGAACAAGCAGGTCGGCACCATCACCGCCGACCTGCCGGCGGCGGGCAACACGGCCGGTGAGTCGTCGCTCGGCGACGTCATCGCCGACGCGCAGCTCGCGGGCACGCAGTCGAACAACGCGGTGATCGCGATGACCAACCCGGGCGGTATCCGCGCCGACCTGACGTACAAGTCGTCGCCGAACGGCGAGGGTGACGGCGTGGTGACCTACGGCGAGGCGTTCACCGTCCAGCCGTTCTCGAACATCATGCAGACGATCACGCTGACCGGCGCGAACCTGAAGAACGTGCTGGAACAGCAGTGGACCGCGGCCGGCACGAAGATCCTGCAGATCTCGAGCTCGCTGCACTACAGCTACTCGGCGGGCGCGCCGATCGGTTCGCGCGTTGCGAACATCACGGTGAACGGCACGCCGGTCGACCCGGCGGCGTCGTACCGCGTGTCGGTGAACAACTTCCTCGCCGCCGGCGGGGACGGCTTCGCCGAGTTCACCAAGGGCACGAACCTCGCGGGTGGCCCGGTGGACCTCGACGCGCTGATCGCCTACCTGGGTGCGCACCCGAACCTGGCCCCGCCCGCGGCGGACCGGATCACCCAGCTGCCGTAGTTCCCGTTTCTCCAAGACACCGGGTCGACAATGGACCCATGACGACCTGGGAAGACGTCGTGCGCCTCGCCTCCGGGCTGCCGGAGGTGGAGGCGTCGACGTGGTACCGCACGCCCGCGCTGAAGGTGGGGGGCAAGGGGTTCGCGCGGCTGCGCACCGAGGCCGAAGGCGGCCTGGTGGTGCTGTGCGGCCACGACGAGAAGGCCGCGTTGCTGGATTCCGGCGACGCGGCCTTCTTCACGACGCCGCACTACGACGGGTACGGCTCGATCATCGTCGACCTGGACCGCGTGGACGTCGATCAGCTGCGTGAGCTGCTCGAAGAGGCGTGGCGGCTGAAGGCGCCCAAGCGGCTCACCACTTGAGCTCGCCCTTCAGCATGCTCATCAGGATCATGTCGTGGCGCGCGCCGTCGAGGCCGACGAACGCCTCGCGGTGCCGGCCCTCCTCGACGAACCCGATCTTGCGGTAGACGTGCCGGGCGACCTCGTTCTCGGCGACGACCCACAGCGTGATCTGGTGCAGCCGCATGTTGTCGAAGCCGTACCGGCACATGAGCCGCAGCGCCTCGGTGCCGTAGCCGCCGCCCGCGCGGTATCCGGCGTCGCCGATGTAGACGTCCAGATAGGCTTCGCCGACTTCGGGCTCGGCGTCACGCAGGTCGATGACGCCGATGAGCTTCCGCTCGGCCTTGGCCTCGATGCCGAGGACGACCTTCTCGTAGGTGTTGACCGCCCGCTCTTCGCAGCGCTTGCGCACCTGGGCCAGCGACAGCGGATGGTCGTTCTCCATCCAGCGGCCGACCTCGGGGTCGGTCACGAACGTGTGGATCCGCTCGGCGTCCTCCGGCTCGAGCGCGCGCAGCCGGACGAGCTCCCCCTCGAGCAGCACTTCTCCCCCTAGTCCCGCTTCAGCAGCAGGAAGTCGTGGATGTTCAGCAGGCCGAGGAACTGCCGGATCGGTACCGGCATGGCCTGCCGCGAATCATCGTGCACGAGTTCGGCGCCGTGCACGTGAATATTTTCCCGCCGGGTGACCAGGGTGCAGCCGCCGGCGGCCAGCACGTTCTTCACCCAGTCGGCGCCGGGCCCGTAGGTCAGCGCGACGACGAAGCCGTCTTTCGTGCGGAAGACGTTGACCGGCGTGCGGAACTCGCGTCCGGACTTCCGTCCCTTGTGGACGACCATGGCGAACCCCGGCGCCCAGCCGGCGACGTGCTTGAGAACCTGGTTGGTCGCGACGCGGTTGAAGCGGGCGACCCGTTTGGAGAGCACCATGCGCCCATGATGATCCCGGCGGACGCGGAAATCAACAGTCGATGAATTAACCGATCGGGTGACCCCGGCTCCCCGCGCGCCCCGCGCCGATGGTGGGATATGGCGCATGTCGACCGCATGGCCGCTGCGCCAGGATCCGGAAGGGCCGGTCATCATCGCGCTGGCCCTGGTGAACGACCCCGACGAGCTGGGCTTCGTCGTGTTGGACGACGAGGACGACTGGTTCATCAGCGACGGCACCGAGCTGTCCGACGACGTGCTGGTCAACCGCGAGAACTTCGGCAAGATGTCGCTGCGCGAAGCCGTCGAACTGCTGCCGCAGCTGGCCGCGCTGGCGGATCTGCCGACCGGGATGGCCGCCGACTGGGACCCGGAGCGCCGCACGTGGCTGCTCTCGTCGGTGACCGGTTCCGACGACGAGGACGAGGACGTCCGGCTGCTCGCCCAGCGTCGCGCGGCCTGGAAGTACGAGGGCTCGCCGGACGACGAAGCCCAGATCAGCAGCGGCCTGACCGAGATCCCGACCGGCCCGCAGCAGCCGGTGCGCGCGGTCCGCCAGGTCGTCCGCGAGCAGGACGGCACGTGGCTGTTCGTCGGCTTCGAGGTCCCGGAGGCGGAGGACTTCGAGGTCGAGGGCCTGGAGCTGGAGCACGTGGCGAACCTGTACCCGGACGTGCGCAGCGTGCTCAAGGCCGCGCCGGGCCAGGTGTACGACCGCGCCACGCCGGGCGCTGACTGGGAGCTCGTCGAGGGTTAAACCCAATGCCGGGAAGTTAGGGAGTGGGCGGAGCTGTCAACCCGGTGAGATGGGTAACGGGGTCCCTGCTAGAACAGCGTCGACCAAGATCGATGA
>NZ_JBFAZA010000068.1:0-21184 GCF_040681595.1 Amycolatopsis sp. NPDC051716 | reverse complement strand
GTTTTCGAGGATGGCGTGGGCGTTGGTGCCGCCGAAGCCGAAGGAGGAGATTCCGGCGATGCGGTGGGGTTGGGTCCAGGGGGTGGGGTGGGTGGGGATGTGGATGGGGTGGTTCCAGGTGATGGTGGGGTTGGGGGTGTGGAGGTTGAGGTGGGGTGGGATGAGTTGGTGGTGGAGGGTGAGGAGGGTTTTGATGAGTCCGGCGATGCCGGCGGCGGCTTCGAGGTGGCCGATGTTGGTTTTGACGCTGGCGATGTGGAGGGGGTTGGTGGGTGGTCGGTGGTGGGTGAGGGTGGTGGTGAGGGCGCGGATTTCGATGGGGTCGCCGAGGGGGGTGCCGGTGCCGTGCGCTTCGACGTAGCCCACCTCGTGCGGAGCAACCCCTGCGGTCTCGAGGGCCCGGCGGATGACCTGCTGCTGCGCGGCCGAGTTCGGCACCGTGATCCCGGAGCTGCGGCCGTCCTGGTTGACGGCGGTGCCGCGGACGACGCCGAGCACGGTGTCGTCGCCGGTGACGTCGGACTGTCGCTTGAGGACGACCACGCCGCAGCCCTCGCCGCGCACATAACCATCTGCGGCGGCGTCGAAGGTGCGGCAGGCACCGTTGGCCGACAGCATCCGGGCGCCGCAGAGCGCGATCCAGACGTCCGGGGAGAGCAGGAGGTTCACGCCCCCGACGAGCGCCAGATCGCATTCGCCGGCCCGGAGGCTTTGCACAGCCAGGTGCAACGCGACGAGCGACGACGAGCACGCGGTGTCCACGGCCACGCTGGGACCGGTCAAGCCCAGTGTGAAGGAGAGCCGGTTCGCGACGAAGTTGACCGCGCACCCGGTGGCGGCGTAGCCGTCGACCACCCCCGCGGCACCGCCGGCGCCGAGTCGTTCGTAGTCGGAGCCGCCGACGCCGATGTAGACGCCGGTGGGGGTGTTGCGGAGGGTGTCGGGGGCGATTGCTGCGGTTTCGAGGGCTTCCCAGGCGGTTTCGAGGATGAGGGTTTGCTGGGGGTCCATGGTGGTGGCTTCTCGGGGGGAGAGGCCGAAGAGGGTGTGGTCGAAGTGGCCGGGGTGGTCGATGAATCCGCCGTGGCGGGTGTAGATGTGGCCGGGTTGGCCGATGGTGGGGGAGTAGAGGGTGTCGTTGTCCCAGCGGTCGTTGGGGATTTCCCGGATGGCGGAGCGTCCGTTGGTGAGGAGGTTCCAGAATTCGTCGGTGCCGGTGGCGCCGGGGAAGCGGCAGCTCATGCCCACCACCGCGATCGGCTCCCGCTGCCGTCGCCGCAGTTCGGCCACTTCGGCCTTGGCGGTCTTGAGCTCGATCAGCGCGCGGCGCACCACGTCCTCCCGGCCGGGCGGGGCCGCCGGGCCGTGGTCGGATTCGCTCGGTGCGCGCATGGCCGCCTCCGTCATTCGGGTTTCTCCAGCTCGGCTTCGAGCAGCCGCAGCAGCTCGTCCTCGGACAGGCCGGCGAGTTCGTCCGGCAGGGCGTCCGCCGGGGTGACGTCCGTCCCGGCCGCCGGCTCCTCGGCCGGAACCGGCGGTTCGAGCACCTCGTGCACCAGGAACCGGGCCAGCGCCGCCACGTTCGGGTGCTCGAAGGCGACCGTCGCCGGCAGCTGCACGCCCAGCGCGGACTCCAGCCGGGTCTTCAGCTCCACGCTGGTGATCGAGTCCATCCCGGCGCTGAAGAAGCCGAGCTCGCGCTCCAGCGGCACGCCGTCCGTCCGGCCGAGCACGGCGGCCGCCAGCTGCTGCACGAGGTCCTCGGCCAGTCGCAGCCGGGTCGCGGCGTTCGCGGTGCCCAGCCGCTCCAGCAACGCCGTGTCCACGGCGCCGGTGGGCACGCCCACGTCGGGGTCGAGGTCGGCGAACAGCGGCCGGTCCCGCTTGGCCGACAGCACCGGCCGGAATCGCGCCCAGTCGACCGGGGCGACCGTGAGCTGCACGCGGGACGAGCCGAGCAGCCGGTCGAAGGCGTCGAGCCCCTCCGCGTCCGGCAGCACGCTCAGGCCCATCGCCTCGAAGTAGCCGGCGTGGTGGGCGGCCATGTCGCTGTCGGACCACCAGCCCCAGTTGATCGCGAGGCCCGGCAACCCGCGGCGGACCCGCTCGTGCGCCATGACGTCGAGGAAGTGGTTCGCGGCGACGTAGTGGCCGGCCAGCGCCGAGCCCCAGACCGACGACGCCGAGGAGAACATCACGAAGAAGTCGAGCTCGGTCGACGCGGTGACCGCGTCCAGCACGAGCGTGCCCTCGACCTTGGCCCGCAGCACGTCCCGGAAGCCCGGCCACGTCATGGCGGCGATCGGGGTGGGGGTGAAGACGCCCGCCGCGTGCACCACGCCGCGGATCGGCGGCCACGGCGTGCTCGCGGTGTCGAACAGGGCGGCCATCGCCGTCGCGTCGGCGACGTCCGCGTCCGGCAGGTGGACGGTGACACCGGCGTCCGCCAGCTGCCGCAGCACCCGGCCGGCCTGCTCGGGCGGCGGCCGCCGCCCGAGCAGGACCAGGTGCCGGGCGCCGCGTTCGGCCAGCCGGACGGCGATCCGGAGCCCGAGCGCGCCCCGGCCGCCGGTGATCAGGTACGCGCTCGCCGGATCGACGACGCCGGGGCGGGCCGCGGGCGGCCGTTCCGCGCGTTCCAGCCGGGCGACCAGCCGCTCGCCGTCGCGGTAGGCGACCTGGTCCTCGCCGTCGCTGCCGAGCAGTTCGGCGACGATCGCGGCGGCGTGGGAGCCGGGGTCCGGTTCGGCCGGGTCGAGGTCGATCAGCCCGCCCCAGATTTCCGGGTGCTCCAGTGCCACGACACGGCCGAGTCCCCAGGCCGGGGTCTGAGCCGGGGTCGCCGGGGCGCCGCCGGCGGCGACGCCACCCCTGGTCACCGCCCACAGCCGTCCCGCGGTGATCCCACCGGCGGCGGCGAGCAGCGGGCCGCAGGCGGCGGTGAGGGCCCGGTCCAGTTCGTCCCCGGGGCCGTCGACGGGCCCGGCGTCCAGCGCGCCGAGGTGCACGACGCCGTTGACGTCGGGGAGCCCGGCCAGGACGGTGGCCAGCCGGGCCCGCGTCGCGGCGGGATCCGGCTCGGCCACGGCGGCCGGTTCGAGAACGTGGGTGGCGTGCCCGGCGGCGGCGAGGTGGGCGGTGACCAGGCCGGCGAGCCCGCTGCGGTCGGCGAGCACCAGCCAGGTGCCGCCCGGCGGCTGGGGCACGCCCGCGGTCAGCTTGCGCGGCCGCCACCGGATCTCGTAGACATCGCGGTCCAGCGCCTCGGCCGGCCGGTCGGCGGTGGGCCGGGCCGGCAGCCAGTGCCGGGACCGCACCCACTGCCGGGGCGGGAGAGCCGCTCGCCGTCCCGGCCGGGTCAGCGAGCCGTGGTCCACCTCGTGGCCGAGCACGTGGAGGCCGCCTGCCGCGTCCAGCATGACCTCGCGCGGATCGCGGCCCGCCCGCATGGAGGCGAGCACGGTGCTGCCGGGCAGGGTCTGGCCGACGGCGGTGCCCAGCACGGCGTGCGGGCCGACCTCGACGACGGTGGTGGTGCGCGAGCCGGCGGCCGCGGTCAGCGCGGCACGGAACCGGACCGGCCGGACCACGTTGTCCGCCCAGTACCCGGCGGTGAACGCGGCCGGCCCGGCCGGTCCACCGTGGACGGTCGAGAAAACCGGCAGCGTCACCGGGACCGGCCGCAGGCCGTCGAGCCGTTCGCGCAGCTCGGCGGCGGCCTTCCGCATCAGCGGGGTGTGAAACGCGTAGTGCGGGGTGACGACGCGCCAGAAGACGCCGCGTCCGGCCAGCCCGGCGTGCAGGTCGTCGAGGGCGGCCCGGTCACCGGCCACGACGGTGTTGGCCGGGCTGTTGACCGCCGCGACGTGCAGCCGCCCTTCGAACGGGCCGAGGAGGTCTTCCACGGCATCGGCGGGCAGTCCCACCGCCGCCATCGCGCCCGAGTCTCGCGTCGAGGCCATCGCCTCTGCCCGGCGCACGACGATGTGCAGTGCGGTCTCCAGGTCGAAAGCGCCCGCGGTGTGGGCGGCGGCGATCTCGCCGACACTGTGCCCGATCACCGCGTCGGGGACCACGCCCCAGCGCCGCCACCGGGCGCTCAACGCGGCCTGGACCGCGAAGATGGCCGGCTGCGCGTACCTGGTGTCGTCCAATCGGGACACTTCGCGCGGCGCGGTCAGTTCGTCGAGCAGCGACCACCCCGCCAGTTCGCGGACGGCTTCGTCGCACGACTCGAGCACCGCGCGCGCCGCGGGGTCGGCCAGCAGGCCGTCACCCATCGCGGGCCACTGTGCGCCCTGTCCACTGTAGACGAAGAGCAGTCCCGGCCGGTCCTCCGGCCCGGCGGCGCGGCCGGTCCGCGCGGCGGGCCCGGACAGCCGGTCCGCCGCCTCCCGCGGGGACCGCGCGACCACAGCCGTCCGGTGAGGAAGGTGGCGGCGGTGCGCTCCCGCGGTGCGGGCGATGTCGCGCCAGCCGTCGCCGGTCCGGCGCAAGTAGTCCCCATACGCGGCCACGGTGGCGTCGAGTCCTGCCGCGGTCGAGGCCGACACGACGAGGAGCTCCGCACGATCGGCCTCCTCCTCGTCGGGGTCCGGCGCGGCGGGTGCGGGTGCTTCGGCCAGCACCGCGTGGGCGTTGGTGCCGCTGAACCCGAACGAGCTGAGCCCGGCGAGCCGCGGCCGTTCGCCGGCCCAGTCGGTGAGTTCGGTGGCCACGGTCACCGGCAGCCCGGCCCAGTCGACGTGCGGATTGGGGTCCCGGAAGTGCAGGTGCGGCGGTATCCGGCGGTGGTGCAGCATGAGCGCCACCTTGATCAGGCCGCAGACGCCCGCGGCCGCCTCCAGGTGGCCGACGTTGGTCTTCACCGAGCCGACGAGCAGCGGCGGCGGGCGGGTGCCGGTGTCGCCGCTCGCGCGCAGGCTGCCGGCCAGCGCGGTGAGCTCCAGTGGGTCGCCGAGCGGGGTTCCTGTGCCGTGCGCCTCGACGTAGCCGACCGCCTCGGGCGGCACCCCGGCGTCCGCCAACGCCGCGCGGACGACCTGCCGCTGCGCCTGGCCGTTGGGCACGGTCAGCCCGGCGCGGTGCCCGTCCTGGTTGACCGCGGTCCCGCGCAGCACGGCCCAGATCCGGTCGCCGGCCGCCTGGGCGTCCGCCAGCCGTTTGAGCACGACCACCCCGCACCCTTCGCCACGGCCGTACCCGTCGGCGGACGCGTCGAAGGTCTTGCACCGGCCGTCGGCCGACAGGGCGTTGAGCTTCGCCAGGCTGGCCGTGGTGACCGGGGAAAGCATCAGGTTCACCCCGGCGACCAGGGCCAGATCGGACTCGCCGGACCGCAGGCTGCGCGCGGCCAGGTGCGCGGCCACGAGCGACGACGAGCACGCGGTGTCGATCGCCATCGCGGGCCCGTCGAGCCCCAGCAGGAACGACAGCCGGCCGGCGGCGACGCTGAACGTGGTGCCCGTGGCGGCGTAGGCGTCGACGCCGGCGGACTCGTCCGCCGCGAGCAGCTGCCGGTAGTCGGACGTGTTGATGCCGACGAACACCGAAGTGGCCGAGCGCTCCAGCGCGCCGGTGGCGATGCCGGCGTCGTCGATGGCTTCACCCGCGACTTCGAGCAGCAGGCGCTGCTGCGGGTCCATGCCACGCGCCTCGCGCGGCGAGATGCCGAAGGCGTCGGCGTCGAACTCGTCCACCGGGCCGTCGAGGAAGCCACCCCGCAGTCCGGACCAGCCGCGGTCCGCCGGCACCTCGCCGATCGCGTCGCGTCCTTCGCTGAGCAGCCGCCAGAACGCCGCGAGGTCGTTGGCGCCGCCGGGAAACCGGCAGGCCATCCCGACGATGGCCAGTGGTTCGGCGTCGGCGGCCCGCCGCTCGCGCCGGACCGGGGCGGCCTGGTTTTCGCCGGCCAGGAACCCGGCCAGCCTGCCGATCGTCGGGTGGTCGAACACGACGGTCGCCGGGATCTCCCGGCCGAGCCGGGTTTCCAGCCGGTTGCGCAGGTCCACGACCATCATCGACGTCAGCCCGAGGTCGAACAGGCCGACGTCGGCGTCCACCGCCTCGCCGGATCCGGTGAGCACGGCGAGTTCCTGCCGCAGCCAGTCCACCAGCTCACCGGCGCGCGGCCGGTCCGGTCCGGGCGACGGCACCGCCGCGGCCACCGGCGGGGCAGGCGGCCGGGCGATGGCGCCGGCCGCCTTCCGGTAGGGCGTCCGCCGGAAGGCGTAGGTGGGCAGCTTGGCCGGACGGGCGGGGCGCGGATTCACCGCGGACCAGTCGACACCGACTCCGCCGGCCCAGGCGCTGCCCACCGCCTCCAGCATCCCGCGGTGCGCGTCGGCGGCGTGCCCGGGCAGGGTGGCGATGCCGCGCAGGCGTTCGCCGAGGCTGCCGGCCGTGCCGGCGGCGGCGGGAAGCAGGGCGCCGGGCCCCAGTTCGACCAGCGTAGTGGCGCGCCGCGCCAGCAGCGTGCGCACCGCCGCGTCGAACCGGACGGGTTCGCGCAGGTGCCGCACCCAGTAGCCGGGCTCGGTGACGTCGGCGCCCGCCAGGTCCCCGGTGGAGTCCGAAACCAGGTCGTGCAGGGGCGGCCGCAGGGTGGTGCCGGCGAACGCCTCGCCGAACTTCTCCAGCACCGGCTCCACCGACACGGAGTGGAAGGCACGGGAAACCGGAAGCCGGGTCGCCCGGACCCCGCGGTCCGCGAGGTCGTGCGCGACCTCGTCGAGTACGGCTGCGGGCCCGGAGAGCACGGTGTTGCGCGGGCCGTTGTGGACAGCGATCTCCGCATCGCCGGACCGGACCCGCGGCAGCCGGGCGGCCTCTTCGGCCGGGAGCGGCACCGCCAGCATGGCGCCCGGTCCGAGGTCGCCGAGCAGGCGTCCCCGCTCGGCGACCAGCCGGGCGCCGTCCGCGGCCGGGAAGACGCCGGCCAGCGCGGCCGCGGCGTAAGCGCCGACGCTGTGCCCGAGCAGCAGTTCGGGTGTCACGCCGACCGACTGCCACCAGCGGCCGAGCCCGAGCGCCATGGCGTACATCGCCGGCTGGGCCACCCGGGTGTCGGCGAACGCGGCGTCGTACTCGGGGCCGGAACGCACCAGGACCGACAGCGGCAGCCCGGCGACTCCGCCGAGCCCGTCCAGCACCTCGGTGACCACCGGTACCCGGCCGTACACCCCGGCGAGCAGCCCCACGGCCGGCACGCCGTGCCCGGGCGCGAGCAGCGCCACGCGCGGCGTGACGCCCGGCGCCTTGCGACCGCGCACCACCCCGGGTGCGCCGAGTCCGGCGGCGACGGCGCGCAGGCCCGACACCAGCTCGTCCCGCGTCGACGCGATCACGGCGGCGCGCTCGGGCAGGTCCGCCCGGCCGACCCCCGCCGTCCACGCGACCGCCGCGAGATCGAGGGAATCGGCGGTCTCGGCGAACGAGGCCAGCCGCTCCGCCTGGGCGCGCAGGGCTTCCTCGCCGGCGCCCGCCACCTTGACCAGAACCGGTTCGGCGTTCACGACCCGGCTGCCCTCCTTCCGGCGTCGGCGTTTTCGAGGATGGCGTGGGCGTTGGTGCCGCCGAAGCCGAAGGAGGAGATTCCGGCGATGCGGTGGGGTTGGGTCCAGGGGGTGGGGTGGGTGGGGATGTGGATGGGGTGGTTCCAGGTGATGGTGGGGTTGGGGGTGTGGAGGTTGAGGTGGGGTGGGATGAGTTGGTGGTGGAGGGTGAGGAGGGTTTTGATGAGTCCGGCGATGCCGGCGGCGGCTTCGAGGTGGCCGATGTTGGTTTTGACGCTGGCGATGTGGAGGGGGTTGGTGGGTGGTCGGTGGTGGGTGAGGGTGGTGGTGAGGGCGCGGATTTCGATGGGGTCGCCGAGGGGGGTGCCGGTGCCGTGCGCTTCGACGTAGCCCACCTCGTGCGGAGCGACGGCCGCCCGGCGCAGCGCGCTGCTGATCACGTCCTGCTGGGCGGCGCCGTTGGGCGCGGTCAGGCCGTTGCTCCGGCCGTCGTGGTTGACCGCGGTGCCCCGCACGAACCCCAGCACGTCGTCGTGGTCGGTGACGTCCGACTGTCGCTTGAGGACGATCACGCCGCAGCCTTCGCCGCGCACATAACCATCTGCTGCCGCATCGAAGGTGCGGCAGACGCCGTTGGGTGACAACATTCGCGCGCTGCAGAGCGCGACCCAGACGTCGGGGGAGAGCAGGACGTTCACCCCACCCGCCAGCGCGAGGTCGCATTCGCCGCCGCGCAGGCTTTGCACGGCCAGGTGCACGGCGACCAGCGACGACGAGCACGCCGTGTCCAGCGCGAGGCTCGGGCCGGTCAACCCCAGCTCGAACGAAAGCCGGTTCGCCACGAAGTTCACCGCACTACCCGACGCGGCATACCCGTCGGACGCGGCGAGGCCGAGTCGTTCGTAGTCGGAGCCGCCGACGCCGATGTAGACGCCGGTGGGGGTGTTGCGGAGGGTGTCGGGGGCGATTGCTGCGGTTTCGAGGGCTTCCCAGGCGGTTTCGAGGATGAGGGTTTGTTGGGGGTCCATGGTGGTGGCTTCTCGGGGGGAGAGGCCGAAGAGGGTGTGGTCGAAGTGGCCGGGGTGGTCGATGAATCCGCCGTGGCGGGTGTAGATGTGGCCGGGTTGGCCGATGGTGGGGGAGTAGAGGGTGTCGTTGTCCCAGCGGTCGTGGGGGATTTCCCGGATGGCGGAGCGTCCGTTGGTGAGGAGGTTCCAGAATTCGTCGGTGCCGGTGGCGCCGGGGAAGCGACAGCTCATGCCCACCACCGCGATCGGCTCGTCCGGGACGACGGCACCGGCCCGGGACCGGCGGGGAGCGGGCCGCGGCGCGGCACCTGCCAGGAGCGCGCGCACGGCGTCCTCGATGGACGGGTGGTCCCAGGCGAACGTCGACGGCACCTCGGTGCCGAGCCAGGCGGACAGGTCGGCCGCCAGCGCGGCCGCGTGCACCGAGCCGAGGCCGTATTCGGTGAACGGGCGGCTCAGGTCGACCTCTTCCACCGGCGTGCCCGCGTGCCGGGCGACGTACTGCCGGATGTGCGACTCGACGTCGCCGATCGTCCGGTCCGGACGCGGGCGCGCGGACTCCACAGTGGACTGGGCACGCGGGCGCACCTCGGCCAGGTCACCCCGCAGGTAGTCCGCCCGGCAGGACTTGCGCCGCACCTTCCCGCTGGACGTGACGGGGATCTTCCGGGGCGCCACGATCACCAGCCGGTGGATGCCCAGCCCGTGCTCGTCCGTGACGTCGCGGCGGATCGCGGTGGTGATCTCGGCCAGCTCGGCCGCGGTCACCCGGGGACGCGCGAGCTCCTGGACGACGACGAGGCGCTCCTCGCCGTCGGCGTCGACCCCGAACGCGGCCGCGCGGGTGGCGGCCAGCAACGGGTGGCTGCGCACCGAGGTCGCCTCGATGTCCTGCGGGTAGACGTTGCGGCCCTGGAAGATCATCAGGTCGCCGGCCCGTCCGGTGACGAACAGCTCGCCCTCGACGAAGACCCCGAGATCGCCCGTGCTGAGGTACGGCCCCTCGCCGGTGACGAGGGTGGCGCCGAAGGTCTCCTTGGTCGCCTCCTCCGCGCCGAAGTACCCGGCCGACACGCTCGGGCCGCGCACCCAGATCTCGCCGATCTGCCCGTCCGGCAGAGGTTTCCGGGTCTCCCGGTCGACGATCACGACGTCGATGCCTTCGGCCACGGCGCCCGAGCCGACCAGGCCGGCGGCCTTCGCGGCGCTCTCGGGCAGGCGTACCTGCCCGGCCTCCAGCGCCGGCTTGGACACGAGCCGGACTTTCGGGCCGTCCCCGGTCGGGGTGCCGGACACCACGAGCGTGCCCTCGGCCAGTCCGTAGCAGGGGTAGAAGGACGAACGCCGGAAACCGCACCGCTCGAAGGACGTGGTGAACCGGTCGAGGACGTCGGCCCGGATCGGCTCGGCGCCGTTGAGCGCGCACGTCCAGCTGGACAGGTCGAGGTGGTCCTTGCTGTCTTCGCCGACCCGATCGCAGCAGAGGTCGTAGGAGAACGTCGGCCCGGGACTCGCCGTCGCCGCGAACCGGGTGATCGCCGCCAGCCAGCGGACCGGGTCGCGCAGGAACGCCAGCGGGGACATCAGCGCCATCGGAAATCCGGTGTACAGCGGGAAAACGATCCCGCCGATCAGTCCCATGTCGTGGTAGGGCGGCAGCCAGCTCACCGCGGAGCTGTCGACGCTGAAGCCGAACGACCGTTCCGCGGTCTTCGAGTTGGCCACAAGGTTGCCGTGGGAGACCATGACACCCTTCGGGTCGGCGGTGGACCCCGAGGTGTACTGGAGGAACGCCACGTCGTGCGCGCGGCCACCGGTCCCGGTCCAGTCGTCCTGCCTGCCGTCGACCACTTCGGACGTCGCGATCACCTTCGGCAGCAGGCTGAACCGGTGGTCGCCGCCCGCCGGGACGTCGTCCGGGCCGCCGACGACGAGCAGCCGCGCGTCGGCGTCGCGGGCGATGGCGTCGATGCGCCCGGCGTGCCGGGAATTGCCGGAAGGATAGGCGGGCACCGCGATCCGGCGCGCGTAGAGACAGCCGAAGAAGGCGGCCAGGTACTCCGGCCCCGGCGGGCACAGCAGCAGCACCCGGTCGCCGGGCCCGGTGTGCTCCCCGAGCGTGACGGCCATGGCCCTGGCCCAGGCGTCGAGCCTGCCGTAGGACATCTCGGAGACGACCATCTCGCCGTTGTCCGGGTACTCCAGGAACCGGAACCCGATCCGGTCGGGACGTTCCGCGGCATGCCGGCGGAGTACGTCGGTGATCGTGTGCGGTGGCGCGAGGCTGGACATCGACAGTGGACCCATCCGTCTGGTAGCGGACTCCCCCGGAGTCTGCTGTCCCGAAGGCGATCGAGATCCGAACCTAATCGCGTGCCCCGCCCCCGGCGGGCCGCTGTCAGTAAGTTGCAGTGCCCGTCGTCGCGGCGTCGAGAACGGGCGTCAGCTTGCTGCCACGACCGCCCGGGCCCGCACCGGCGGCGTGGCAAGGTGGGCCGCCGCAAGGACTTTCGGGCCCGGAACGGGGAGGCAGCAGTGGGTGAGGCCAGCAACGGCGAATTGCGGACCGGATTCGCCTCGCTCCGGCGCGGCGGCCTGAACTGGGATTCGTTCCCGCTGCGCCTGTTCGCCAAGGGGAACCGGAAGTTCTGGAACCCGGCCGACATCGACTTCGGCGGGGACGCCGCCGACTGGGCGGCCCTGACCGACGAGGAACGGCGCTCGGCGACGTACCTGTGCGCGCAGTTCGTCGCGGGAGAGGAAGCCGTCACCGAGGACATCCAGCCCTTCATGAAAGCCATGTCGGCCACCGGCCGGTTCGGCGACGAGATGTACCTGAGCCAGTTCTGCTTCGAAGAAGCGCGGCACACCGAGGTCTTCCGCCGGTGGATGGACGCGGTCGGCCTGACCGAGGACCTGCACCCGTTCGTGGCCGACAACCCGCACTACCGCAAGCTGTTCTACGAGGAGCTGCCCGCCTCGCTGCAGCTGCTGGAAGCGGACCCGAGCCCGGTGAACCAGGTGCGCGCCAGCGTGACCTACAACCACGTCATCGAGGGCAGTCTGGCGCTGACCGGGTACTACGCCTGGCAGAAGATCTGCGTCACCCGGGACATCCTGCCCGGCATGCGCGAGCTGATCCGGCGGATCGGCGACGACGAGCGCCGGCACATGGCGTGGGGCACCTTCACCTGCCGCCGGCACGTGGCCGCCGACCCGAAGAACTGGGAAGTCGTGCAGCAGCGCATGTGGGAGCTGCTGCCGCACGCGCTGGGCCTGATCGAGTGGGTGAACGACCAGTTCGAGGTGCCGCGGCCGTTCGACGTCGATCCCCAGGAGTACCTGGGCTTCGCGGGGGAGCGGGCGCAGCGCAGGCTGGGCGCCATCGAATCGGCCCTCGGCGTCCCGCTCGAGCGGATCGACGTCGACTATTCGCCGGAGGAGCTCGAGGAGAGCTTCGGCGAGGAGGACGCGAAGCTGCTCGCCGAGGCGGGCGACGTCGCCTGACGGCACCCTACTTGACGCCTTCTGACAAGTAGTGCCAGACTGGCTCCGGCCCTGGTGAACAGGCATGGGGCGGGCCGGCGGGTGTCGTGGCAGCCGCCTGGGCGACCGGCCCGTTGCCGAACGGGCCCGACCGACTCCCGGGGGGAATGTGGCGTGAGCCGTCCTGTTTCGATCGACCGCAAACGGTGGTTCGTCCTCGCCGCGGTGTGCCTGTCGTTGCTGCTCGTGGTCATCGACAACACGGTCCTGATCGTGGCCATGCCGTCGCTGATGCGGGACCTGCCTGCCAGTGCGGCGGAGTCGCAGTGGGCCTTCAGCTCCTACCTGCTGGTGCTGGCCGGGTTCGTGCTCACCGGAGGGGCCGCGGCGGATCGCTACGGCCGCAAACGCGTGCTGCTGACCGGCATGGCCCTGTTCGGCACCGCCTCGCTGGCCGCGGCGTTCGCGGCGGCACCGTGGCAGCTGATCGCCGCCCGTGCGGTCATGGGCTTCGGCGCGGCACTGCTGATGCCCGCCACCCTCGCGGTGCTGATGCACACCTTCACCGAGGCCGAACGGCCGAAGGCGATCGGGGTGTGGACGGCGGCGGCCGCGGTCGGCAGCGCGGCGGGCCCGGTGCTGGGCGGCTACCTGATCACCACGTTCTGGTGGGGCGCGGTGTTCCTGATCAACGTGCCGATCAGCATCGGCTGCGCCGTCGCGATCACGGTGCTCGTGCCGGGCGAACCGGGCGCGCGCGACAAGCCGCTCGACTGGGCGGGCGCGCTCCTGTCCGTGATCGCGATGGTCACGCTGGTCTGGGCGGTCACCTCGGTGCCGAAGGCGGGCTGGGGCTCGGTCGAGGTCTGCGCGTTCGGGGCCGCCGGCCTGCTGGCGCTCGCCGCGTTCATCGGGTGGGAGCGGCGCTGCGCGGCACCGATGCTCGAGTTGAGCCTGTTCCGCAACCTGCGCTTCAGTGCGGCCGTCCTCGGCGGCCTGCTGGCGACGTTCGGCATGGCGGGCGCCCTGTTCCTGCTGACCCAGCACTTCCAGCTGATCCTCCGGTACAGCCCGGTCGAGGCGAGCCTGCGGATGATCCCGCTCGCCCTCTCCCTGCTCGTCAGCAGCAGCATGCTCAGCGCGATGGTCGGCAGGCGGCTGGGTGCGCCCGCGGCGATGCTGGGCAGCATGACGGTGGCGGCGGCGGGGCTGGTGCTCATCGGCCTGATGCCCGCGGACTCCTACCTCGGCAGCCTGCTCGGCCTGGTCCTGCTCGGCCTGGGGCAGGGGGTGGGCGGCCCGGTGGTGGGCAACGCGCTGATGAGCTCCATCCCGCTCTCGCACGCCGGCGTCGGCTCGGGCGTCAACAGTACGGTCCAGGAACTGGGCAACGGGCTCGGGGTGGCGATGCTCGGCACCCTCCTGACGGCGTTCTTCGTCTCCGGCCTGCCGCCCTCGCTGGAGGCGTCCGGACGCACCTCGTTCACCGACGCGATCCAGCAGGCCGGAGCCGGCCCGGCGGCGAACGACCTGGTGACGCAGACGCGGGAGGCGTTCAGCGCCGGCCTGACGCTGAGCCAGCTGGTCGGGGCCGCGGCGGTGTTCCTCGGTGGCGCGGTGGCCGCGTTCCTGCTCTGGGTCACCAGATCGGCGGCCCAGCCGCAGCCGGTCGTCGCGGCGGCCGGGGAGCCGGGCCGGTCGGGGCAGTAGGCGGGCCGCGGGGCCAGGCGATCGGTCGCGCCGCGGCCGCCCACTTTCGACGCGGCATCGCCAGCTCCGCCCTGCAGCGGCTGGCCGAGGCCGCCGTGGCCTGCTCCGGCTGATCAGGTCGGCGGCCCAGCCGGGCGGCCGCAGAGCCGGCCCGGCCGGGGCGGTAGACCGCCGACCCGCCCTACAGCGGCTGCCCGGCGCCGGAGTCGGAGTGGTCGCCGATGAGGCCCAGCCGGACGGCCTGCACGCCGGCCTGGAACCGGCAGGTCACGTCGAGCCGGGCCATCAGGTCGGCGACGTGCCGCCGGTAGGTCCGCACCGACAGTCCCAGCTGGCGGGCGGCGGCTTCGTCCTTGTAGCCGTCGCTCAGCAGGCCGAGGACCTTCGAGGTGAGCTCGTCGCCCGGTTCGATGCCGTGCGTGCGGAACTCCTGCAGTTCGACCGCCTCGGCCCAGACGGCGTCGTACAGGGCGCAGAACCCGCGGACGATCTCCCGGTTGTGCACCGCGAAGATCCTCGGCTGGCCGTAGGACGTCGTGGTGCGCAGGATCGCCACCTCCCGGTCCAGGATGGTCAGGTCGGGCAGCTCCCGCCGGGACACGCGCACCTGCAGGCGGTCGTCCGGTCCGTCGAGGCAGGTGGCGGCCTCCGGCGCGGAGATCGCGCCCGGCGGTGACAGGACCTGGGCCGTCCAGCCCGGTGACCGCGGGCCGAGCCGGCGCAGCAACGCCGGCCGCAGCTCGAGCTTCGGCCTGCGGTCCCACACGGCGTACAGCCGCACCGGCCTGCTGTGCGAGCGGCGCACGAACCAGTCGAGAATCGGCTCGAGCTTGTCCTCGCTCGAGTAGAATGCCGCCGCTTGCGACGGGTTTTTCCGCTGTGCGTGAAATGTGCTCGATGCGACGTCGAGCATTTGCTGTGCCTTGTCGAGTGCGTGTTCCACCGCGGAATGGTTTGTCACAGGATGAGCCAGTTCGGTCAACGCGTCCCCCGTGTCGAAGTCCCCGTCGCCGCGCTCGCACGAAGATCATTTCGTGCGAGCGGCGCTCGATAGCGCAGGTCGCGGCGATCCATCCTCCCTTTTGCTACAATAGTCAGTGGCGCTGTACGTTCGCTGTGCCGGCGGTGTACGTGTGCTGTACTGGGGGGTGACGGTGTGTTGCTGCGTGCGCTTGGCACGGTGGATATTCGCCACGGCTCGACGTGGAACGGTGTGCGCACTCCCAAATTGAGAATGTTGCTCGCCATTCTGCTCAGCAACGCCAACCGCGTTCTCTCCGCCGAGTACATCATCGCCGAATTGTGGGGCGGGTTTGCGCCGAAGGGCGTGGTCAACCAGCTGCACGGATATGTCATGCGATTGCGGCGGCAGCTCGAGGACGTGGCAGGCGTCTCGCTGGAAACCCGGGCGCCCGGCTACCGGCTGGTCGTCCCGGAGGGCGGGACGGACGTCGCGGTGTTCACCGACCTGGTGGACCGGGCGCGGGACGCCCACCGGGCCGGCGATCTCGACCGCGCCGCCGACCTGCTCCGGCAGGCGCTCGACCTGTGGCGAGGACCGGCCTACGCCGACGTCCCGAGCACCGCGGCGGTGAGCGCCGCGGCCGACCGGCTGGAGGAGCAGCGGCTGATCGTCCTCGAGCTGGCCGCCGAGATCGACCTGGACCGCGGGCTACCCGACCGGGTGGTGACGTCGATGCGCGTCCTGATCGCCGGCAGGCAGATCCGGGAGCGGGCCTGGTTCTGCTACATGCTGGCCCTGTACCGCTGGGGGCGGTCGGCGGACGCGCTGGACGCGTACCAGCGGTTGTACGAGCGGTTGAGCGGCGAACTGGGGCTGGAGCCGAGCGCGTCGATCAGGGCGCTGCACAGCCGGATCCTCCGGCACGACGGCGAACTGGACACCATGGTCTGCGCTTCGGCGTGGGGCGGCGCCGAGCCGGCAGGCCCCACGCCGCCGAGCCCGGCGGCGGCCGGGCCGGGCGCGGTCGCCGGGACGAACGTCGTGGTGCCACGCCAGCTCCCCGCCGACGTCTGGCGGTTCACTGGCCGGGCCGGCCGGCTCGCCGAGATCGAGGCGCTCGCCGCCGACGGCGACGGCCGGATCGCCGCCGTGATCGACGGGATGCCCGGTGTCGGCAAGACCGCGCTGGCCGTGCACGCCGCCTACCACCTCGCCGGGCGGTTCCCCGACGGTCAGCTGTTCGTGGACCTGGCCGCGTTCTCCCGGCCGGAGGACGCCACCTCGGTACTGGGGAAAATGCTGCTGGCGCTCGGGACGCCCGGGCCCACCATCCCGCCAGGGCCCGCCGAGCGGGCCGCCCTCTACCGCAGCAGGCTCGCCGGGACGGGGACGCTGATCGTCCTCGACAACGCTGTCACCGAGGCCCAGGTCAGGCCCTTGCTGCCGGCGACACCCGGCTGCTTCGCCATCGTGACCAGCCGCCGCAGGCTCGGCGGGCTCGACGGCGCACACCACCTCTCGCTCGACGTCCTGACCGGTGCCGAGGCGACCCTGCTGCTGTCGCGGATGATCGGGGACAGCCGGGGCGAGGGCGACGAGCAGGCCCTGCGGGAGGTCGCGGAACTGTGCGGGAGGCTGCCGCTGGCGTTGAGCATCGCGGCCATGCGGTTCACCGGCAGGCCGCAGTGGACGGTCGCGCACCTGGCCGCCCGGCTGCGCGACCGGCACGGCGCGCTCAGCCACCTCCGCGCGGGCGACCAGGACCTGACCAAGGCCTTCCGGCTGTCCTACGACCGGCTCCCGGCCGGCAGCCGGGCGGTGTTCCGGCAGCTCGGCCGGTATCCGGGCACGTTCTCCTGTGCCTCGGCCGCGGAACAGGCCGGGATGGCGGTGGCCGACATGGACGTGATCCTGGAACAGCTGGTGGACGAGCACTTGCTCGAGCAGCCCGAGGCGGGGGAGTACCGGCTGCACGCGCTGCTGCGCCAGTTCGCCCGTTCCCTTTCCGGGCCCGCGGAACCGGAACCGGAACCGGGCGGGGCCGTGACCGTGCCGCACCAGGCCGGCCGGCTCCGGTGACCCGGAGCCGGCCGGCCGGTGTGCTCAAACCGGGAGGATCTTGCCGGGGTTCATGATGTCCCGGGGGTCCAGTGCCCGCTTGATCTCCCGCATCACGTCGACGGCCGCGCCGTGCTCCAGGACCATGGCGCCGGCCTTGCCTTGGCCGACGCCGTGTTCCCCGGTGCACGTGCCGCCCATCGCGATGGCCCGCTCGGTCAGCCGGTGCACCAGCTCCCTGGCCCGGGTCACCACGGCCGCGTCGGACTCGTCGATCATCACCAGCAGGTGGAAGTTGCCGTCGCCGACGTGGCCGATGATCGGCGCGTCCGCGCCGGTGGCGAGGATGTCCTGCTGGGTCAGCTCGACGCACTCGGCCAGCCGCGAGATCGGGACGCAGACGTCGGTCGGGATGCCCTTGCGGCCGGGGTACCGCGCGTGGATCGCCCACCACGCGTCGTGCCGTGCCCGCCAGAGCTTGGTGCGGGCGGCCTGGTCGGTGGACCACTCGAACCGCCCGCCGCCGTGCTCGGCGAGGATCTCGCCGAGCAGGCGGGCCTCGGAGGGCAACACCGCGTCGGTGGCGTGCAGCTCGAAGAACAGGTGTACCTTCTCGTCGAGACCCAGGCCGGAGTACTCGTTGCACGCCCGCACCGAGGCCTCGTCGAGCAGTTCGATCCGGGCCAGGCCGAGGCCGGCCGCGAGCGCGTCGGTCACCGCCCGGCACGCCGCGTGCACCGACGGGAACGAGCACACCCCGCTGCCGATGCGTTCCGGCACCTGGTACAACCGGACGGTCAGCTCGGTGATCACCCCGAGCGTGCCCTCCGCGCCGACGAACAGGTGGGCGAGGTCGTAGCCGGCCGACGACTTGCGGGCGAGCGAGCCCGCCCTGGTGATCCGGCCGTCCGGCAGCACGACCTCCAGTTCCCGCACGTTCTCCCGCATCGTGCCGTACCGCACGGCGTTGGTGCCCGAAGCCCGCGTCGAGGCCATCCCGCCGAGGCTGGCGTTCGCGCCCGGATCGACGGGGAAGAACAACCCGCTGTCGCGCAGACGGCGGTTGAGCTCCTCCCGCGTCACCCCCGGCTGGACGGTGGCCGTCAGGTCGTCGGCCGACACCCGCAGCACTTTGTCCATTTTGGACAGATCGAGGCAGATGCCGCCGCGCGGGGCGTTCAGCTGGCCTTCCAGCGAACTCCCCGCCCCGAACGGGATCACCGGCACCCCGTGCTCCGCGCACCGGGCGACGATCCAGCTGACCTCCCCGGTGTCTTCCGCGGTCACCACGGCTTCCGGTGGCTGCCGGGGCAGCCAGGTCACCGTCTGGCAGTGGTGCTCGCGGACCGCCGCGGCCGTCGAGACCCGGTCCGGGAAGCGCTCGCGGAACGCGGCGACGACCTTGGCGGTGCTCATGCCGGTGCGCACAGGATGTCGTCGACGATCTTCTCGATGTAGTCGGTGATCGTCACGTCGCGATCGAGGAACGGCACGATCTCGCGGGTCCGCTCGTACAGCGCGCGCGTCTGGGCGCTCAGCCCGTCGGCCCCGCGGATGTCGGCCGCCTGGCAGGCGCACAGCAGCTCGAACGCGACCACGTACATCGTGTTGCGCAGGACGTCCCGTGCGCGCCGTGCCGCGACGAACCCGAGCGAGACGATGTCCTGGAAGTCCGCGGTGCTGGTGAGCGACTGCACCGAGACGGGGGTGGCGAGCGTCCGGTTCTCCGCGGTGATCGACGCGGTCATGAACTGCCCGCCCATGAGGCCGAGCCGCAGGCCGGCGTCCACGCTGCAGAGGAACGGCGGCAGGCCGTTGCTGTTGCTCTGGTCCAGGAACCGGTCGACCCGGCGGTTGGCCAGGTTGCAGAGCGTGGTGAGCGACAGCGTGAGGTGGTCCATCGCCATCGCGACGTACTGGCCGTGGAAGTGCCCGTTGTGGAACACCTCGTCCTCGTCCGGCAGGATCAGCGGGTTGTCGTTCGACGAGTTCAGCTCGTCCTCGACCGTCTCGCCGATCGTGCGGAGACTGTCCACGATCGGGCCCAGTATCTGCGGGGTGCACCGGATCGAGTAGGCGTCCTCGATCTGGTCGCTGCCGCGCTGCGCGCCGGCGGAGGCGTCCATCTCGTCCGCGAGCGCCGCCTCGGTGTGCGACTCGTTCACGGCCAGCCGGGAGCCGTCCAGGACGGCCCACAACCGCTCGGCGACCTCCTGCTGCCCCCGGTGCGGCTTGAGCTTGTGCACCCGTGGGTCGAAGGGCTTCGTCTTGCCCGCCAGCCCTTCGACCGACAGCGCCGACACCAGGTGGTAGATGTCCACCAGCCGGCGTGCCTGCGCGTACACCAGGCCGCCGAGACCGACCATCCCGGATGTCCCGTTGATCAGGGCCAGCCCGTCCTTGGTGCTGAGCTCCATGGGCGCGATGCCCGCGCGCCGCAGGGCCTCCGCGCCGGGCAGCTCGACGCCGCCGAGCCGGGCCTTCCACTGTCCGATGCAGACCAGCGCGATCGCGGCCAGCGGGCCGAGGTCGCCGCTCGTGCCCAGCGAGCCCTTCTCCGGCACGCACGGGGTGATGCCCGCGTTGAGCACGGCGATCAGCTTGTCCAGGTTCTCCGGCGCCACCGCGGAGTTGCCCCGGGACAGCGACACGATCCGGGACATCATGATGGCGCGGACCGTGGTGTCGTCGACGTACGCCCCGACGTTGGTGGCGACCGCGTTGATCAGGTTCTCCTGCAGCTGCCGGGCCAGCGACACCGGCACCAGCCAGCTGACGAACCCGCCCATGCTGGTGTTGACGCCGTAGATGACCCGTCCGTCGGAGACGAACTTCTCGAGCGTCTGCCGGGACCGGCCGACCCGGTCGCGCACCGAGGCGTCGAGCGTGAGCGGCCCGGCGCCGGCCGCCACCTGCCGCAGTTCTTCCAGGGTGACCCGCTGTCCCGCGGTGAGGGTGAACGTCACGTCAGCGGTCCTCGCTCGTCGTTGATCAACGCGACCAGGATGTCCCGTTGCCCGGTGAACGCCGTGCGGCCGTGTGCCACCAGCGTGTTGTCCACGATCAGCAGTTCGGACGCACGCAGCGCGAGGGGAACTTCGACCGACTTGAGGAGGTCGTAGAGCGTCAGCGCGTCGTCGTCGGTGATGGTTTCCCCGTTGCCGTACAGGATGTCGTCGAGCAGTTCGGGGTCCCTGTGCCTGGCCGCGTCCAGCTCTTTCCAGTCCTGCTCGCGGGCGTCTCCCTCGGCCCAGGCCATCATGCAGGCGGGTGCGAAGAAGTGTGCCTGGTTGAACCAGACTTCCTTGCCGCTGACCGGATGCCGCCGGGTGGCCGGGAGGATTTCCTGGTACAGCTGCACCGTGTCCTCGTCGAGCCACCGGGTTTCCCAGTTCTTCGCGGCCGCCAGCCGGTCGACTTCGGCGCGGTCGGTGGTCCCGAAGACCTCGGACCAGACCTTCTTCACCCCCGGCTTGCGATGCGCGGTCCGTTCGGACGGGAGGGTGCGGCGCAGCCGGAAGCCGTGTGCCTCCGCCTTGTCCCGGATGTGCGCGGGCACGAGCCCGAGCACCTTTCCCATGTCGCCCAAGGTGGACAGTCCGCCGCTGTCGGCGGGCCGACGGCAGAAGAAGGCGATGCGGGCCGGTGGATCGGTCGTGTAGGCCATCTCCTGGTGCAACGGGATCGACCAGTCCGGCGGGGTGCTCGTCGCCGTCATGATCCGGCCCAGCACCCGTTCCCGCGGGGACGTGCCGCCCACGTAGTCGCGCAGCCGGGGCGACACCGCGCGGATCGCCTTGTCGAAGTCCGACGCCTCGCGCAGGGCGTGGAACCCGCGCAGCAGCAGGGCGCCCTCGGCGGCGACCACCTCGTCGACAGCCGGCTTGTGCTCGGCGAACCAGGCGCACACCGAGTCGATCGGCTCGTCGGCGCCTTCGACGATTTCCCAGGTCGCCGGATACCCGTCCGGTCCGCTGAGCTGCCTGTGTCGGATCATCTGGCCCACTCGCTTTCTCAAGGCATGTCGAGCTGCGGAGGATTCGCTGGGGGGCAAAGGGAATCGATCCCACGCAACCGGACGCGACCAGCAGCGTCAAGCCGATCCGCCTGCGATGGCAGGAAGTCGCGACGCCGGTCGCGGTCGCGCGACCCGGGGGTGGCAGCTTGCTGTCAGGCAGCGGTGGGGGTACCGGCGCGCGCCCGGACCGTGGTCTCGGCCGCCGACGAAAAAAGCTGGTCCGCACCGGACGGTGCGGACCAGCTTCGGGTTTGCCCGGCGGGCGTGGCCGGGGTCAGGCGGTCGTCTCGCCGCCCTGTTCTTCGTGGCCGGCGCCGATGCTGACCGGCGGGGCGTCCGGGATGGACGAGGGCCGGCGTTCACCGCGGAAGGTGAACTTCGCCTGGTCGTCCTTGTCCTCGGGGTT
>NZ_JBFAZA010000067.1:0-22026 GCF_040681595.1 Amycolatopsis sp. NPDC051716 | reverse complement strand
GCCGGTGTCGCGATCGACACTGCGGGCACCCCGGAGGTCCCGAATGAGTCATTCGCGACGTTCGAACCCGCCACCGTACCCGGCTGACAGCGACTCAGCCCGAGGCGGACTGGTGGCGGGCCGCTTCCCGGGCGGTACCGCGCGGACCGCTGTCCCGGGCATCCGAGACGGCGGGCCCCGCGGGTTTCTCGCGCTGGGAGAGTCGGTTCACGTACTTGGACGGTCGGCTCGCGCACCCCGGGAGTCGGCTCGCGTACCGGGAGGGTCGGTTCGGGCTCCGCTCAGCCGGAGGCGGACTGGTGGCGGGCCGCTTCCCGGGCGATGTCGATGCGCGAATGCACGCCCAGCTTCGTCAGGATGTGCGAGACGTGCGTGCCGACCGTGCGCGGGGACAGGTAGAGGCGGCCCGCGATCTGCGGGTTGGACAGGCCTTCGACCACCAGGGCGGCGATCCGGCCCTCGGTCGGGGTGAGGCTGTCCCAGCCGTGCGTGGCCTGGCGGTGCTTCACCTTCGGGCCGCGGCGAATGCCCAGCGCCCGAAATTGGGCGCGCAGCCTGGCCACGTCCCATTGCGCGTCCAGCTCCGCGTAGAGGTCGATGGCGTGGGTGAAGGCGGCCCGCGCCGAACCGCGGTCTTCGGTCCGGGCGTCGGCGAAGGCGAGCGCGGCCGCTTCCAGGGCCTTGGCCCGGGACAGCGGCCGGCCCGCGTCCGCGTAGCCGTCGGCGGCTCGCAGCAACATCGTGCCGTCCCGCTCGAGCAGGCCGCGGCAGTACAGCGCGAGCGCGCGGCGGTGCGGAACCGCTGATTCGGCGGCGATCCCGCGTGCCCGGGCCTCGATCTCCGCCGCGGTCCGCACGTCGCCGATCGCCATCGCCAGCCGGACGGCGTCGCCCAGCCGCTCCTCCCCCGCGTCTTCGCCCGCCGGCACGGCGGTCAGCACGGCGAGCGCCCGCTCCGGCGCGCCGGCGTGCTCGAACGCCAGGCTCCGGGCCCGGACCAGGGATTCCACCACCTCGTCGCCGGCGCGTTCCGAATGCAGGGCGGCGACGTCGAGGTGGTGGCGGGCCGCGGCCGGCTCGTCGCGGTGGAGGTGGATGATCGCGGCGACGCCGTGGTCGCAGCACACCACGCCCGGATCCTTCTGGTCGTCCGGGACGACGTCGACCTCGGCCAGCGCGTCGTCCCACCGGCCGGCGCCCAGCATCAGCTGCCCGATCGCGCTCTGGACCTGGGTCAGCCGGGCCTCGCTGCCGGTGCGCTCGGCCAGGTCGCGCGCCTGCCCGGCGGCGGTGAGCGCGTCGGCGTAGCGGTCGAGCGCGCCGAAGGTGACCGACTGGTTGATGCGCAGCAGCAAGGTGAGTTCGATGAGCGTGGGGTCGCCCCGGACGATGGCGATCGCGCGCTCGAACAGCGGCAGCGCGGCGGCCCACTCGCCGCGCGCCATCGCGCCCTGGGCCAGCACGTGCAACGCCCACCCGGCCGCCCAGCGGTCTTCGGCCGAGCCGAGTTCGGCCAGCGCCGCGGACGCGGCCCGGCCCGCGGAGTCGACTTCGCCGAGGACACGCCGGATCCGCGCGATGAGCACCAGCAACCGGGCCCGGTGCCGGGCCTGCAGCCCCGGCTGGGTCAGTGCCTCGTTGAGCGCGGGGAGGGACTCGGCGGCCCGGCCGGCCGTCCCGCGGCTCTGGACGACCGTCGTGTGCAGGTCGACGCGCACGTCGGGGTCGCGGACGCGATCCAGTGCGCGGCAAGCGATCCGCTCGGCCTGGGCCACGTTGCCCACCCGGTAGTAGGCGTCGGCCAGCCGGCAGGCCAGCGCGCCGGTCACGGCGTCGTCGAGCGGCGCGTCCCGCACCGCGCGCCTCAAGAGTGCGACGGCGACCACGGGCGCCTGGCCGATCAGCGGCATGGCCACGTCGAGCAACCAGCGCACGGCCCAGTCCGGCACCGGCACGCGACTGTCCGTTGTGGACACCATCGGCAGCAGCTGCCGCGCCACCCGCTCGACCGGGGCGTTCGCCTCGGCCAGCGCCCACGCGGCGGACTGGTGCCAGGCGATCCGGACCGCCGTCGGCATTTCGTCGTACAACGCCGTGCGGATCAGCGGGTGCCGGAACTCGAGGTCGTCGCCGGCCGCCACCAGCACGCCGGCGGCGCGGGCCTCGTCGAGCGCGGGCAGCAGGTCGGCGAGCGAAGAGTTCGTCACGGTCACCAGGTCCGCGACCGAGAAGCCGACGCCGAGCAGCGCCGCGGTCCGCAGCACGCCCCGGGCCGGCTCGGTGAGGAAGCCCAGCCGGTCCGCGATGGCTTCCGGCAGGGAATCCGGCGTGGCCGCGCCGGTCAGCTCCGCGACGCCCTCGGGATCGACCTCCAGGCACGAGCTCCTGGTCAGCGCGTCGACCAATTCGGTTAGGTACAACGGATTTCCGGCCGCGCCGGCGGCCAGCTCCTCCAGCAGGGCGCCCGGCTTGCCACCGGCCAGGGCGGCCACCAGCTCGAGCACCGCCGGTTCCGCCAGCCGGGTCAGCCGGAGCCGTTCCGCCGGCCGGACGATCCGGAAGAGCGACCGCAGGTCGTCGCGGCGCGGCACCGGCCGCAGCACCCCGATCAGCAGCAACGGGAGCTGCCGGACCAGGCGGGCGAGCCGGCTCCACACCGCCACCGTCGTGCTGTCGGCCCACTGCAGCTCGTCGACGACCAGCACGGCCGGGCCGTCCTGGCAGAGCTGGTCCACCAGCGCGATCAGCCGTTCGGCGGCCGCGGCGGCGAGGTCGGCGCCCTTGCCCGCGACGGCGCCGCCGCCCAGCAGCTCGGAAACGGCGTCACGACGGGGATCCCGCGTGACCGGCGTGATCTCCAAAGCATCCAGCAGCGGCAGCAGCGGCAGCGCCTGACCGAGTTCGTCGCCGGCGCCCCAGTACACCTGGCAGCCCGCGTCGGTGGCGGCCGCGCAGGCGGACCGGACCAGCGCCGACTTGCCGATCCCGGGCTCGCCGTCGACCAGCACGGCCCGGCCCCGGCCCGCCGCGACGTCACGGATCCAAGCGGCCAGCCGGGACAGCTCGCTGTCCCGGCCGACGAGCAGCTCGGTACCCTCCGTAAGCGGTCGCACACGGGGGATTTTAGAAGTAAAACCCGTTCCCCAACAAGGGGCGCACTTGGCCACGGCGGAACACGGGGCGGTGGTCCCGAGTTCCCGGCCGCGAAACCTCCCATTAGGCAAATGCCCCGAATCGTGATCGGGACGTGATTCACTCGCCCGTCTCGAATGGGTCAATCCGCCATCCGCTCAGCGGTCGCCGGCCGCGCAGCGCCCCCGGACAAGGCGCGGCCGGCGGGGCGGGACACCACCGGATGCGGTGCCGCACCCGGGAAATCATCGCCACATTGATGGCCGGCGACCCCTCTTGCCGTCGACTACGCTGCGTCAACGCGACCGGGGTAGCACCCTCTTGATCCCACCGCGGACATTGCCTGATTTCGCAGACAACTCCGCCAATACCCGCGGCCGGTTCGATTTCGCGGGCGGCGACCACGGTCGGTTCTCCGGTGCGGATTTCCCGGCCGAGCCGTTGTTTTCCGCCTTGCCGGGGTCCCTCGGGCCACGGTTTTCGCACTCCACCGGCGCCGTCGTCGAACTTCACGCCGAGCAACCTCGCGGCCCGCGGCCGCCGAGATCGCGATCAAGAATTCGTGCCGCCATTCTGGTGAATTCCCGGATCCGGCGCCATCACGCATTGTCAAGGGCTGCCGGGGTCCCTACAGTGGCCCGCCTGACGCCGGGGAGTGAATCACCCACCTTCCTTGGAGCCGGTACATCAACTGTCATCTCCTTCGAGGAGCAGACCTTGTTTGGAATCGTCAGGAACAGTGGTCGTGTTCGTGCCGCGCTCGCTCTCGCGGTCGTCGCGGTCGTAACCGGTTGCGGCGCACTCGGCGCCACCGGCTCGGGCGCCTCGTCGAGCGGCGGCGGGCCGGAGAAAACGACGCTGAAGGTTTCGATCCTGCCCACCACGGACCTCGCGCCGTTCTGGCTCGCCCAGGACGAGGGCTACTTCCGGGCCGAGGGCCTCACCGTCGAGTCCGTGATCGCCGCCAGCGGTCAGGCCTCGTTGGCGAAGTCGATCTCGGGCGACGCCGACATCGCGTTCTCGACCTATCCGCCGTTCTTCACCGCCCGCAGCACCGGCGCCGCCGACATGCAGCTGGTCGCCGACGCGACGTCGGTCAACGCGAAGTCCAATGCGATCGTCACGGTCCCGAATTCGCCGGTGAAAACCATCGGCGACCTGGCCACCGCGAAGATCGCCATCACGGCCAAGAACACCGCTTCGGATCTTCTCACCCGTTCGATCATGCAGGACCACAACGTCGATTTCAGCAAGGTGAAATGGGTGCTGATCCCGCTGCCCAACATCGCCGCGGCGCTGCAGCAGGGGCAGGCCGACGCCGCGTACCTGCCGGAGCCGTACATCACGCAGGCCGCCAAGACGGCCGGCGCGATCCCGGTGATCGACGTCAACAGCGGGGCCACCCAGGACTTCCCGCTGACCGGCTACGGCGCCACGCGGAAGTGGGTCAAGGAGAACCCGAAGACCCTGGCCGCGTTCCAGCGCGCCATGCAGAAGGCGACCCACGACGCCACGTTCGACCGCGCCAAGGTCGAGCCGCTGCTGGTGCGCTTCGCCAAGATCGACGAGGACACGGCCAAGCTGCTCACCCTGCCGGGCTACGGCGCGGTCCTGGATTCCCGGCGCCTGCAACGGGTCCCGGACCTGCTGCTGCAGCTCGGCGCCATCCCGTCGCCGATCGACGTGAACTCGATGATCGGCCCGCAGGCGGGCCGGTAGCTGCGCGGGTGCCGGCCGCGCCGCTAGCCGAGGCTTTCGTAGGGATCGGCCGGCGGCGGGACCGGCCGGGCCCGGCCGACGTCGACGAACGGGATGGTTCCGCCGTTGACCGGGTCCACGGCCTGCTCGGCGCTGTAGCCGCCGGTGACCTCCAGCCACGAATCGGGCTGGAGCACCGGCGGAACCCGGCCGGTCAGGCCGACCTTCACCGGCTGGGCGTCCGCCGCGCAGCAGTTCAGGAGCATGCGGACCAGGTACGGCGTGCCACTCGGGTCGAAGGCCACGAACCCGGTGATCGCGACGGTCCGGCCGGCCAGCGACCGGCCGTGGTCGTAGACCGCGCGGTCCGCGTAGTCGATCACCGTCAGCCGGACGGGATCGCCGTCCGGGAGCGGGGTGACGATCCGCGGCGCCGTCACCGCCGTGCCGGCGCGCATCGCGCTGTAGGAGCCCAAAGCCGGTGGTGCGGCGAGGATCAGCGCGAACACCGGCAGCACCAGCAGCCACGAGATCCGGGGCGCCGGCGGCCCGGCCGGGCGGCGCCGCGCGTACCAGACGGTCGCGACGGCCGCGATCACCAGCACCACGCCGGCCGCCAGCACCAGCGGGCGCAGCCCGGCCTTGACGTACCGCAGGTACAGCCCGGTCACGCCGGCGTGGAGCAGGACGCCGCCGACGAGGAACAGCAGGATCGCTTGCACGGTCCGGTTCACAGCAGCACCGCCCCGGTCAGGATCGCGGCCCCCACGGCCACGACGAAGGTCACCGGCGCGAACCGCAGCGCGAACCCGCGGCCGAACGTGGCGGCCTGCATCCCGAACAGCTTCAGGTCGATCATCGGGCCGACGACCAGGAACGCCAGCCGCGCCGTCGGCGAGAACTGCGTCAGCGACGACGCGACGAACGCGTCGGCCTCCGAACAGATCGACAGCAGCACCGCGAGGGCCGACAGGGCCAGCACCCCCACGACCGGATGGCCCGCCGCGGCCTGCAGCCAGCTCGCGGGCACCACGGCCTTGAGGGTCGCGGCGGCCATCGCGCCGCCGACGAGGAAGCCGCCCGCGTGCATGACGTCGTGCCGCACCGATCCCCAGAACACCGCTCCCCTCGGGCCACCGTCGCCGTGCTCGTGCGCGCGGGGACGCAGCCAGTCCGGACGGCCGAGGCGCTGCCACAACCAGCCCATCACGCACGCCGCCGCGAGACTCGCGGCGAACCGGGCGACGACCATCCCCGGCTGCCCGGGGAACGCGACGGCGGTCGCCGTCAGCACCACCGGGTTGATCGCCGGCGCCGACAGCAGGAACGCCACCGCGGCCGAGGGCTGCACGCCGCCGCGCACCAGCGCGCCGGCCACGGGCACCGACGCGCATTCGCAGCCGGGCAGGACCGCGCCGGCCAGTCCGGCGACCGGCACCGCCAGCGACGGCCGTTTCGGCAGCACGCGCGTGAAGAAGGACGGCGGCACGAAGACCGCGAGCCCGGCCGACAGCAGTACGCCGAGGACGAGGAAGGGCAGTGCCTGCACGACCACCGCCACGAACACCGTCATCCAGCTCTGCATGACCGGAGCGGACAACAGCCGCCGAACCGGGCCCTGCGCCAGGAATCCGGCCAACAGGACCAAAGTCAGGACGAGGACGGGGTCGGCGTTCCAGCCCGGCCGTTCGTCCGGTTTCCGGCCCGCGCGGCGGCTTTCCTCGATGGCAGTCATCAGGCGATCTCCCGTGCTTCCGCTCCACACCCGCCCGCTACACGGGCCACGGGACCGTCCGGTTCACCGCGGCACGCGGGCGGGGCACGGCGGATCCGGTCAGCGGGCCAGTTTCCGCAACACCGGCCCGGAAACGGACACCGGCACCGCCCGCAGCACCCGGACCAGCGCGGACGTCGTCCACGGGAAGGACGCGTCGGCCGGCTCCCGCCGCAGGGCCCGGATCACGTGCCGCGCGGCCGTCTTTTCGCTGATCTGGAACGGTTTCGGCAGCCCGTCGGCGTTGACGCGCGCGGTGGCCACGAAGCCGGGGTACAGCGAGGTGAACCGGATCCCCTCGGGCGCGAGCTCGACCCGGGCCGCGTCGATCAGCATGCGCACCGCGGCCTTCGCGGCCGAATACGGTCCCTGGCGCGGGATCCCCATCAAGCCCGCGAGCGAATTGGTCTGGGCGATCAAGCCGCCGCCCTGCCGGCGCAGCTGCGCGATCAGCGGGACGAGGTAGTGCACGGTGACGTCGTAGTTCAGCGCCATCACCCGGGCGATGTCCTCGACCCCGGCCTCGGCCACGGCCACGTCCGGACCCTGGCCCACGTTGAGCAGCGCGACGTCCACCGCGCCGAACTCCGCCACCACCCGCGCCACCACCGCGGCCGCCGCCGCGGGGTCGAGCGCGTCGGCCACGAGGTCGAGGCAGGCGCTCCCCGCCGCGCGGACGTCGGCGGCGACGGCCGCCAGCGCCGCCTCCCGCCGGGCCACGATCGCCAGCCGGTTGCCGTGGCCGGCGAGGTCGCGGGCCACCTGGGCCCCGATGCCCGAGGACGCCCCGACGATCAGGATCGTCTGGTCCACCAGCCGCGCCATCCCACCACCCCCTTCAGTGCGCGGCCGCGCCGAGTTCGATGATCAGCACGCCCGCGGCGATCAGCCCGACGCCGGCAGCCATCCGCCGGGTGAGGGGGTCCTTGAAGAACACGCGCGCCCCGAGCGCCGTCAACGCGACACCGCACGCCGCCCAGACGCCGTACGCGATGCCGACCGGCAGGCCGCGGGCGAGAGCGAGGGCCAGCAACCCGAACGCGCCGAGGTAGCCGGCCGCGACGGGCACGATCCAGCGTTTCTTCTTCAAGCCCTCCGAAGCGCGCAGGGACAGCGTCGCCGCGACCTCGGACAGGATGGCCCCGGCCAGCAGCAGCCACGTCACGAGTCCCCCTCGCGGCCGGTGGGGTGGCCGGTCTCCACCAGCACGACACCGGCGATGACCGCCGCGATCCCGATGCCGATCAGCGGCGTGAACGGCTCGGCGAACAGCACCGTGCCCAGGACCGCGGTGAGCGCGACCCCCGCGGCCGCCCAGATGCCGTAGACGACCCCGATCGGCGTGCCCCCGCGCAACAGGGCGGACAGGGCCACGAACGCGCCGGCGTACCCCGCGACGGTCAGCCCCGCCCACCAGGCGTTGTCGATCGCCGCCCGCAGCGCCAGGGTCGCCGCGACCTCCAGCACGATCGCGGCGGCCAGGATCGCCCATTTCCTCATCGTGGCTCCTCACCGCATCCGGGGCCACGCCGCCGGGGCCGCACCGTTCCTCCGGCGGCGAGCCTACGCATCGCCGCACCGAGACCGGCCGGGCAAACATGAACGTGACTTTGTTTCATGTTTAGCCTACGCTGAGCCGATGACTCAGGGGACAGCGCTCCTGCAGGCCGAGCGGCACGCGGTGGTCGCGGCCTGCCATGACCTGGCCGCCGCCGGGCTGCTGATCGGCACCGCGGGCAACGTGAGCGTGCGCGTGGGCGAGCACGTCGCGGTGACCGCGACCGGCGCCGTGCTCGGGCGCATCACGCCGGAGCAGATCACCGTCGTCGACCTGGCCGGGACCGTCGTGGCCGGGGAGCTCGCGCCGACCTCGGAACTCGAACTGCACTTGGGGCTCTACCGCCGTTCCGGCGCCGGTGCGGTGGTGCACACGCACTCGCCGCAGGCCACCGCGGTGTCGCTGGTGCTCGACGAACTCCCGTGCGTGCACTACCAGCAGCTCCTGCTCGGCGGGGCCGTGCGGGTCGCGCCCTTCGCCGTCTTCGGCAGCGATGAGCTCGCCGAGCACGTGTGGACCGCGCTGGAAGGCAAGTCGGCGGCGCTGATGGCCAACCACGGCGCCGTCGTGCACGGCCCCACGCTCCAGGCGGCGGTGGACAACGCGCTGCTGCTCGAGTGGGCCTGCGAGCTCTACCGGAACGCCGCGTCGATCGGCACGCCCCGGGTCCTGGACACCGCCCAGCAGGCCGCGGTGATCGAAGCCGCGCTGCGGCGCGGCTACGGCAGCACCCAACGGATCGAGGAGGATCTGTGACGCAAACGGTGATCACGCTCGGCGCGCACGTGTTCGACGTGCAGGTGCGGCCGGTCGAAGCCATTCCGGACGGCCAAGGCGCGGCCCTGGTCGAGCAGATCCGGTTCGGCCCGGCCGGGACCGCGGCCGGCACCGCGCTGACGCTGGCCAAGCTCGGCGCGGCCGTCCGCACCGCCGGCGCGATCGGCACCGACCCGATCGGCGACCTGCTGCTGGCCATGCTGACCCGGTACGGCATCGACACCTCCCTGGTGGTCCGCCGCGAGGACGTGCAGACCTCGGCGTCGGTGCTGCCGATCCGGCCCGACGGCAGCCGGCCCGCCTTCCACGTCCCCGGCGCGAACCTCACCTACGGCCCCGGCGACATCGCGGAAGCCGAAGTCGCCCGGGCGACCCACCTGCACCTCGGCGCGCCCGAGCTGATGGGCGGGGAGAACGCGGCGAAGATCCTCGCCCCGGCCCGGGCGGCCGGCGTGGTCACCTCGGCCGACCTGCTCGCCCCCGGCGACCCCGGCATCCTGGCCTGGATCGCCCCCGCGCTGTCCTCTTTGGACTACCTGCTGCCCAACGAGCAGCAGGTCCTCGGGCTCACCGGCGCCGAAACCCTCGAAGACGGCGCCCGCGCGTTGCTCGGCCAGGGCGTCGGCTGTGTCGCCGTCACCCGGGAAGCCCGCGGCGCCTTGGTGATCACCGCGGACGAGGTGATCGCGGTCCCCGCGTTCGCGGTCGACGTCGTCGACACCACCGGCTGCGGCGACGCGTTCTCCGCGGGCTTCCTCCGCGGCATCGGTCTCGGCCGGTCGCCGCGGGACGCCGCCGTGCTCGGCTCGGCCGCCGCGGCCCTGGTCGCCCAGGGGCTGGGCAGCGACCACGGCGAGTTCGACCTGGCGGCCGCCGACGCCTTCGCCGCGGCCACGCCCACGCTGGAGACCGCCGATGCGCCGCACTGACGTCGTCGTGGTCGGCGCGGGCCTCGCCGGGCTCACCGCCGCCCGCGAGCTGACCGCGGCCGGCCGGGACGTCGTCGTCCTCGAAGCCCGCGACCGGGTCGGCGGCCGCACCGTGAACCACGACCTCGGCGACGGCAAGGTGGTGGAGGCGGGCGGCCAGTTCGCCGGCCCCACCCAGGACCACATCCTCGCGCTGGCCAAGCAGGTCGGCGTCGAGACGTTCCCCGCCCACACCGAGGGAGCGTCGGTCTACGTCAACGGCGACCGGGCGCGCCGGTACCGCGGCGACATCCCGCCCGATCCGCTGGCCCTGCCCGACCTCGCGATCGCCATGCGGCGGATCAACCAGCTGGCCGGGAAGATCCCCCTGGAAGCGCCGTGGCGCGCCCCGAAGGCGCGGGCGTGGGACAGCATGACGTTCGAAAGCTGGCTCCGGCACACCACGGCGGGCACCGGCGCGCTGGACCTGGTCAACGTGCTGCTCGGCTCGGCCTACGGCGGCAGCGCCGCCGACGCGTCGCTGCTCTACAGCCTCTGGTACATCGCCGGCTTCGGCAACGAAACCACCCCCGGCACCGTCGAACGCGGCATCGGTGTCACCGGCGGAGCGCAGGAATCCCGCTTCGCCGGCGGCTCCCAGCTGATCTCGCAGCGCATCGGTGACGAGCTCGACGGACGCGTGGTGCTCGGCGCTCCGGTGCGGGCGATCGAGCAGGACGGCGACCGGGTGACGGTGAAGTCCGATGTGGACACCTGGAGCGCGCGGCACGTCGTCGTCGCCGTCCCGCCGGCACTGGCCGCCCGGATCTCCTGGCGCCCGTTGCTGCCACCGCAGCAGGACGCGCTGTTCTCCCGGATGACCTTCGGTGCGCTGATGAAGTGCGAAGCCGTGTACCCGGAGCCGTTCTGGCGGGCCGACGGGCTCAACGGCCAAGCCGTGTTCCGGCGCGCCGCGCCGATCTGTTCCATGTGGGACAACTCCCCGCCCGACGGCAAGCCGGGCGTCCTGATGGGCTTCCTCGGCGGCCCGCAGTGGCACGCCTGGGCGGGCCGGCCGCCGCACGAACGACGCGCCGCCGTGCTGCGCGCCTTCGCCGCCGCCGTGGGGAAAGCCGCGTTGCGCCCGGTGGAGTACTTCGAGCAGGACTGGGTCGGGGAGGAATGGACCCGCGGCGGACCGACGTCCGTGCCCGGGCCCGGCGTGCTGACCGAGCTCGGCCCCTGGCGCGACCGGCCGTTCGGCCGGGTGCACTGGGCCGGCGCCGAGCACGCGGACCACTGGAACGGCTACATGGACGGCGCGGTCCGCTCCGGCGAAACCGCCGCCCACGCCGTCCTCGGCCACGAGTGAAGGGACGATGGTGCGCGACTACACCGTTTCCGAGCAGGCGATCATCCCCCACCCGGTCCGGCGGGTGTGGGACGTGATCTCCGCGACCCACCGCTACGCCGAGTGGGTCCCGACCGTCCTGGAGGTGACCGACCACCACGGCACCGCGGAAATCGGCCGCACCTACCGCGAACGCAACAAGTCGCTCGGCCCGCTGACCACCCGGTCCACCTGGACGGTCCGCGAGATCGACCCGCTGGCCCGCCGCGTCGACACGGGCGTCGGTTTCGCACCGCTGCAGGACCTGACCAACGTGTTCGAGTTCGAGCCGATCACCCGCGGCGACGGTTCGGAGAGCACGCTGATGACGTATGCCGTCCGGTACCGCCTCGGCCTGGGGCCGCTCGGTCCGCTCGTCCACCGCATCGTCGCGGCCGGCTTGCGCGCCGACATGACCCGGGCGATGGACAACCTCGCCGACGTCATCCTCGCCGAGGGCGTCCACCCCTAGCATCGGGCGTCGCAAGTTGTTTGACGTCCGGGAAGAGCGCCCCAATGTGGCCTTCGGTGCGTTGAACGCACCGAAGGCCACATTGGGTGCGTTGAACGCAACCAAGGCCACATTGGGGCGCTCGGGGACCGGGCCGCTGTCACTGAACTTCGGACGCGCGACACTAGCGTCGGGTAAGGGGTGGGGCTGGACCTCGGGCTCCCGCGGCGGCCGGCCACCCGCCTTTGACCCACCTCCATCCCCAGCCGCCGGTTGCGTGCAACCCGGCTGCCTCCTCGTTCCGTCCGGGAAGCAACGGAGCGAAGGAGGCACATCCATGCGAAGGCTGTCCGCCGTCCCGGGCGCGATCCTTCTCGCCCTGACCGCCGTGGCCTGTGGCAACAACGCGTCGCCCGGGTCGGCCGACGCGCTGTGCTCGGCCTCTTACGAACCCCGCGAACTCGTCGACAGCGGGCCCCTTTACCCGCCGTTGCCCGCCACGACGGAAGGCACGCGCGGCGAAAACCGCACCACCGACGCGGCCGCGATCAAGAAGGTCGCCGCCGCCGCGTGTGCCCTGCCGGAACCGCCGTCGGACCCGGTCTGCACCGCCGACATGGGGCCCAGCTTCCGGCTCCGGTTCGTCGACACCCAAGGGCGGACGACCACCCTCACCGCCGGCGATTTCGGCTGCCGGTTCGTCGAAGGGCTGGCGACCCCGCGGGTCGGCGCGAAGCCGCTCTGGGCGGCGCTGGCCGCCGCCGGGCTGCCCGCGCCGCGCGACCGCTGACCGCAGCGTCCACAAAGGACGGTACCCGGACCACCGGCAGCACTGGTCCGGGCAACATGAGGCAGCTTCGAGGGCCGTCCGTACCCGATCCGGGCCGCCGGATGTTGACCCCGCCGGACCGCGTACCTACCGTCCGGTCACCGTCCCGGTGGACGCGGGGCCAGCCGGCCGCGCGGAAGCCGCCCGTTCCGAGGAGGTGCCATGCTGTCGAGGCGTACCTTCGTCACCGCCGGCCTGGTCGCCGCCGCGGCGAGCACGCCGCTGTGGTCCGCCGTCACCACGCCGCGCGCGCGAGCCGCCGCGGCCCTGCCGTTGACGCTGAAGAACAATTCGGGCGGCGGCACCGTCTACGCCTACATCAGCGGCTCGGACACCGCGGGCCGCCCCGGCTTCGTCACCGCCGACGGCCGGTTCCAGGCACTGCCCAATCCCTCCTCGCCGGTGACGCCGGTCCCGGACTACGCCATCCCGCTCGGCGGCTCGGGGTCCCAGCTCACGGTGACGCTGACCGACTACCTCATCGGCGGCCGGGTGTGGTTCTCGGTCGACAAGAAGATCCAGTTCTTCGTCAACCCCGGGCCCGGCCTGGTGCAGCCCGGCTTCACCAGCTCGGACCCGAACTGGCAGACGAACTGGACGTTCTGCGAGTTCACCTACAACAGCGCGAACCTCTACGCGAACATCAGCTACGTCGACATGGTGGCGCTGCCGGTGTCGATGGCCACCACCGGCGCGGCGGGCGCGCAGTCGGTCAGCCCGCTGCCGTCCGGCGCCCTCGGGAGCATCGCGGACGGCCTGCGCGCGCAGCACGGCACCGACGGCGCGCCCTGGGACCGGCTCGTCGTCACCGACAGCGCCGGCAAGGTGGTGCGGGTGCTCGCGCCCGGCCACTCCCCCGTCGACTTCGGCGGTTACTGGACGAACTACCTCAACGCCGTCTGGGACCACTACCGCACGACCCCGCTGACGATCAACGGCCAGGGCGGCATCGGCTCCTACACCGGCACGGTCAGCGGCGACGCGATCGTGTTCGGCGGCCTGAACACCAACGGCGTGCCGTTCACCAAGCCGAGCGCGGCGGACATCTTCGGCTGCGCGAGCGGACCGCTGTACAACTCCGGCAGCGACGCCCGGGGCGCGGTCGCCGCCCGGCTGGCCGCCGCGCTGAACCGCAGCAGCCTGCTGGTGAGCGGCGGGAACAACCAGCCCGACGGCGTCCCACCCGCGCAGTACTACCGGGACGCCACCACCAACCACTACGCCCGCCTGGTGCACCAGTACGCCTCGATCGGCTACGCCTTCCCGTACGACGACGTCGGCCCGACCGGGGCCCAGCCCGTCGACGGCCACCTCCAGGACCCGGCCCCGACGTCCTGGACGGTCTCGCTCGGACCGGGCGCGGGCGGCGGCACCACCCCGCCCGGCTCCGGCGGCACGAGCGCGTACTCCACCATCCAGGCGGAGGCCTACAACGCCCAGAGCGGCACCCAGAACGAGACGTGCGGCGACACGGGCGGCGGGGTGGACGTCGGCTGGATCGCGGACGGCGACTGGCTGAAGTACGCCCGCGTCGACTTCGGGTCGAGCTCGCCGAACCAGTTCGTCGCCCGCCTCGCCTCGGGGGCGGCCGCCGGGGTCAGCGGCGCCATCCGGGCCCGCCTGGACAGCGTGACGGGCCCGGTGGTCGCCGAGATCGACTTCGCGAACAACGGCGGCTGGCAGCAGTGGCAGACCGTGCCGGCCAACGTCGTCGCCTCGGCGACCGGCGTGCACGACCTCTACCTGACGTTCTCCGGGAGCTCGGCGGACTTCGTCAACATCAACTGGTTCACCTTCACCCGCTAGGCGGATCGAGGAAGGACGACGACCTTGCCGTGCACCGCGCCTTCGGCGGCCCGGGCGTGCAGGGCGGCCAGTTCGGCCAGCGGGACCTGCTCGGCGACGTCGACGCGCAGTTCGCCGCGGTCGACCTGGGCGACCAGTTGCGCCAGCTGGTCGGCGTCGCTGCGGACGAACAGGTCGATGCCGCGCACGCCGCGCTCTTCGTCGGAAGGGGCGGGCATCCACACGGTCGTGTTGACCAGGACGCCGCCGGGGCGGACCAGGGTGACCAGCGCGGCCAGTTGTTCCGGGGTGACCGGGGCGAGGTTGAGCACGACATCGACCGGTTCGGTCACCGCCGTGATCACGTCGGTGGCGGTGTGGTCGATGACTTCGTCGGCAGCCTTGACCGCGTCGGTGCTGCGGGGGCCGGCGGTGGCGATGACGTGGGCGCCGGCGTTCTTGGCCAGCTGCAGGGCGTAGCCGCCGACCGCGCCTCCGGCCCCGTTGATCAGTACGCGTTGCCCGGTTGTCAGGTGGGCGTGGTCGAACAGCGCCTGATACGCGGTCAGCCCCACCAGCGGCAGCGCGGCAGCCTCGGGCAGGGGGACGGTCTTCGGTGCGGAGGTGAGGATTTCGGCGGGGGCGAGGACGTATTCGGCGGCGGCGCCGGGCTGGTCCATCGGCAGGAAGCCGACGACCTCGTCACCGACCGCCAGGCCGTCCACGTCTGCGCCGAGTGCGTCGACCGTGCCGGCGACGTCGATACCCGGGGTATGGGGCAGCGACGTCGCGATCGGGCCCTGCATGAACCCGCCGCGGATGTTGCCGTCGACGGAGTTGAACGACGTCGCGGCGACCCGGACCCGGACCTGCCCCGCGGCCGGGACGGGCAGCTCGACGTCCTCGTAACGCAGGACGCCGGGGGCACCGTACTCGTGGAACCGCACTGCCTTCATCGAGCTGCTCGCTTTCGTCCGTGATCCACTTCGCCCCCAGGATCGCGGCCGCGGGCCGGATCAGCCTGGGCCGGCTTGGCCCACCTTGACGACGGACGGCCGGCCCGCAGCGCCGACGACCTCGCCCAGCCGGGCCGCGTCGGCCGAACCCGGTGCCGCGGTGAGGATCACCGCCATCAGGTCGTCCCCCGGCACTTCCAGGAGGTGGCCGTCGAGCGTGATGTCCGCGCCGTCCGGATGCTTGAACACCGCGCGGTTCTCGTACGCGGCCACCGGTTCCGGGGCGCGCCACAAGGTGTCGAACGATCGGCTCGTGCTCCGCAGCTCGTCGACGAGCTCGGCGAGCGCCGCGTCCGCGGGGTGGCGCAGGGCGGTGTCCCGCAGCCGGGCGGCGAGCATCGCCCGGAAGCCGGCCGCGCGCTCGTCGGTCCGGCTGATCCCGCGGGGTGCGTCGCGGAACGTGCGCCAGGCGACGTTCCAGTCCCGCTCGTGCCCGGTCGGGCCGCCGGCCTGCAGCGCGAACCACGCACCGTTGACGGCGACCACGTTCCACGCCGCGTCGGTCAGGAAGGCGGGGGTGCCGCCGAACCGTTCCAGCAGCCGCAGCGCCGCCGCGCCGGCCTCGCGCGGCACCTGCCCGTCCACCGCGGCGTACCCGGCCAGTGCGCAGAGCCGTTCGTAGTCCGCCCGCCCGAGCCGCAACGCCCCGGCGATGGCGGTCACCACCCCGGCCGAGGGGTGGCGGCGCCCCTGCTCCAGCCGCCGCACGTAGTCCGCGGACACCCCGGCCAGCTCGGCGAGCTCCTCCCGCCGCAGCCCGCGGGTCCGCCGCCGCCCGCCCGGCAGCCCGGCCACGGCCGGGTCGGTGCTTTCGCGCAGCCGGCGCACCGCGGCGCCGAGATCGTGCAGAGCCATGGCACCAGGTTTACCAGCGGTTCGTCACCACGCTGGTCCTTCCGGTGTGGACAGCTCGGGCAAGCCGCCCGAGGCCGCCCTTCACGGCTGTCTCCGGACCTCGGCGGGGCGCCCCGCGCTCCAGTGCACGCTCTCCACCGCGGGCAGCTCCAGGAGGGCGCCGAGGTCACCGACGGCCGGGCAGGTCGCGGCCGAACCCCAGGTCCGGGATCGCCGGTCCGCCCGGACGGCACGCACCCGGCGGTTCGCGGTCCGGCCACAGCGTCCACTGTGGCCGGACCGCGAACCGGGGTCAGCTCACCTGCAGGTCGATGCAGGCGTAGAACGCGTTCGCCGTGTCGGCGATGTTCCACACCGCCAGCACCGTCTGGCGGCCCGTGTGGCTGCCCAGGTTCACCTGGTGGGCGACGGTCGACGGCGGCTGCTGGTTGTTGCCGCTCACTTCCGCGATCTTCTGGCCGCCGATGAAGTACTGGTAGTTCGACGTGCGGTGGCGCGCGGTGAAGGTCCAGTTGAAGGTCACCGTGCGGCCGACGTTCGCGGCGCGCCAGCCCTTGCCGTTGTCGTTGAGCTCGGCGAACTGGGCCACCCCGCCGTTGCAGGACCGCAGGCCCTTGGGGCCTTCCACGCTCTGGGGCTCGTACTGGATCTGCCCGCACGACACGACGTGCTGGGCACACTGCGCCTGCCGGCTGGCCGGCGAGCTGACGTACCCGTGCGCGCTCGCGATCCCGGCGGGGTTGAGCACCACCAGGACGGGGGCCAGGAGGACACCCGCCGCGGCCGCGACCAGTTTGCGGTTCATACCAGCTCCTTCGGGGACAGGCTCGCCTCCCGCCGCCGGGCACGGCGAAACCGCGGCCCCGGCCTCGCTGGGAGGTCCGCCGCGACGGGAAGGGTTACGAGCGAAGGAAAATTGTGGTCTAGACCATACGTCGATTCGTTACCCAGGTCAACGGCTGGCAAAGCCGGGAATGCTGTTGGTAAGGCGCCAACTGTCACCCGGTGTTCCGTTGAGCGGGACCGCACCGGCCGGACCGGCGGCGAGGCGCGGGACGCGTGCCTCTAGGATCACGCCGGTGACCACCTACGACGACACGTTCGAGCACCTCGACCCCTCGGCCCTGCCGGAGCGGCAGCAGCGGATCCTGGTCGCGATCCGGGACTGGGTGGTCCAGTACGGCTACTCCCCCAGCACCCGCGAGCTCGGCGAGGCCGTCGGCCTGCAGTCGACGTCGTCGGTGTCGAAGCACCTGGCCAGCCTCGAAGACAAGGGTTACCTGCGCCGCGGCGCCACGGTGTCGCGCCCGATCGACGTGCGCGCGTTCCTGCACGGCCCGGCCGCCGCCGAGGACGGCGACTCGGTGCCGGTGCCCGTGGTCGGCGACATCGCGGCCGGCACCCCGATCTCGGCGGTCGAGCACACCGAGGACGTCCTCAAGCTGCCTCGCGACCTCACTGGCCGCGGCACGGTGTTCGGCCTGCGCGTCCGCGGCGACTCGATGATCGACGCCGCCATCTGCGACGGCGACATCGTGGTGGTCAAGCAGCAGTCCGAGGCCCATTCGGGGCAGATCGTGGCGGCGATGATCGACGAAGAGGCGACGGTCAAGGTCTATCGCCGCCGCAACGGCCACGTGTACCTCGAGCCCCGCAACCCGGCCTACGACGTCATCGACGGCGACCGCGCGGTCATCCTCGGCACGGTCGTGTCGGTGCTGCGCAGCGTCTGACTCACCAGGTGACCGGCAGCTCGTACACGCCGTACACCGACCCGTCGTGCTTGAACGGGATCTTCCCGGCCTCGGTGGCCAAGGCCAGCGTCGGGATCCGCCGGTACAGCGTGCTGTAGACGACCTGCAGCTCCAGCCGGGCCAGCGGCTGGCCGAGGCACTGGTGGACGCCGAAGCCGAAGGCCACGTGGCGGTGCGCGTCGCGGGTCAGGTCCAGCCGGTCGCCGTCGGGGAAGACTTCCGGATCGCGGTTGGCGATGTCGTTGGCCATGATCAGGCCTTCGCCCGCGCGGACGGTCTCCCCGGCGATCTCGATGTCCTCCAGCGCGACGCGGCGACGCCCGTTGTGCGTGATGTTCAGGTAGCGCAGCAGTTCCTCGACCGCCGACGCGACCAGGGCCGGGTCGTCGCTCTCGCGCAGCAGCGCCAGCTGGTCCGGGTGCTCCAGCAGGGCGAGGGTGCCCAGCGCGATCATGTTCGCCGTCGTCTCGTGGCCGGCGATGAGCAGCAGGACCCCCATCTGCGCCGCTTCGACCCGGGTCAGCTCCCCCGCCGCGACGCGGCCGGCCAGCCCCGAGAGCAGGTCGCCGGTGGGGTGTTCGAGCTTCTCGCCCACCAGCCGGTCGAGGTAGCCGATCAGCGCCTGGTGCCCGGCGGCCCGCTCCTCGGGCCGGGCGTCACGGCGGATGATGACCTTGCTGTTCTCCTGGAAGAAGCCGTGGTCGGCGTACGGGACGCCCAGCAGTTCGCAGATCACCAGTGACGGCACCGGCAGCGCGAACGCCTCGACGAGGTCCACCGGCTTCGGGCCGGCCAGCAGCTCGTCGATCACGTCGTCGACGATCTTCTGGACGGCCGGGCGCATCGCGGCGACGCGGCGGATCGTGAACGGCGCCGTCACCATCTTGCGCAGCCGCGCGTGCTCGGGGTTGTCCATCAGGATGAAGCCGATGCCGGTGCCGCCCTTCGGCAGCGGCGCCGGGCTCGGGTACCCGGGCCGCGTGATGTCGGCGCTGACCCGGGGATCGGCCAGCAGCGCCCGCTGGTCGGCGTAGCGGGTCACCAGCCACGGCGTGCTGCCGTCCCACAGCCGGACGCGGGCGAGCGGGGCCGCTTCCTGCAGCGCGCGGGCGGCGGGCGGCGGGTCGAACGGGCAGCCCGCGGCCCGGGTCATCGGGAACTCGGGGATCTCGGCGGTGCTCGTCATCGTTCCTCCGCGGTGGCCGTCGGTTCGTGATCAGTCAACCGAAGACTGCTACGCTAAGTCAAGCGACTGATTTAATTTGGCCGCGTCACCCCACTGCCCCCGGAGGACCGCTCGTGCCCGACCCATCCACGTCCGCCCGGGAGGCCTCGCCGCGCGCGAACCTCGTCGTCGCGGTCCTCGCGGTCGCGGGCATCACCGTCTCGCTGATGCAGACGCTGGTCATCCCGCTGATCCCGGCGCTGCCCGGGCTGCTGCACGCCTCCGCGGCCGACGCCACCTGGGCCATCACCGCCACCCTGCTCGCGGGCGCGGTGGCGACGCCGACCATGGGCCGGCTCGGCGACATGTACGGGAAACGGCGGATGCTGCTGATCAGCCTCGGCGCGCTGGTCGCCGGCTCCACGATCGGCGCACTGTCCGACAGCCTCGTGCCGATGGTCGCCGGGCGGGCCCTGCAGGGCCTCGCCGCCGGCGTCATCCCGCTCGGGATCAGCATCATGCGCGACGAGCTGCCCGCCGAACGGCTCGGCTCCGCCACGGCGCTGATGAGCGCGTCACTCGGCGTCGGCGGCGCCCTGGGCCTGCCCGCGGCGGCACTGCTGGCCGAGAACGCCGACTGGCACGCGCTCTTCTGGACCGCGGCCGGCCTGGGCGTGGTCGTCACGGCACTGGTCGTCGCGCTCGTGCCGGAGTCGCCGGTCCGGACCGGCGGCCGGTTCGACGTGCCCGGCGCGGCCGGGTTGTCGATCGCGCTGGTGTGCCTGCTGCTGGCCATCTCCAAGGGGGCCGACTGGGGCTGGGGCAGCGCGGCGACGCTGGGCCTGTTCGCGGTCGCCGTCGTCGTCCTGCTGCTGTGGGGCCGCTGGGAGCTGCGGACGGCGCGGCCGCTGGTGGACCTGCGGACGACCGCGCGGCGCCAGGTGCTGCTGACCAACATCGCCTCGGCGGTGTTCGGCTTCGCGATGTTCGCGATGTCCCTGGTGCTGCCGCAGCTGCTGCAGCTGCCGGCGGCCACCGGGTACGGCCTCGGGAAGTCGATGCTGGCGGTGGGTCTGGTGATGGCGCCGTCCGGGCTGGTGATGATGGCGCTGGCCCCGGTGTCCGCGCGCATCTCGGCCACCCGCGGCCCGAAGACGACGCTGATGCTCGGCGCGGTGGTCGTCGCCGCCGGGTACGCGCTCGGGATCGTCCTGATGAGCGCGGCCTGGCACCTGGTGCTGATCTCGAGCATCATCGGCGCGGGCATCGGGCTCGCCTACGGCGCGATGCCGGCGCTCGTCATGGGTGCGGTGCCGGTGTCGGAAACCGCGGCCGCCAACAGCCTCAACACATTGATGCGCTCGATCGGCACGTCGGTTTCCAGCGCCACCGCCGGACTGATCCTCGCCCGGCTGACGATCTCGTTCGGACCGGCGACTCTGCCGTCCCAGAACGGGTTCCGGCTGGTGCTGGGCATGGGCTCGGCGGCGGCGCTGATCGCGCTGGCCGTGGCGGCGTTCCTGCCGGGACGGTCCCCGGTGGCGGCGACTCCGGCGCCGGTTGCCGTGGCCGGCCGCTGACCGGCCGCCCGCCGGCCGGTGCGCGCGTGGTGCGCGTCCGGTCAGCGGCGGGCGGAAACCTTCGGGTCAGCGCCGGGCCACGACGGTCCGGCACCGACCTTCGGGAGCCGGAATGACGAAGAACGCTTTGGTGACGGGGGCTTCGCGGGGCATCGGCCGCGCGGTGGCGCTGCGGCTGGCCGCGGACGGAGCGGTGGTCGCGGTGCACCACGGCGGCAACGAGGTGGCGGCCAAGGAAACGGTGTCCCTGATCGAGAACGCGGGCGGCCACGCCTTCCCGGTGGCGGCGCGGTTCGGTGAGCCGGGGGCGGTCGACCGGCTGGCCGAGGCGGTCACCTCGGCGTTCGGGGGCGGTTTGGACATCCTCGTCAACAACGCGGGTATCAGCTCGCACAGCTCGATCGAGGCCTTGACCGAGGAGGAGCTCGACCGGCTTCTCGCGGTGAACGTGAAGGCGCCGATGCTGCTGATCCAGCGGCTGCTGCCGGTGCTCAACGACGGTGGCCGGATCGTGACGGTCGGTTCGATGGCGACGCGCATCGCGGTGTCGTCGCAGATCGGTTACACGGTGAGCAAAGCGGCCATCGAGGCGATGGCGCCGACGCTGGCGAATGAGCTGGGTCATCGGGGGATCACGGTCAATACGGTGGCGCCGGGGCCGATCCGGACGGATATGACGGAGCCGATGCTCGCGGTTCCGGAAGCGGCGGCCGGGCTTGCGGCGATTGCGGCGCTGGGGCGGGTTGGGGAGCCGGAGGATGTGGCTGAGGTGGTGGGGTTTTTGGCTGGGGCGGGGGGTCGGTGGGTTACTGGGCAGACCTTGGATGTTTCGGGTGGGACGTTTCTTGGGCCGATTGCGGGTGGATGAGGGTTTTTGGTGGGTTAGGTGTGCCGAGATCTGTGGTTCGTTGCGGGAATTCCGTGCGCAGTCACGGGAGATCCGTGCGCAGTCACGCGAAACCCGCGCTCAGCCAGCGAAACCCGCGCGCAATCCCACGAAAACCCTCCTCAGTCACGCGAGACCCGCGCTCAACCACGCGAAGCCTGTCCTCAGACACACGAGTTCTGTCCTCAGCCACGCGAAACCCGCGCCCAACCGCGCGAGTTCCTGCTCGGCCGTGTGACTGGCAGGGCATCTCGCGTGACCGAGGGGGGTCTCCCGTGACTGGCGGGGCATCGTCCGGGAGCCGCGAGGCATCTCGCGTGGCTGGCGGGGCATCTCGCGTGATTGGCGGGGCATCATGCGGATTCTCGTTCCGCCGACCCGAACGCCGGATTGTTCAACGGCCGTCACGCCGCGTCAAGGCGGGAAAGCGTGCCTTGACCCGGCGTGCCGGCCGCTGAGGCGGCTGCG